>SVCF01000046.1:9671-15991 GCA_015058475.1 Clostridium butyricum | reverse complement strand
CTTGACCTGTTTGAAGATCAATTTGTATACCATTTTCTTCAAAGAACCCTTCACTAATTGCAATGTACATTGGAGCATAGAAAACTGAACGTGTTACTTCATTTAATCTAACTTTTGTTATATTTTCATCTTTAGCTTCTCCACATCCTATAAGCATAATAGTTGTAAACATCATTATCATTATTACAGAAACAAATGCTTTTAGCTTTCTTTTCATCAAAACATCTCCTATTAATATTTATGCTGTATAATATGATTATTTCTATGATATGGTTCTGACATTATGATACAGGTATGTTTAACTTTATAATATTAAGTAAAAATAAAAAGAAGATGTATCAATTGAGATATTTTTTCTCTACAACTGATACATCTTTGTCTATTACATTTTATAATTCCTACTTACTGTTTCTCCTCTAGTAATCCATTAATTAATTTATAAAATACTCTTCTTTCTTCCATAAGCTTTTCATATGGACCTTCTTCTATAATTTTTCCGCCTTCTATTACAACAATTCTATCTGCATCTTTAATAGTAGAAAGTCTATGTGCAACTATAAATGTAGTTCTTCCTTTAATTAAATTTTCCATAGCCTTTTGCACATGTACCTCTGCTTTATTATCTAATGCTGATGTAGCTTCATCTAGGATAATTACTTTTGGGTCACGTATAAGTGCTCTTGCAATTGCTATACGCTGTTTTTGTCCTCCTGATAACATTCCCCCATGTTCTCCCACAGATGTTTCTAATCCATCTGGAAGTTTTTCTATTACTTCAGTTAAACATGCTGCTTCTATAATATCCGTTAATTTCTCTTCACTTACATCTACCCCATAAGTAATATTTTCTCGTATACTTCCTGAAAATAATATTGTATTTTGAGGTACTACTGCAATATGTTTACGATATGTCTTTAAGTTTAATATCTGCATATCTTGTCCATCTAGTAATATTTGTCCTTTGGTAGGATTTAAAAAACCTACAATTAAATCAAGCAATGTTGTTTTCCCACCACCTGATTCCCCTACAAATGCAATAGTCTCTCCTTTATCTATCTCCATATTAAAATCATCTATTATAAAATCTTGTCCATCTTCATATTTAAAATAAACATTATTAAATTTATAGTTTCCTTCTACATTTTTTATTTCCTTTTTATCTTTACTATCTTCTATATCATCAGCGAAAAATATCTCTCCAACAGAATTAATTGCATCAAATCCTCTAACTAAATCTGGATATACATTAATAAGCGCATTTACTTCTCCTAAGAGAGACATAAAATAACTTTGATAAAGAACAATATCTCCAACCTCTATTCTTTTTGTCATTGCTAAATATCCTGTAAATATTAAGCATCCAAGTTGCATTATTTGAAATGATGCCCATCCGCATGATCCAAAAAATTCATTTAAAATATCTACTAGGTATCCACTTTTTTTGACTTTATGTATTTTATTATTTACTCTCTCTATTTCTAAATTCTCTAAAGCATGTGCTCTTGTTATTGGAACCATCTCAACCATTTGTGCTACCGATGATGACATTTCCTCAATATTCTTTCTAAATTGTATATTCTTATTTATTATTTTTTCTCCAAATATAACAATTATAAAAAAAGCTACTGGTATTGCTGCTAGAAAAAATAATGCAACATATTTATTCTTAGTAGCTGTAATGCTAAATGTAACAACAATACTAATTATTATTGGTAAAACTGTAATACCAATCTGCCTTGATAAATTAGTAATTGACTCCACATCTCGTAATACCTTTGATTGAAGCTTTCCTGATTGCAGATGCTTATGATAAGGAATAGATAAAACCTGTAACTTTTTAATAAGACCGCTTCTTATATTAGATTCAACATATCTTATAGCTAAACTTCTATAACGTGCACATATTAAATTTGCCGGTATATTTGTTATAATTAAAATTAACATTATAGAAATATTTAATATAAATCCATCTTTATTATTATCTCCTGAGCTACTAATTAAATTAATTAAATTTGCAACTACAATAGGCATTACCCATACTGGAGAACTTTTTATTACGAAAAATATAAATGATATAAATAATTTAATATAATTTCCTCTATATAAATTAACCAAAGTTTTTAATGGCTTATTTTTAATGAAAATATTATTCATTATTCTAATTCCCCCTAATAATTAATGTCTGCATTCATAATTAGTTTATTTTTAAAAAAGCATATAGTAAACGTTAGCATCAATAATACTGAATATATGCATACAAATCATAATATTAGTTGTATAGTTAGATTAACTAATATAAAAAAATCTGTGCATATATAAATTATATATACGCACAAATTCTTTTATCTATTATCTATAAATTCCATTTTCCAATTAAAATATCCTGTCTCTTCATTTTTCTCATATCTAAAATAAGCTGAAAAAGTATTACCTTTTTTGCTTTTCAAATTTCTAAATCCAACTTTTCCGTTTTTAAGTAAAATCTGAACCATTTCTTTAGAAACATTCTTTCCAAATGAACTTATAAATTTATCATCTTTCCATATGGTAAATTTACATCCATTCTTCCAATTGCTACATCCAAAGCCTCTTTCTCCTTCAACAACTGGATTTCCACAAATAGGACATGGACCTATGTTTTCTACATCCTTTGGAATCTCAACTTTAAATCTTGATAAGGCTTTATCATCTTTCTTTATTAATTCAACTGAATTTATAGTAAAATCAGTTATAAGTTTCATAAAATCTGCTTTAGTAAACTTTTCTTTTTCAATATCAGAAAGAGTTTTTTCAAGTTTACCTGTATATTCTAAGTCAAGTAAATCTCTAACTGGGAATATCTCTACTATATTTCTTCCAAGCTCTGTAGCAATAAGACTTTTTCCTTTTGTCTTTAAATACCCTATATCCTTAAGCTTCTTTATAGTTTCAGCTCTTGTAGCTGGTGTTCCTATACTATATCCACTTAATATGGCCTGCATCATTTCTTCAGAATCTTCTTTACCTTCAACACCTTTACCACAAGTCTCCATAACCCTAAGCAAAGTTTTTTCTGTATGATGCTTTGGTGGCTTTTTAGTAACTGAACTTACCTTTGATTTAGTGATATCTACTTCTTCGTCAACTTCTATTTTAGGAAGAATTACATCCTTACTTTCAATCTTTTCAACTACCTTCCATCCTTCAACAAGCTTTATTTTTCCCTTAGCTACAAATATTCCTTTAACTTCTGGATTCTTAGTTTTTAAAGTAGCTTTTGTTTCTTCAAATTCAGCTATAGGCATGAACTGCATTATAAATCTATTTTTAATGGCATCATAAACAATCTGTTCATCTTTTGATAAACCTGTTGGTTTTATGTATGTTGGAGTTATTGCACTATGGCTTTCTACCTTTGAATTATCAAAAATTCTTTTTGATGTATGAAATTTAATTTCTTTTTCATAAGGTAATCCAGCTTTAAGTATATCTAAAACCTTCTTTGCTCTATCCTTTAAACTTTCTTCTAAAACTGAGCTTGCGGTTCTAGGATATGTTGTAAACTTCTTTTCATAAAGAGACTGTGCTACTTTTAACACCTTATCAGATGTCCATCCCTTATATTTACTTGTAATATATCCTTGCAAATTAGATAAATTAAATAAATAAGGTGGATATTCTTTTTTAAGTTCTGTCTGTTTATCAATTATTTTAGCAGTTTCACCTTCAAGTAATGGTAATATTTTGTCTAAATCTTCCTTTTTATCAAACTTTTCAGATTCATTTTCATAGTATAAGCCTTCAAATTCTTCATTAGTAGAAGTTTTAAAACTTGAATTTAGCTTATAATAAGTTGTGGCTGTAAAATTCTCTATTTCTTTATCTCTATCATAAATAATCTTTAGAGTAGGAAGTAAAACCCTACCTATATTTATAGTTTTATTTTCTTCAAATTTATATTTTAACGTACTTACAGAAGTTAAATTAATTCCAATAATCCAATCACTCCATTGACGTCCTATGCCTGCATCTTGAAGTGGTTGCATTTCTTTATTGTCTTTTAAAGCTTCCATTCCCTTTTTTACTTCATCTGGCGTCCATTCATTTAAAAGCAGTCTATATATTGGTTTTTTAACTTCAAAATAATTAAATATTTCATCTGCTATAACCTGACCTTCACGGTCATAGTCTGTTGCAGAAATTACACCATCAACATCTTCTCTGTCAATTAATCCTTTGATTATTCCAAGTTGCTTTTTAGCACCTTTATCTTCAATTGTTCTATCTACATTATCACACTTGACTTTATATTTAAAATCTTCAGGAATAAACGGAAACTTTTCAAATTTCCATCCCTTCATATTTTCATCATAATCCTTTGCATCATAAAGTTGCAAAAGGTGCCCAAATGCCCAAGTTATATAATAGCCATTACCTTCAAAATATCCATCTCTTCTTGTTTTTATTTTAAATGCATCTGCAATATTCTTTGCAACAGATGGTTTTTCTGCTATCACTACTTTTGCCATATCGGTACCTCCTCGCCTTATTTATATTTTCAGCAATTTATATATTAACACTAAAAGTCACATAAAACCAGTAAAAAATTCCTCAATCCTCTCCAAAGCATAGATCATAATAGTGTATTCTTTTTAAAAAACAAATAGCTCTGAATAATTCAAAGCTACTTAATATTATACTCTACATTTCATTAAGCATCCATACAAAAAAGTTCAATATTCCTGCATAAAAAAGCCATAAAATATATGGTACAAATAATAGAAATGGTTTTAAACCTGCTTTTTTATAAAATCTTACTGCTGTTAAAATTACAAATAAAAATAATATAACAAGTTCTAAGAATGCTAGTCCATAAAGCCTAAAACCAAAAAATATAAATGACCATAATAAATTAAGTACTAATTGTATTCCATAAACAAATAAAGCTGAACTTGTATCTATTCCATCATACTTCTTTATATAAACTTTATATGAAGCTATTCCTATTAACACATATAAAATAGTCCATACAATTGGAAATACATTTGATGGTGGTGCAAAAAATGGCTTTTTTAAGCTTTCATATGTTGATTGTATATTAGGTATTAGTAATGTAGTAATACCTCCAATTGCTAATGGTATAATTATTGCAATTATTAATTGAAATATTCTAATTTTCTTTTTTCCTTTAACTTCCTCGCTCATATCTTACTCCTTAATATATCTTAATATTACATTTTTATTAATATATAAATATGTTTATAGAAGTGTAATTATAACCTATATAAATTTCATTATTCTTATTTCTACATATCTTATTATATAACCCATATAAAACACTTCGTTTTATAAAAAAACAAATAACCTATAGACTATCTATGTTACTAAATCTTTAGAAAAACTTCTAATATTTTATTGGACATGCTATATTATTTATTAGCAAATACTTATTTAAATAATATTCACATTTCATTTATTATAAAAATTATAAATAAAAACTGTTATTTTAATATTTAGAAAATATATAATATTTTTTAGAATGGAGATTTATTATGTCAGATAGAAAAATAATATTTTTAGACGTTGATGGAACTTTATGTAATGACAAGGGCTTAGTCCCAGAGTCAGCTGCAATTGCAGTAAAAGAAGCTAGAAAAAATGGACATCTAATTTATTTATGCACTGGACGTTCAAAAGCTGAATTATATGACTTTATAATGGATATTGGATTTGATGGTGTAATTGGTGCTGGTGGCGGATATGTTCAAGTAGGAGACGAAATGCTTTATCACATGAAAGTCAGTGAGGAAAATGTAAAACATTTAGTTGATTTCTTCAATAAGAATTCTGTAAACTTCTATATTGAGTCTAATGGTGGTTTATATGCTAGTGAAAATTTAATCCCTCAATTAGAAAAATGTATTTATGGAGATGTAGAAAATGATCCAATCGCTAGAGAAAGAAAAGAAAATAATCCTGACCATTTTATTGAAGCCTTAATTCTTGGAGAAGATTTGTATAGAAATGATGTTAACAAAGCTTGTTTCTTAGAACCTGATAATATCTCATTTGAAGATATAAAAAAAGAATTTGAAAATGAATTCGAAGTTATTCATTGCACAGTTCCTGCTTTTGGAGATGATAGTGGTGAATTAGGAGTTCCTGGTGTTCATAAAGCAACAGCTATTGAAAAACTATTAAATCACTTAAATATTAGTAAAGAAAATACTATTGCTATCGGTGATGGAATGAATGATGCAGAAATGTTTAATTATTGCGCTTTAAGTATTGCCATGGGTAATGCAAAGCAAGGATTAAAAGATATTGCTGATGAAATTACA
>SVCF01000046.1:0-9571 GCA_015058475.1 Clostridium butyricum | reverse complement strand
TGTTTAATTATTGCGCTTTAAGTATTGCCATGGGTAATGCAAAGCAAGGATTAAAAGATATTGCTGATGAAATTACAGATACCCATGATGAAGGTGGAATTTACAATAGTTTTAAAAAACATGGATTAATTTAGTATTACAATTATCCTGTTTTATATAAAGGTTATGCTTAATAACTAATAATCTTTTAAGCATAACCTTTATACATATATTAATTTATAATATCTATTCAAGCTAATTAATTAACCAAAATATTCATCCATTTTCATTAATATTGAAATTTTCCCTTTAACTTTATATTTTCGCTTTATTAAAGCTTCTGCTCCATTAACTTTTCCACTAGATATATTTTTCCATAATTCAAATGCACTTTCTATTCTTGTAGTATATGGAAAAAAATCTTCAGTTTTTAAAATACACTTTTCTTTTGTTAATAGAAGCTGATAAGTCTTATTTATATCTGTAAAATACATTTCTAAAACAATATCCTTTTTATATGAATCTATATTATATCCATTTTTCATATACTTCATAAAATTATAGCTCTCATCATTTTCTTGATTAATTTTTGAATTATCTTCTTTTCTTAAATCTATATTTAATAAATTAATTTCTGATTCTTCATCTTCTGATTCCCAATAAATATTAGCCATTTCAATAAACTCTTCTTCTGGATAAAGAAGTTCTGAAAGCTTTTTATTTATTTCTTCACTGATTTTGTTATTTTCTGCAAATTCCTTTCCAGCAGTTCTTACAAAACCTAAATATTCATTTTTTCTTTCCTCTAAATATGGTTGATTAAATAATTCTCCTTGTGGGCAAATAATCTTTGTATAATCATAATTATAAATTCTATTAAATTGATTAATTAAAGCTTCATAGTTCTTTTCTATAGTTCCAAATCCACATGTAGAAATAAGAATATATTTCTTATTTGAAAAATCATATCTTAAAGAATGCGAATTGCTACCATCATTTTCTCTATTTATTTGTGGTTTATTAAATGGAAGCAATCTATCTAAAAATGCTTTAGCATGTGATGGCATACCAAAATAATATAAAGGAAATGACCATATAATTATATCTGCATTTATATACTTTTCTCTTAAACTTGTCATATCGTCATCAATAATACATTTTCCTGGTGTTTTTCTCCAACAACTAAAACATCCTCTACATGGTAAAATTTTTGATTCAATAAGATTTATTATCTCTATACAATATGAGTTTTTTAAATTAATCCCATCTAAAAATGCTTCTGTAATTTTCATTGTATTGCTGTTATTCCCTCTTGGACTCCCATTTAAAACTAATATATTCATATTATACCTCCATCACATTATACTGTTTACTTTAATATAAGTATATCTCTATATATGAGAGTTACAATAAATCTCTAA
This sequence comes from Clostridium butyricum, assembly GCA_015058475.1. Taxonomy (GTDB): domain Bacteria; phylum Bacillota; class Clostridia; order Clostridiales; family Clostridiaceae; genus Clostridium; species Clostridium butyricum_B. The sequence goes on along the minus strand of SVCF01000046.1, from coordinate 8,171 downwards.
TTAAGTTGCATTTATGAATACATAAGTTACTTTAGAATAACTGCATATTACAAAATAAATTTAATTTTTTTTATATTTTCTTATACATTAAAAATAAGGATATCTCTATATACACATAGAGATATCCTTATTTTATCTATTATTTTGGTGCAGACGACGGGACTTGAACCCGTATGTCTTGAAGACACAGGCTCCTTAGACCTGCGTGTCTGCCAATTCCACCACGTCTGCTTATCTTCACTTTATAATACCTATTTATTTTGGTTTTGTCAATATTATCTCATCATTTCTCATAGAAATTTGTATTGATGTATTTATTTTTTTATAATTTATCTTGTAAATTTACTTTCTTATCTATAAAAAAGCGCTAATTAAAACTTATAGCTTTGAAGCAAATGTAGAATAATACATTTACCTTAATAAATAGATTTTATTTTAAAAATAGATAAGGGCATATTTAAAATATACCCTTAAAATCACATAAAATATGATATATGAACATTTATAATTTGCTTAAATAAATCAATTATTCTATTTATATCAAAAAAACTATATTCTTCATTATAAATAAATTCATAAACATTATAATACACATTTACCTTATCAACGTATTTCTTTGTTTCTCCAAATGGTATGTAATGAAGTGATTCTCCATTTAATGAATATTCTTCATTCTCAAGCCAGCTACTAACATTAGTCGGCCCTGCATTATATGCTGCCATAGCCAAATCCTTGTCACCATTAAACATATCCATCAATCTTCTTAGATACCAACATCCCATCTGTATATTAACTTCTTCATTGTATAGATCATCTTTTGAAAATCCTATTAGCCCCATTTCACCGGCTATCCACTCACCTGTATTCCCTGTTATCTGCATTAATCCTACTGCATCTTTATGAGAATGTGCACTTTCATTGAAGTTGCTTTCCGTCTTCATTACAGCCAATACAAACAAAGGATCTAAATCATATTCTGAACTATAGGTATCTACATACTCTGGATATTTATATGGGAAAATTTTCTCTTTTACAACATATCTAAAGCCTAATGTTACTAATGCAAAAACTACTATAAGCCAAAAAATCTTCCTTAGGAATTTCATTTTCTTCTCCCATCTAACATACTAATTTCAAAAATTTAATTAAGTCTTCTACTTGCTTTTTAGTGTTTTCTAAATCTCCATTATTATCTATAAGTATATTAGCATACTCTTTTTTTTCTTCCATAGACATTTGTGAATTTATCCTACTAACAGCATCCACCTTGTTTAACTTATCCCTCTCAATAATTCTTTTTATCTGCACTGAATTATCTGCACAAACTAATATAACAAAATCCATTTCTTCATGCATTTTATTTTCTATTAATGTAGGTGCATCTAAAATAATAATCTTTTCTTTTTTCTTCTTATAATTATCTAATTCTTTTTCTATAGAAGCTTTAATGTAAGGCATAATAATTTGCTCATATTTAATTCTTTGCTTTGGAAATCTAAATATATGATTTCCAAATTCTTTTCTCCTAAATTCACCTCTCCAGTCAAAAAATCCAGAACCAAATTCTACTCTAACAGTTTCTAAAATCTGTGGATTTTTTTCAAGAACTTCTTTAGCTATATTATCAGCATCTATAATTTTAAATTTATTATTCTTCAAAATAGCAGAAACAGTACTTTTTCCACTACCTATTCCACCTGTTAATCCAATTTTTATCACTTTAATAAACCACCTTTAATATAAAAAATACATATTTTTATTGTAAATTATTCTCTATTTAGCATCATACCATGTAGCACCACTATTGATATCCACATCCAAATCTACATATAACTTAATTGCATTTTCCATTTCTTCTATTAAAAGATTTCTTACTTCTTCAAATTCATCTTTCTTAACATTCAAGATAAGTTCATCGTGAACTTGAAGTATTAACTTACTATTTAACTTCTTCTCATTTAATTTCTTATAAACATTAACCATAGCAAGCTTTATTATATCTGCAGCACTACCTTGTATAGGTGCATTCATAGCTAATCTGTCTCCTAAGGCTTTCACTATTTTATTTGATGACTTAATTTCTGGTATAAATCTTCTTCTATTCAAGATAGTTAATACATACCCTGTTTTCTTTGCATCTTCAACTACATTTTCTAAATATACTTTGATTTTTGGATATCTTTCAAAATAAATAGCCATATATTCTTCCGCTTCTTTTTTAGATATCTTTAAATCTTGTGCTAAACTAAATGCACTTATTCCATAAACTATACCAAAGTTTACTGCCTTTGCTCTACTTCTCATAAGAGATGTAACTTCATCTATTGGTACTTTAAATACTTCTGATGCTGTCTTAGTATGAATATCACTATGATGCTTAAATGCATCTATCATATTTTCGTCTCCTGCAATATGTGCAAGAACTCTAAGTTCTATTTGTGAATAGTCACCTGAAACCAAAATATCATCTTTTTCTAATGGTATAAATACTTTTCTTATCTCCTTGCCCATTTCATGTCTAATAGGGATATTTTGAAGATTAGGCTCAGTACTTGATAATCTACCTGTTGTTGTCACAGTTTGATTAAAGTTTGAATGAATGCGTCCATCCTTATCAATTACATTTTTTAAACCTTCTACATATGTTGAATTTATCTTTGTTATTTGTCTATAATACATTATTTTAGGTATTATTTCATGCTTATCCATAAGTTTTTCTAGCACTTCTTGATTTGTTGAATATCCAGTTTTTGTTTTCTTCATTACTGGCAAATCTAATTTTTCAAATAATATCTTTCCAAGCTGTTTCGGTGAACTAATATTAAATTCCTCATCTGCAATCCTATATATTTCTGCTTGTGTTTCTTCAATTTCTTTTTTAAACTTAATTTGAAGTTCATCTAACATCTCTGCATTTATGTTAAACCCTATGCTTTCCATTGATGAAAGTACAAATATTAGAGGATGCTCAATAGTGTAATAAAGTTCATCCATATTTTCATTATGGAGTTTTTCTTTTAATTCATTATAAATAGCTGGCATATAACTAGAAACTGCTCCTTTAAAGTTAATACCTTCTCCATTTGGATTGTCACCAATATAATGATTAACTAATTCTAATATATCATATTTACTTTTAGATGAATCGATTAAATATGCAGCTATCGCTGTATCAAAATCAAATCCCTGTATTTTTATATTATTTTTATTTAAAAATGTAACCAAATTTTTTCCATCATGTATTGTCTTTTTTATACTTTTATTTTCCATGCATTCTCTTAGAATACTTAAAGCTTCTTCCTTATTTTCGTTAATTATTTTATCAAAATCTATCACTACTCCAAGATTTTTTTCTCCTAAAAATAGACTTTCTAGTGCCATTTTTGAATAAGTAGATGAATCTTTTAACGTATAATCTATATACACTCTTTCTTTAGATTCTGAAAAAAATTCTTTCATCGCTGCAATATTATCTATATTCTTAACTTCTATATTACATTCCTCTGGTTCTTCATCATTTTTAATTTTAGATAGTATTGATTTCATTTCAAGCTTAATAAGTTTTTTCTTAAGTTCTGATATATTCTCATCATCCATAGAATTAATATCTTCCAATTTTAATTCTATTGGTACATCTCTCATTATAGTCGCCAATTTTTTAGAAAACACAGCCTGCTGAGCATTATTTTCTAAATTTTCTTTTAGCTTCTTACCTGAAATATTATCTATATTCTTTAATACTTCTTCAACTGATCCATAGTCCTTTATAAGCTTAAATGCTGTTTTCTCTCCTACGCCTGGAACCCCTGGAATATTATCTGATTTATCTCCCATAAGGCCTTTTACATCTATAAATTGAGTTGGAGTCACTTCATATTCATCTATAAAAGCTTTTTCATCATATACAGCTGTTTCACTAACACCTTTTTTAGTTATTACAACTTTTGTGCTTTTTGAAGCAAGTTGGAGTGCATCCTTATCTCCTGTAACAATAAATACTTCTATCTCATTTTCTTCAGCAAATTTAGATACTGTACCTATTAAATCATCTGCCTCAAATCCTTCTATTTCAAATATCTTTATGCCCATAAGCTTAAGAATATCTTTCATTATTGGAAATTGTTCGTATAGCTCTGGAGCCATCTTTTTTCTTCCTGCTTTATACTCAGAATATTCCTTATGTCTAAATGTAGGTGCTTTCAAATCGAAAGTAGCTATTATGCTATCTGGATTTATTTCATCTTTCATTTTAAATAACATATTCATAAAGCCATAAATGGCATTAGTATTTATTCCATCACTATTTGTAAGAGGAGGCAGAGCAAAGAAAGCCCTATTCATAAGTGAGTTTGAATCTAAAATTAATAATCTTTTCATTAAAATCCTCCATTGTTTTATAATTAAATTTTTATATTCAAATAAATTTAGTAGTGAGATATCCCCCCTACTAAAATACATACTTTAAAATATATTTATAAATAATTATACTATATTGTACGACTTAAAGTATATAAATTACATCAAATTCAATATATATTTCTTATTGTTACCTCTTTTATTCAAAAAATCCTTTTCAACAAACCGGTAAAATAACCAGATTATTTTTATTCGTGAATTTAATAAATTTTATTTTATTTGATATGTATAAGAAATAGTGACATAATCGTAGTATAAATATAATTTGATTAGTGAGGTGAAAAAATGTTTAATACTTTTTTATTAAAATACGCACAATTAGCTGTAAAAAAAGGTGTAAATATTCAAAAAGATCAGTTACTAGTAATCAATAGCCCTATTGATTGTAGTGATTTTGCCAGAATGATTGCTGATGAAGCTTATAAATGTGGTGCTTCTGATGTAGTTATTAATTATAGCGATGAAAAATTCAGCAAAATTAGATTTATGAATTCTACTAAAGAAATATTATCATTTACTCCAGATTTTGAACGAGATAAATATGACTATTATGTTGATAAAGGGGCAGCTTTTTTGAGCATATCAGCTGCTGATCCTAATATTCTACAAGGAATTAGTCCAGAAAAAATTTCAGCTGCTCAAAAAAGCAGAAAGCAAGCTTTAAAAAAATACTCTGAAGCCTGCAATGCAAATAAAAATTCATGGTGTATAGTGTCTGTTCCTACAGAAGGCTGGGCAACTAAGGTCTTTGATTCTCTTGACCCAGATGATGCTGTAGAAAAATTATGGGATTCTATATTTAAAGTTATGAGAATTCTAGATGATGATCCTATAGATGCCTGGAGTAAACATGTTAGTACTCTTCATGAAAAAGTATCAAAATTAAATGACTTTGATTTTGATTGTTTACATTTTACAAATTCTTTAGGAACCGATTTAAAAATAGAACTTGTACATAATCATGTTTGGTGTGGAGGAGAAGATAAAACAGAGTCTGGAATTAATTTCATTGCTAACATGCCAACTGAAGAAGTATTTACCACTCCAAAATTAGATGGAGTTAATGGAATAGTTTATAGTTCAAAACCATTAAGCTATATGGGAAATCTTATAGATAATTTCTCAGTAACTTTTAAGGATGGTGCTGCTATAGATTGTACTGCTCAAACTGGTTTAGATATCTTAAAAGAATTAATAAATAGCGATGAAAGTTCAAAATATTTAGGAGAAGTTGCATTAGTGCCTTTTGACTCTCCAATTTCAAATTCTAATATTATCTTTTATAATACTTTATATGATGAAAATGCTTCTTGTCATCTTGCATTTGGTTCTTCTTATCCTTCATGTATAAAAAATGGAGAGAAGATGAGTAATGATGACTTATTAAAATCTAAGGCCAATTGTTCGTTAACTCATGTAGACTTTATGATTGGAACTAAAGATACTAATATTGTTGGTATTAAAAAAGATGGTTCTAAAGTCCAAGTATTTAAAGATGGTAATTGGGCTATTTAATATGTTTTAGTTTATAATTTCTAACAATAAAGACATCTCTTTCTACGAGATGTCTTTATTACTTTTAATATATTAGCAGTTTTCTTCAATATTTTTTGTGCTTTTTTTCACATTTTCTGTATATGTTTTCAACTCATTTTCTAATGACTCTATAAGGTTATTAAATCGTAATTTAAATTGACGCTTAGCCATTATTCTTTGAAGCCATAATGTCATTGACGAAAAAAATCCATCGCTACCTTGATCCTCTTCAAATTGTATTGAAGTACTTCCATCTTTTTGCTCATAAAAAAGATATGATGATGTACATGTAGATATTGAATGCATTGTTTTTATCACATATTTTCTATTCTTTTCATACTCAGTTATTTCTACAGTACATTCAATTGGCTTAGCTCCAGAATATATTGTTTTAACTATTTTACATCCTACTGGATTTTCTTCATTAAAATCCTTAAAATCTCTTTTAGCAGCTCTAATAAATATTTTAAAAACATCTTCTACTTTGTATTTTAATATTGCAGACGCTTTCATAAGTTCCCCCTCCTTATATACGATAAACATTAGTGTAAATTTATCAAATAAACTTCAAGATTTTTTCTATTGTATATCTTAATATTTTTATTATATATTATTAAATTTAAAAAGTCTATTTTCTGAACTTCTTATTTCTACACACAAAAAATTGTTGACAATTACTTGTAAGTAGTTTATTATTTAATTGAGAATGATTTTCATATTGTTTTCGGTTAGATAATAATAATTTTATTAAATGTACATGAATTTCTTCTAACTTTTCTTATAAAATTAGAAGACTAATAACTAAAATTTACTGTACTACAATACAAATTCATCGCTTAATTTTGTAGTATGAATAAAAGACTCCTTTTATGATAATAATATATAATGCTCCAATCTATATATACTAAGATAGTAATACCAATTTAACACACAAAATCGATATTGCTTCTTAATATTTAGTAATTAACCATATACTTAAACTTCCACACTTTAAGTATAATACAAAGCTAGTTTATCAGTTAGTACTGCACACTACTAACTGATAAAAATATATTTAGTTTCACACAACTAAATATCAATCCCGTACAAACAAATACCAATTTATTATTGTACATTTCATAAAATTAATACAGACCTATAGGATATATGTATCTTATAGGTCTATTTTTTATGATTTATTTTTTCTTAATACACATCCCTAAAACCATTCCTATGAGCATACCAAAACTGATTCCATATGAAAGAGATACAACTCCTAATGAACCTAACACACTTCCAAAGCACATTCCAAAATACATTCCGGCGGACATATAATCCTTCTCTTCTTCTATACTTCCAGACTTTTTCTTATCAGCTTCTTTATGTTCTTCTATGTTCAATTTTTCCCTTTTTCCACTAAAATTGACCGCTGCAATGGCAACTGAAATTCCCATAACCATCCAAGGCAAAGCCACCAATAAAAAATCTAACATTTAATTTCCCTCCGACAAAATTGTTTTCATCAAATACTAAATAGGCAATATGACTTTCATCACTAAGTGCTTGTTTATAGTATTCATATGATTTATTAATATCTAACTGTCAACAATATACAACATATCATGAAAGATAATGCAGCCATAAAACTTGACTCTTTGTACCAATTCATTAGCATTGAATAGCCCTTTATTTTTACAATTGTTAAAAAATCACAAAACATAAAAAGTGAGCATTCACATAAAACATGAACGCTCACCATTTATAATCTTATGGCTACCGTGGTAAGATTCGAACTTACAACATGCAGTTCCAGAGACTGCCGTTCTACCATTGAACTACACGGTATAATTTACTAACAATACTATTTTATATAATTTATTAAGTAATTTCAAGTTTATTTATTATTAATTGTTAAAATAATGATAAAATATTAATTTTCTAAATCTTTAACATGTATAAATAACTATTCTTTAATTAAATAATACATTTATTTAGAGCAATAATATAAATGTTATAATTTTAGATAAAACAAAGAAATAAAGTTCTCATATTTTGCGGTGTCTTGCATTCAAAAATGTAACTTTAGAATTTTTCATTAATGATTGTTCCAAAATTGTTTGTCACATTTTACATGGGAGCAAACGGTTTTGGGCACAATCATTAATGTTTAAACCTGCTAAGAAAAATCAAGTTTTTTTAGCAGGTTTTCTATATATTTTTTGCACGACAAATAAACTAAA
>SVCF01000006.1:128430-132528 GCA_015058475.1 Clostridium butyricum | reverse complement strand
TATATTCTTATATTCTGGGTATTTTATCTTGTTTTAAATGTTTGAACAAGTATTTTTTATTTAAAATCTACCACTTTTTAAAGGAAACTCACTATTCACATCCGTTCATAGGAGTAAGTTCGATCAGCCAAATATAAAATTTGGGTTCTCACTTATATCCTGGGTATTTTATCAGGCTTAAAATATTTGCACAATAATTTTTTTATTTAGCTTCTGTCACTTTTAATCCTAAACACATTTTCTAAGTGCCTATCATATTATAATTTAAAAATCATTTTTAGGCTATTAAATTTTATTGGTTAAATTTGAAACTTTACAATAAAAAATACAAACTAATTAAATGCATTTTTTCATAAATTCATTTTAAGTAGTTTGTACTGAAACCTTTTATTTTAATATAATCAACCTTCTATATATTAAATATTTTTTCTCCTAAAGTTCTTTTAAACTTACTCTTTTTTAATATTGGAACATATATAGAATTAGCAATAAAGTATATAATAAGTAGCACACCTAATGGCATTACAACCATATATCCAATAAACTTTATTAGAAAATCAAATACTATTAGAGCAATACTCGATACAGAAATTAAAACTGTCTGATCTAGTACATTACATAAAATTCTTTTTATTAATGAAGGCTCTTTAATTTCTTTTTCATCATCTTCTTTTGACTCATCACTTAGTAAGACATTTTTTTCTTCAACTCCACCTTCTGAATCCACATCTTTTTTCTCTGAACTTTCAATTACTTCTACTTTTTCTTCATCTTCATTATTTACTACATCTTTTATTTCATCATTTTTCAAAACATATCCTCCTAAACTTCTACTCCATACTCATTTCTGCATCTGCAAATTTATAATTTTTAGTTGATAATTTATATACTATATAATCTTTATCAGCAAGATATTCTTCTTTTAACCCTTCATCTGTTGAATTGCTTACAATTACTTCTTCTTGACCATTCTTTAATTGTTCAATTATACTATTATTTATGTTTGAATAATCTCTATTTTCCTCACCTGTAAAGGCTTCTATGTACGTTGCAAAAGATGTTTCTCCTATATCAAATTTTCCACTTTCTATTGCACTTTTACTATCAAACTTCAAGCTTAACTTTAATTCAATATCTCCACTCGATAAATCTTCTCCATATATATTTATACCAAAATACATACTTTCCATTTTATTTGGTGCTGGATTTTCATTATCAAAATAAATTGCCTTTTCAGTTATCTGTGCTCCATCAACTTTTTTTACTTTTTCATCTATTGAATACTCTAATCCCATATTTTTTGTTACTTCTTCCACTTTAGCAAGCTTTTCTTCAAATACAGTTTTTAGATCCTCTAAAGTACGATCCTCTGCCCATTCACCTTGCAAATAATTGTCCATTAAATCAGTTGTTTGTTCAGGTACATTACTTTCTTTTAAAACTTCATCATCTGTTTTACCATTTCCACAGCCAATTAACGATACTGATAGTATTAAGCTCATTAATATGCTTGCTACCTTCTTTGACATATACTTTCCCCCTAAAATTCCTCTTATTTTCTTAATTATCAATATTAATTACTTATATGTTGCTATAAGAGATTTAAGTGAATTGAATAAACAGGCAGGCAGGAATATGATGCTTAGTTAGGCATAAGCCTAGTAGTATTCCACATTTCTTTTTACTACCAGCAATAAAAATCCGCAACATATACTATATATTATCATTAATGTATTACAGTTATGTGTCAGGCATATAATGCTTAGTGAGGTACGAACTTAGCAGTATAGCCCATTTTAATTTGCATATAATGCTAAGCGAGATACTAGCCTAGCATTATAACTCATCTTCATCGGCATATAATGCTTGGTGAGGTACTAGCCTAGCAGTATATCCAATATTGATACGCTGATGAAGATGTTTTCTCTTTAAAATATTTCCTCTTTGAAGATGCTACATACAATTATATAATCTTTCACATAATCTTGCAATTATCACAATAATGTAAAACTCACATGATTAAATCTCAATCTTATCTTTTATCTTTTCAAACATCTTTTCGCCTATCCCATCTACCTCTTTTATTTGATCAATCGAGGAAAATCCACCATTTTTCTCTCTATATTCCACTATACCTGCTGCCTTTGCATCACCTATGCCATTTAAACTCTTTAAATCTTCTATTGTAGCAGAATTTAAATTAATAAGATTACTGTTATCAGAAACTCCATCTATAGCATTTCCAAAAACATTAATTATATTTTCTTCACTTACTTCATTCTTATTTCTGATATATATTAATTCATGATTTTGTAATTTCTTTGCTCTGTTAATATTACTTAAATCTGCTTCTTCTGTCACCCCTCCAGCTAAATCTATTACATCTTTTACTATTGATTCATCTTTTAATATGTAAACATCTGGACTATTTACTTCACCTTTTATTTCTACAACAATACTTTTATCTTTTAACTCAATATTTGATTCATCTAAATTATAAATATTGTTTTTTTCTGTTTCTATATTTATTTCTTCATTTTGCTCAACAAATATGTCTTCATCATTATTCTTTCTTAATTCCGTATATCCATTTTTATAATAAGTAACTCCAAGAATAATCAATAATATTCCTATAATAATATATATACCAAGTTTCTTTTTATCCTTAAGAAGCTCTTCTAACATATACCTCTCCTATCAACTTTTAATATTTAAATTATTGACACATATGATATAAATTACTCTATAATTTTTACTATATCTAAATTTCTGTGGAATAAATTATATTTATTTGGTAAAATATACTGAGTAATTAAAATAATTGTTATGGAGAATAAAATAATGCGGAAATATTTAAAAACATTGATTTTACTATTTTTTATTTGCTTTGTGTTCTCTAATATTAAAGCAAATGCCACAGCTGAGCCTAATATCAATGCTGAAGGATCTATTCTAATTGATTCTGCAACTGGTGAAGTTCTATTTGGAAAAAATGAAAATAAAGAATTTGAACCTGCCTCTACAACAAAAGTAATGACAGCATTAATAGCATTAGAAAAGTCTAATTTAGATGAAATCGTTAAAGTTACACAAGACTTTACTAGTATTGATGGTACTGCCATAGGACTACTAAATGGTGATGAATTAACAATGAATGATTTACTTCTAGGCTTAATTATGGAATCAGGAAATGATTGTGCTAACGCAATAGCTATTCATATATCTGGAAGTATAGAAGATTTTGCTGTACTTATGAATGAAAAAGCAAAAGAAATCGGAGCTTTAAATACTACATTTAAAAATCCAAGTGGACTTCCTGATGATGGTCATATCACCACTCCTCATGATTTAGCATTAATCATGCGAGAAGCAATAAAAAATGAAGACTTTATGAAAATATCACAAGTTCCATACTATGAAATTGTTATGAAAAATAATTCTGAAAGAACTCTTATTGTTAACAACAAAAATCATATGATAAATAAAAATTCTAAATACTATTATAAGTATGCTATATCAGGGAAAAATGGCTACACAACAGTTGCTAACCATACATATGTGTGTGCTGCCGAAAAAGATGGACATGTGTTAATTGCATCTTTTTTAAATGCATTAGATAAAAATCAGAATTTTCATGATATGAAAACTGTATTCGACTATGGTTTTGATAATTTTTCTTTAGTTAATTTATATAAAAAAAATCAAGAAGTATCAACATATAAGATAAAAGATAATTTAGAAATTCCTCTTCTTGCATCTGAAGATATAAATTATCTAGTAAAAAAAGGGGAAGAAAATAATGTAAAACCTAATATAGATGTTGAAACAAAGGATTTAAGTAAAAGCTCCTTCAATAAAAATGATTCTATATTAAAAGGAACTATTTCTGTAAATGGAAAAGAGTTTATAACAACAGATTTGCTTGCTGGTGAGTCTGTGGAATATATTCCTTTAATTTCAAAGCAAAATTTTCCTGTATTGAGTGTTGCAGCTGGTGCTTTAGTTGGTTTAGGGCTAATTATATTTTCAATAAATTTTTCAAAAAAGAGAATAAAGAAATAGTATAACTAAAAATGTGTGCTTGATTCTAAAAGTATT
>SVCF01000006.1:6150-128330 GCA_015058475.1 Clostridium butyricum | reverse complement strand
TATTTTCAATAAATTTTTCAAAAAAGAGAATAAAGAAATAGTATAACTAAAAATGTGTGCTTGATTCTAAAAGTATTAAAACACCCACCTTCTAAGGAATGCAGATGGATTTATTTATAAAAATCTATCTACATTCTTTTTTTATTTTATCAATTACCTGTTCTAATCTGATTTCATGAGCCAAAATTATACACTCTGGAATATCTTTAGCAGATATATAATCATGATAATTGTTATCTTTAATTATTTTACTTATTACACTACTATCCAATTCCTCTACCACAACTTCTAATTCATCAAGATCTGCTAATGTTGAAGTAAATAAATCTGAAACAAGTAAATTTATCATATCAGCTTTAAAATTAATCTAGTTACTTAGCAGTTAAATATCCTTTAGCAGTTAAATATTCAGCAGACAATACTCCACCACCTGCTGCTCCTCTAAGAGTATTATGAGAAAGACATACAAATTTATAATCAAATATCTTGTCCTCTCTAAGTCTTCCCATAGAAATTCCCATTCCATTTTGATAATCTCTATCTAAATTAGTTTGTGGCCTATTTTCTTCTCTGCAATATCTTAAAAAGTTCTTTGGAGCACTTGGAAGATTTAGTACTTCTTCTGGTGCTTTAAAGTTATCCCATGCACTAATTATCTCATCAATTGATGGCTTATTCTTAAATTTAACATATACTGCTGCAAGATGTCCATCAGCAACTGCTACTCTAATACATTGAGTTGTTATAATTGGTCCTTCAGCATTTACTATTATTCCATCTTGAACTTTTCCCCATATTTTTAATGGCTCTTTTTCACTTTTTTCTTCTTCTCCACCTATAAATGGAATTACATTATCAAGTATTTCCGGCATTTCATTAAATGTTTTACCTGCTCCAGAGACTGCTTGATATGTGCACGCAAGTATACTTTCTGGCTCATATTTCATTAATGCTGTTATAGCAGGCACATAGCTTTGTATTGAACAATTTGGCTTAACTGCTATGAATCCTCTCTTAGTTCTAAGTCTCTTCTTTTGAGCTTCAATAGCCTTAATATGAGCACCATTTATTTCGGGAATAATCATTGGAACATCACATTCATATCTATTAGCTGAATTATTTGATACAACTGGTGTTTCATTCTTCGCATATCTTTCTTCAAGCTTTTTAGTTTCTTCTTTATTTAAAGATACAGCACAAAATACAAAATCAACATTACTACATACTTCTTCTACATTATCTGCATCTAAGATAACCATTTTTTTATATTTTTCTGGAATCGGAACACTCATCTTCCATCTACCTTTAACAGCATCCTCATATACACTTCCACTTGATTTCTTACTTGCTGCAAGTGTTGTAACTTCAAACCATGGATGATTTTCTAAAAGACATGCGAATCTTTGTCCAACCATACCAGTTGCACCTATTATTCCTACTCTTAATTTATTTGACATATACTCACCTCTATTAATATTTATTATAGTTTATATCTTAATAAACCCATGTTTTTTGCTTTAAACATAGACCTCTTAAGTTAAACTCTTTAATATATTTTGAAATAGCATCTTCTTAAGAATTTTGCTTATTTATTAAATTTATGATACCATTTATACATATATTAGTAAAATTGATAATTTCTATTATAGTAATCATTTTTTTTGATGGAGATGATTTCATGGACTTTAAACAATTAAACGCATTTTTAACAATAAGTAAATTGCAAAGCTTCACTAAAGCTGCTGAAAGCTTAGGATATGCTCAATCTAGCATTACTACACAAATAAAGCTTTTAGAAAGTGAGCTCAATGTAAAATTATTTGAGAGAATAGGCAAAAATATAACTTTAACACATGAAGGTAAAAAACTCTTACCTTATGCTAAACAAATGCTTAGATTGTGTGATGATATTAAAAATAATATTACAACTAATGAAATTCCTAGTGGAACTCTAACTATTGGTGCTGCTGAATCATTATGTGTACTGCGTCTTCCTGAAATATTAAAAGAATACAGAAAACTTTATCCAGGTGTAGATATCTCTTTAAAGTTTGGAAGTTGTGCAGATTTTAGACATTATTTAAGTGATAATATTATTGATGTTGCATTTTCTTTAGGTGTAAAAATCGACTCTGATGAATTTATTTCTCAAATAGAACTTCCAGAACCGATGCTGCTGTTGGCCTCTCCAGGTCATCCTTTTATAAATAGAAAAGAAATTCTTCCTAATGATTTAGAAAATGAACCTCTTATCTTAACTGAAACTGGATGTAGCTACAGGGCTGCATTTGAAAATATTTTAAAAGATGCTGGTGTCAAAGCAAATATCACTTTAGAAACAGGTAGTGTTCAAGCTATTAAACAATTTACAATGAGCGGGCTTGGTATTTCTCTTTTACCAGAAGTTGCGGTAGCAGATGAGGTATCATCCGGTAGGCTATTCCCCCTTAATTGGGCTGGACCAGATTTTAATATAATTTCACAAGTTATATATCATAAAAACAAGTGGATTTCACCTGCTTTGAAAGAATTTTTAAATTTAGCAAAGCAATATCTAAATAATTAATTTATACTTATGATGAATTTTATTTTCCAACTGGACTAAATAACCCATCTTATATTCTAAAAAATAAATAATAAAAAATGTAGGTAGATTGTTGTAAGTAATATATATACCACTTTAATAATATATATCCTTATTTTGCATAAACAAATCTATCTACATTTCAGTAATTACTTTAATTTCTTCATAAGTTCCTTCATATCATCTGGAAGCTCAGCTCTTAAAGAAAGTTCTTTTTCTGTTCTTGGTGATTTAAAGTTAAGCCCATAAGCATGAAGCGCCTGTCTTTCAATGAGATTTCCTTCATTATCTCCATCACCATATAAAACATCACCATATATAGGATGACCTAAGTAGCTTAAATGAACTCTAATTTGATGTGTTCTCCCAGTTTCAAGTTTACATTCAACCAAGCTTGAATCACCAAATTCTTCAATAACTTTATAATGCGTTATACTTCTTTGTCCTCTTTCATCTACTATTCTTCTAGTTCCATTTTCAATTCCTTCTGGCCTATATATTGGTTTATCTATAGTTCCTTGTTTTTCCTTAAAAATTCCATGTGTTATAGCTAAATATCTCTTTTCAACCTTATTTTCAGTCATAGCTTTTGATAACATTCCATGAGAAAATTGATTTTTAGCTATTATTATAAGTCCTGATGTATTCATATCAAGTCTTGAAACTAATCGTACAATACAGTTTTGATTGCTTTCCATAAAGTAATTTATAACACCATTAGCTAAAGTTCCACTTTGATATGTTTTAGTTGGATGAACAACCATAAATGGTCTTTTATTTACCACCAAAATATCTTCATCCTCATATACAATTTCAATATCAATTTTTTCTGGTGCAATATTTTGGCTCTCATCTTTTTCTAAATCTATTTTAATTATCTCACCATTTTTTATTACACGATTCATCTTAACAACTTCATCATTAACAAATATTCTTTTTTGTATTGAAGCACTTCTTATTAATCTTGTTGAAATCCCCATTTCCTTCTTTAGATATTCTCTAAGCTTAATCCCTTCTTCTAATACATTCTCTACTTTCTTTTCTAAAATGCTCATCTTGGAGTATCTCCTTTAAAATTTATCATCATAATCGTTGCCTATGATTATGATAGCATCATAATCATTATATTCTGGCTTATCTTCTTTTTTATCAATTTTACTAACATCAACTATCTTTTTTATTTTCTTAGCATTAGGACTATCATTACTTAATATTCTACTCTTTTCAGTATCTACAGTATTGCCAACATCAATATTAGTATAGCCATTAGCTACTAATTTTTCTTTTACCTTACTTGCTAATCCATTAATATTAGTACCATTAAGCACTTTTATTCTTGCATTATAATTTATTGATGAATTCTCAGAACTATCGGCATTTTCACCTAATGCATTTATAATATCTGTATTATATGATTGGTTAAATATAACATAAGATTGACCACCTATCATTTTTAAATCGCCTGTTATAGTTGTCATATTCATATTTGAACTATGAAGTAAAAATTTCAATCCATATCCAACAGCTTTATATGATGGTATGTTTGTTTCAATATTGTCTGCAAATGCATTTAATATTCCTGGTAGTCTAAAAATCATCATTGGACTTTTACACTTATCAACAACTTTGGCTATAAATTTTTGTTGATTTTCTATTCTTCCTAAATCTCCAGTTACAAGTCCAGTTCCATCGTTGTTTTTTCTCCACCTAAAGAATTCTTCTGCTTTTTTTCCATCTAATTTGACAGTTTCACCAGCTTTAAAATTAATATGTAAATTTTGCCCCTCATCATCATAGTACATATCTTGATCGATAGTCATTTCAACGCCACCAATTGCATCTATGAATTCTCTAAATGCATTATAATCTATCCTTACTATGTAATTTATATTAATATTAAGCAAGTTTTCTACTTCTGTTTCTAATCTTGAATATCCACCTAACGCATATGCAGAATTTATTTTATAATGGGATCCATTAATATTTATTAATGTGTCTCTTGGTACAGATACTAAATTTACTCCTTTAGTCTTAGGATTATAATTTAAAACCATAAGTGTATCAGTTCTTTTTATTGATTGATTTTCAACTTGATTAACATCACCTATATCAACACCCATAAGCAGTATATTTAAAGATTCTCCAACACCAGGACTATCTCCATCTGGCATCGAGTTATTTGATATCTTAAATAATGCAATTCCTGCTGATACTACTGAAAATACAACTAATGCTAGAATTAAAGATACAGATCTTAAAAAAAACTTTTCCATTTTGGAAAAAGCACTCTCTTCTTTTTTATGCTTTTTCTTTCTCCCCATAATTAGTATTCACCTCTACTTAAGAAAGCTTTATGTTAAATAATTTTCACTTTCTTTTTTAGTTCATTCTTATTTATTATACATTAATAAATAATTTCTTGCCTTCATAGTATTATCATCAATTAATATATTTTTATCTAAAAGAAATTTCATTGTATGAGTAAGACCTGCTAATACTCCCTCATCTAAATTATCAAATGTCATATCTCTCAATTCTTCAATTCCTGGGAAATCTCTTGTTGGCTCAATCATATCTGCTATATATATTATTTTTTCTAATGTTGTCATATTTTCTTTACCTGTTGTATGCCATCTTAGAGAACTAAGTATTTCTTCATCTTTAATATCTAATTTTTCTCTAGCTACAATTGGTGCAATTATACTATGCCATAAGTTCTTACTTCTTTCTTCAACATCTGAAAGAATAATATTGTTCTCATCAATTATTTTTTTCATTTCATCTATTTTCATATTTTTAGCAACATCATGAGCAAGACCTGCAATTTCTGCTATATCTTCTTCTACATTATTTAATTTTGCTAATTTTTTAGCAGTTTCTGCAACTCCTAATACATGATTATATCTTTCTTCTTTTAGATTATTCTTTAAATATTCTTTTATTTCATTGCTTGATAACATAAAATATTCCTCCATCCTTTTTAACAATTCAAAAATTCACTATCATCTTCTTTATTCTCATATAATCCTTTTGCATATATGTAATTTTTTACGCTCTCAGGAACAAAAAAATCTATTTTCTTGCCTTCATTAATTCTATTTCTTATATCAGTTGACGATATTTCTAACTCTTTAAGTGCCAAAAATATTATACTGGCATTATATTTCTTTTCAATATAATCTTTTTGAAGTAGCAATTTTTCTCTATCTGCACCACCTCGCATAAAAACAACCAGGTTGCTTAAAGATAATATCTTTTTTACTTCCTTCCATTTTTCTATATTCATTAAACAATCCGCACCTGTTATAAAAAATAATTCAATATCTTCATTATTATATGATTTTTTAAAATGTTCTAATGTCATATAAGTATAACTTAATCCACCTTTATTTATTTCATAATCTGAAACTTCAAATTCATTATAAGGTTTTATGGCTTTTTTAACCATTTCATATCTAAGTTCTGATGGAGTTATTTTCTTATCAGTTTTTAATGGCTGAATTCCTGTTGGCATAAAAATAGTCTTATCCAAATTCAATTGTTCTTTTGCTTCATAAGCTATATATAAATGTGCGTTATGAATCGGATCAAATGTTCCTCCTATTATTCCTACTTTCATTGCGTCACTCCTAAGCATATAATATTTATGATTTCATACTTCATATCTATAGCTTCTCAAATTCTATGTAATAATATAATAAAATTATTTCTATAATATTATATCATTACTAAATAGATTCTTAATAACGTTAATCTTAATTTTTTCATAAAACATCTTTTGATTTTTACCATTTTTAGCATTACATGTTATAATTATACTTATTAACTCTGAGGGGGATATTGAATATGAATGATAGAATAATTTACTCTGATCTAAAAAGAAGTGCTCTAGATAATTTAAAAGGACATTGGGGATTAGCCATAGGTGTATTTTTAATAGGCATGATAATCACTACTGTATTTAGTGGATTTGAAGAAATGGCAAGTAAATTTCTTATCCATTCTAACAAAGAAGTTTTTAAAATAGTAATATTAGTTATTGTATTTGGAATAATAACTAGTCTTATTGAAACTATTATTAATTATGGCCTATCAAATTTTTCTTTAAATTTAATTTCTAATGATAAGGAAGCTAGTCTAGAAGATCTTTTTAAAGGTGTCTTATCATTTTCTAGAATTATTCCTATTTGGCTTATTCAAGGAATATGTATAGGAGCATTGCTATTGCCTTTTTCTCTTAGTGAAGCATTAAAGAAAGATTATTCTGGCTCATCCATTAATATAGGTTATAGCTATAATTTTTTAGCTGAAGGTATTCTTTTAGTAATAGGAATATTCACTATAATATTACACCTATTACTATCAGCATATATTTCTCAAGCATATTATATATGCATTGAATCACCAACAAAACCTACTATTGAATGTATAAAAGAAAGTTTTAGAATGATGAAGGGACACGTTTCTGACTATATTCTTCTTAATTTAAGCTTCATAGGCTGGGGGATTTTAGCTATTTTTACTTGCGGGATAGGTTTTTTATGGTTAATGCCATATATGGAAGTAACCTTAGCTAAGTTCCATGAAAAGGTTCAAGGAATATTTTATAGAAATAACGCTAATCCAATTTATTAAAGTTTAATTAGAATAAGGCTCTATAATTTAGAATATTCATTAAATTATAGAGCCTTACTTATATATTATTTTGTAGGAAGTTCAATTTTTCTCTTTTTTAGATTACTTGATTGTTTATATAAAACCATCTTTCTTCCAGTTGCTTGAATTCCTTCGCATTTTACTAGCTTACAAATTTCATCTGAAGCTTCTCTTGTATCTAATCCGCTATTTTCTAAAACCTTAATCTTAATTAATTCTCTTGCTTCTAAAGCTTCTTTAACTTGCTTTATAAAATTTTCCTCAATACCATTCTTTCCTATTTGAAATATTGGTTGCATATCATTAGCTAAGCTTCTTAAATAAGCTCTTTGTTTACTTGTTATCATTTAAACGCCTCCCTTTTTCAATTTATATAATCCACATTTTATAATTATTCCACTATATTATTGACAAAAATTTAAAACTTACATACGCTCTATAATTTATAGAGCGTATGTAATATAAATTCCCTATAATACATATTCAAATTCAAAATCATTTAATCTTACAAAGTCACCATCTTCGATGCCCATTTCTCTTAATTCATCAAATATCCCTTTGTTTCTAAGAACTTTATGGAAATATCTTAATGAATCTGCATCATGTACATTAACTGCATGTAATAATCTATCAACAAATGATCCTGCAACTACATATGTATTAGTACCTTCTCCATTTGGCTCAATAGATACTTCATATGTGAATTTTCTCTCTTCTGGAATATACATTTCATCTTCTGAAATTTCTAATTCCTTAACTGGAATATCTTTAAGCATTCTAGCTGCTTCTTTCATTACAGCATCAACACCTTCATTTGTAGCTGCTGACATTTTAAATACTTTAGTATATCCTAATTCTTCAACTTTTTTCTTGAAGTCTTCATATATAGAATCATCATATAGCATATCAGTTTTATTAGCTACTACAATTTGTGGTCTATCCCAAAGTTTAACTGAATATTTCTTTAATTCCTCATTAATCTTTACAAAATCATCAAAAGCATCTCTACCCTCAACTCCTGAAATATCAACTATATGAATTAAAAGTCTAGTTCTTTCAATATGTCTTAAAAATTGTATTCCAAGACCTACTCCTTCAGCTGCACCTTCAATAATTCCTGGAATATCAGCCATAACAAATGGTTCAATTCCTTCAACAGCAACAACACCTAAGTTTGGTTTTAATGTTGTAAAATGATAGTTTGCTATCTTTGGTTTTGCTTTTGTTGTCATTGATAATAAAGTTGACTTACCTACATTAGGGAAACCTAATAATCCAACATCTGCAAGTAATTTTAATTCTAAAATCAAGTTTAATTCTGCTCCTGGCATTCCTGGTTCAGCATAATGTGGTGCTTGTTTAGTCGCTGTAGCAAACTTTGTATTACCTTTACCACCTTTACCACCTTTAAGTAATACCAATTCTTCTCCCTTATGTGAAAGGTCAGCTATTATCTTCTTACTTTCAGCTTCTCTGATAATTGTTCCCATGGGTACATTTATTACAAGATCTGCACCATCTTTACCATAGCACTTTGATCCACTACCATTTCCACCACATTCAGCAATAAATTTCTTCTTATATTTAAAATCTAATAATGTAGTAATTCCTGTATCTACTTTAAATATAATACTTCCACCTTTTCCACCATCGCCACCATCTGGTCCTCCTAATGGAACATATTTTTCTCTTCTAAATGTAATGGCTCCATCTCCACCATTACCTGATTTCACGAAAATCTTCGCTTTATCTATAAACATACGCTTTCCGCCTTTCTTAATCCTTATTGATTTTTTAATGAATACTTCGAATTCATTAACTGTCCATCCTATCTCTTCAATCGAAAGATATTTAAAATAATAATCTAAATCCGTGCCTGTCATTAAGTGTATGTAACTACTAACGCCTAGCTACGTTTAACTTATTTAATCATCAAATATATATCTTATAATAACTTGTATTTTAACACACTTTATACAATTTTTCTTTTATCATATTTTATAATATATTATGTAGTAATTGTCTTTATTTATTATTTATAAAACTACCTTATAGTTTAAGTATTCGCTTAAAAACCTACTTTATTATATCATATCTATTTCAACTATCAACATAAGTATGAATATTTTCTTGCATAAACTAGTTTTTATGTATTATCACAGACTGCTATATTTCGCATTTAATAAAAAAACATTATTCCTAAGTATATTAACAAAGGTAAATAATGCTTTTCTTACTTTTCTTTTATTATTTATACTAGTTACTAAGTTAGTGTTATTTCATAATATTATAATTAGTTAACACAGTCTTAATTCGCTTTCTGTAATATTAAATTCATTTTTTTCATTAACTAAAGCTTCTAAATTAAACTTTGCATCAATATATTCTTTATTTATTTTTATAGCTTTCTGGAAATATTTATCTGCCTGTTTCTTCTTTTTCAATGCTACACAACATCCTAAATTATTATATGCTTCTGCCATCTTTTTATTTATTCTTATTGCTTCTTTATAATTATTAATTGCCTTATCAACCTTATTCAATTTATAATTACATATTCCTAAATAGAAATATACCGAACTACTTTCCTTTTCATCTTTAATATATTCAAGAATAGCTTTAGCTTCCTCTAATTCATCTATTTTTATATATATTTTACTTATTAGTAAATTTTTTTCGTAATTATTATATGTAGACTTATCTACACTCTTGTTAATCTTATTAATCCCAATATTCTTTAGAAGCTGAATTTCTTCTTTAATTACTTCCTTATAATTATTAAAAATATTCTCTTTATGATTTCTATACTTATATAATGACTCCTCTAAATACTTAAATTCATAATTATTAGCTAAATCAATTATATACTTATAATCACCTACATATTTGAGATTTTCATCCCACTTAACATCTTTTGCATCTCTTCGTATCATCATACATATTGGTCCTTGTATAACTTGCCTATATATTGTATTAGCTAATAAGTCTTCCTTATTCTCATATTTCCCATCATTCTTTAGTGTATGTATATAGCCTAAATTTTCATCTGCTACTATTAGATCATTATATACAACATCGACTTCTGGATTTCTATTTAAAACTTGAAGTTGTTTTTCGATTTTAGTATTTATATATGCATCATCTGCATCTATAAATGTTATATAATCGCCATGTGCATTTTCCATTGCCAAATTTCTTGCAGCATACTTGCCTTTATGTTCTTGAAATATATACTTTATATCTTTATATCTTTTAACAATATTCGCTGTTGAGTCTGTAGAACCATCATCAACAACAATCAATTCAATATTCCTATATGTTTGATTTAACACACTCTCTATTGCTTCATTTATATATTTTTCTCCATTATAAACTGCAATTATAACACTAACCAAAATACCTCACTCCTTATAAAATTTATTGTTTAATAAATAAGTACTTACTATTATATTTATGGTATTTTTAGTCATGTATAACTAATCCAGATATCTATAAATAAATTTATTTGTAGATTTTTCAATTCAATTTATGATTAAATGCTTTTTTATTTTATACAAAATAAATTAACTTTGTTACACCATTCCGTATCAACATTTTTAATACTTAATATTGCTTAGCCCAATATAGATAGTATCTTAAATAATCAAAATTCTATAATTCATATAAAATAAAAAAATCTGCTTTGCAGAATATGTATTTCTGCCACTTTCAAAAATTATCCACAAATTCTTTGCCAATATAATTTACTATAGAATAAAAAAGCACTCTTAAAACTAAGAGTGCTTAAATAAAAACTATTCAGCTTTTGCTTCTACTTCTACTGGGTAAACACTAGCTTTCTTCTTATCTCTACCAAGTCTTTCGAATTTAACAACTCCATCGATCTTAGCGAATAAAGTATCATCTTTACCTCTTCCAACATTTTCACCTGGGTGAATTTTTGTTCCTCTTTGTCTAACAAGAATGTTACCAGCAAGAACAAATTCTCCATCAGCAGATTTAACTCCTAATCTCTTAGATTCAGAGTCTCTACCATTCTTTGTACTACCTACCCCTTTTTTGTGGGCAAATAATTGAAGGTTCATAATTATCATGTGACTACACCTCCTCTTTTTCTAAAATTATATATTCCCTACGTTTTTCTTTTCCAAACATTTCTTCCAAACTCAAAATTACACTCTCTACACTTTTTTCAAAGGTTTTAAGTAATACTTGAGATTGACTTAACTCTTCTTTTGTGAAATCCGAAAGATCTAGCTTCAGATATCCATCTGAGATTTCGTATGTACAATTCAGTTTTAAAACTTCATCTAAACCAATTAAAACACTTTGCGATAACACTGATACAGAGTTGCAAACCATATCGAATGCTTCACCTACAAGTGCTATATCATGATGAAAATCTCTTTCATCTTCTATTGCATGGTTATTTATTACGAAACCAACAATATTACATTCTTTCTGATTAATTGTTACCTTAACCATAATATTAAGCTTCTATCTTTTCGATAACTAATTTAGTATAAGGTTGTCTGTGACCATTTTTTCTTCTATAGTCTTTCTTAGCCTTATATTTGAATACTATAACTTTTTTAGCTTTACCTTGAGCTAAAACTTTAGCTGTAACTTTAGCGCCTTCAACTACTGGAGTACCAATTTTGATACCATCTTCAGTTTCAACTGCTAAAACTTCGTTTAATTCAACTGTTGTGTCAACTTCAGCGTTTAATTTTTCAACGAATAATACGTCTCCTTCTTTAACTCTGTATTGTTTTCCACCTGTTGCTAATACTGCGTACATTAAAACACCTCCTCATAACGGTCTCGCCACTTTCGGTACAAAGATTTAACTTTGTTTATAAATAAAAACCTTATGTGAGCGGTCTACAAAAGCCATTTTATCATAATAGTGATTTTTTGTAAAGCAAATTCAATATATTATTTCTGTAAAAAAAGGCTATTACTAAAATTAAATTCAGTAATAGCCTTCTATTATCCAATGGTTATTTTATAATCTTTCAAATTATCTTTTTGATTTTGAAATAAAAGTGGCTCTATTTTATACCCATCAATTCCATCAACATAATTTAAATAAATATCTTTACCTAAAGCATCTATTTCTTTTATGAATGTAAATATATCTTCTTTTACTCTTTCTTTATAAACACTATCAACTTCTATATAGAAAGACTCAATGGAATTTTCTTCTTCCATTCTTATAATCTCATTTTTTATAAGTCCTTCAATATATGATAGCTTTAATACAATACCTTGCCCTTTACATAGTGAGCACTCTTCTTGCATATATTCATATATGCTCTTTCCATGTCTTTTTCTAGCAATTTGAATTAAATCAAGTTCTGTAAAAGGGAATATCTTAACATTACCTTTATCATCTTTTAAGCTTTCATAAAGAGCAGACATTACTAATGGTCTTTGCTTTTTATCTCGCATATCTATAAAATCCACAACAATAATTCCACTTAAATTTCTAAGCCTTATTTGTTTCCCCACTTCTTTAGCAGCTTCTAAATTAGTTTCTAAAATTGTTTTGTTGAAATTTCTTTCCTTTATATTTTTACCACTATTAACATCAATAACATACATAGCTTCGGTCTTATCAATAACAATAGAACCTCCACAAGGAAGATTTACCTTGTGATGTCTAAGCTTCAATAATTCCTTTTCTATTCCGTAAAAATCAAATATTCCTCTACAACCACTATACTCTTCTATCTTAAAATTATCTTCTCCATTAAGAAAATTCTTTATATCATTAAAATCTTTTTCATTATCTACAAAAACTTTTACCGGCCTATCACCAATATTGTTAGTTAAAATTTTTTTTAAAGATAAATCATCACCATATAATTTTTTTAATCCTAGAGAGTGCTTCATTTTAGTATCTATCATTTTAAATATTTCATAAAGTTTATCTATTTCAGCTTGCAATTTTTCAGTAGTTATATTAGCCCCTTCTGTTCTAACAGTTATTCCTGCATTTTCTAAAGGCTTAATATTATCTAAAATTTCTTTCTTTTTATTGACATCATTTATTCTTTTTGAGAATTCAATACCTCTACCATAGCAATTCAATACAACATATTTCCCTGGAATTGAAACCTTATTAGTTATTTTAGCACCTTTGTTTCCAATTGGTTCTTTTATAACTTCTACTAGTATTTCATCACCTTTTTTTATATTTTCTGATTTAAGTTCATCACTATAATACATATAGCCTTCTTTATCTAATCCTAAATCAACAAATATTGAATTTGTTCCTAAAATAATATTTTTAACTTTCCCCTTATAAATTTCACCAATTATAGGGCCATTTTTCTTTTCTTCTACTATGCTCTCAACTAATTCGTTATTCACTTTAATTGCAATCCTTAAAAGATCTTTACTTCTCTCTATAAAAATCTCCTTCATAAAACCACCATCTTTCAATTAAGCAGTATATTATTTTACTTTGTATAAAGGTAATAATTTATCTTCTTTATAAAAATACATTTCTTCTCTTTTAGTATCAACAAAAGCATCCAAATCTGCTCCTGTAGTATTTTCTTGAATATATCTAACAAGCAGATCTGCACTTAAATGCTCTCTACTTCCAGTACTTATCAATGTATTAATAATCAAGAATCCATCTTTAGCCCAAAAACTAAAATCTTTAATAAAAGTCTTTATATCAACTTCTTTTTCTCCTTTTTTAGTTTTCTTTATAGTAATCCATGTCTCTTTATTCCAAAGTTCTTTAACTTCTTCTTCAAGTCTTTTTAAATCTTCATCTTTTAATGATGTATATTTAACTTTAATCATATATCGTGCAGCATCAATTAATGCCATTGCTTGCGGAACTTTCTTTTCTCCTTCAACAACTGGAATTGCTAATGCACTTATATACTTTATTCCACTTGGAGCAGTTTCATTTAATCTTTTTATTATTTCTTCTTCATTCATTTCTGTAGTTAAAACCATATCCATATACTCACCACTTGAATAAACTCCAACAGATAATGGCTGTGCAATTGATGTGGCCATATGTGGATTAAATCCTTGTGAATATTCTATTGGAAGATGAGCTCTTCTTATATTTCTTTGAATAGTTCTAAGTACATCTAAATGAGAAATAAATTTAATATTTGCTTCTTTTGTAAATTTAATTAAGTAACGCACCTTCAAAACACTTCCCATCTTTAAAGTTTACATTTATTCCACAACCTGTGCAACCTTTTCTACAGTTTTGAGTAAGTTCTGCTTTTTTAGCTTTTTCATTTTCTCTTTCTAGATATTTTCTAGTAACACCTATATCTATAAAATCCCATGGTAATACTTCATCATACGATCTTTCTCTATAAGCATAGAAATCTCCATCAACATTACATTCTTCTAATGATTCCATCCAATTTTTATAGTCAAAATATTGTGTCCATCCATCAAATCTTGAACCTTTTTCAAAGGCTCTAATAAGTACATCACATAATCTTCTATCACCTCTTGCAAATACAGATTCCATATATGATGTCTTTTGCTCATGGTAATTATAAACTATACATTTAGATTTAATTGAATCTTTAACAGCATTAATTTTTTCATTAACATCTTCAATTTTAGCCATTGGAGCCCATTGGAATGGTGTAAATGGCTTTGGTACAAGTATAGATGTACTTACAGTAATTCTGAGACCTTTATTATTGTTAATTTTATTTTTAACATTTCTATATTCTTCAACCATTTTTTCTGCAAGTTCTCCAATACCTCTGCAATCTTCTAATTCTTCGTATGGAAGACCAACTATGAAGTACAACTTAATAGTTTTCCACCCAGCTTCAAATGCACTTCTTGTAGCATCTAAAATCTTTTCTTCAGTTAATCCCTTGTTAATTATATCTCTCATTCTTTGAGAACCCGCTTCTGGTGCAAAAGTTAATCCTGTTTTTCTAACCTTTTGAATTTCTTTTATTAAATCAACAGAAAATGCATCAACTCTAATCGAAGGAAGTGCTATACCAACTTTATCTGCTTCGTGTTCTTCCATCAAATCATGTATAAGCTCTTTTATATCTGAGTAATCACAAGTACTTAAAGAAGAAAGTGAAATTTCATCATATCCTGTCTTTTCAACTAAATTTCTTGCTTGTTTAACTAAATCTTCTCTTGTTTTTTCTCTAACAGGTCTATAAAGCATTCCTGCTTGACAGAATCTGCAACCATTTGTGCATCCTCTAAATGTTTCTAAAACAATTCTATCGTGAACAATATCACTATAAGGAACTATTATATCCTCTGGAAAATCTACAGCAGTATAGTTATTAATTATCCTCTTCTTAATTATCTTAGGCACATCATCATATTTAGGCTTAAATTCCTTTATAGTATTATCTTCATTATAAGTAACTTCGTATAATGAAGGAACATATATACCTTCTATTTTAGAAATTTCTCTTAAAAATTCTGACTTAGTTTTATTTTCTTTTTTGAACTTTTTATAGACGTCTAAAACATCATTCATCATTTCTTCGCCTTCACCTATTTCGAAGAAATCAACAATATCATATAAAGGCTCTGGATTATATGCACATGGTCCACCAGCCATAACTATTGGATCATCCTCACTTCTTTCTGAAGCCCTTATTGGAATTCCAGCCATATCAAGCATATTTAATACATTTGTATAACTCATTTCATACTGAAGCGTGAATCCTAGCATATCAAATTCACCTAACGGATCTTTAGTTTCTAAAGTAAATAATGAGATATCATTTTTTCTCATTAATTCTTCCATATCTGGCCATGGTGCAAATACTCTTTCACAGTATGTGTCTTCTCTTAAATTAATTGTATGATAAAGTATTCTGCTTCCTAAATGAGACATTCCGACTTCATAAACATCTGGAAAACAAAATGCAAATCTTATATCAACTTCTTTTGGATCTTTAACTATTTGATTTAATTCCCCACCAATATATCTACTTGGCTTTTCAACCTT
Organism: Clostridium butyricum; assembly: GCA_015058475.1. Classification (GTDB taxonomy): domain Bacteria; phylum Bacillota; class Clostridia; order Clostridiales; family Clostridiaceae; genus Clostridium; species Clostridium butyricum_B. The sequence goes on along the minus strand of SVCF01000006.1, from coordinate 112,098 downwards.
AAATAGAATATCATCTGAAATTTTATTCATTAATAAATTCCTCCTAAAAGTACTTTTAATAGTTTTACATATTTAAAATTTATCCACAGAAATTTTATTTTTAGTAAAATTATCCACATTTTTAGTTACTAAACTAACTTATTTTGTGTATAACATTTAATTATATACATATATAACACTAATAAAATCTATTATGCAAGAAAAAAGAAGTATAAAATATACTTCTTCTACTCTTATTGACTCTTCTTATTCTAACATAATAATCTTAGTATTGGAATAATCATATTCTTAACATTTACTTTATTACCTGTTTCTTTTTTCCTCTTAAATTTAATTTTAAAACCAAACTAGTTAGATGTTTTTTTATTTTTATGTTTTTCTATATATTTATCAAGAGTTATATTTCCATATTCTTTTAGTGCTTCTATAAGCTCATCTTCACAAATAACCCCTATAATTTTCATATCATCATTTAAAACATAAAAAACATTGAATTTATTTTTATCTACTAAGCTTAGTACATTGACTAATCCTTTTTTATAATAAACAGAAATATTTTTATTTTCTATATATCCATATTTTCTTAATTTTTTTACCTTTTTAAAAATATCCCCCATTATTATATACATTGTTTTTTCTTTTTCCAAAAGTGCAGTATATATCATCAATACAGATGCCAGGAAAAAGCTTATATTTACTTTATTTAAAAGTAACATAATACTAATCCCTAAAAGAAACAGTATTATTGAAACAATAAAACTTAAAATAACAGTGATATTTTTTGACTTTCTGTATAAATATTTTCTAGCTAATAATATCTCACATATTCTTGATCCATCAAGTGGATATGCAGGTAACAAATTAAATAATCCTAACCCTAAATTTATTCCAATACTTTTTTCAATAAATAATGAATTATATTTATAGCTCAAAATATATGTAATTATAGCAATAATAAAATTAAAGCATGATCCAGCTAAATAAATATTCATTTTTTTCTTTTCACATAACTCATCAATTTCACAAATCTCTGCTCTAGCACCAAGAATATTAATACTAAAATTATTAAACTTGCAACCATAAACACTTGCAATAATAATGTGAGAAATTTCATGTAGCGTAATCCAAAATACTCCTAAAAAAAAACTATCATTAAGATTTACAATAAATATAAGAATAAGAAATTGTATTATGATTACTCTATATTTTTTCTTCATTAAATTTACCTCTAAAATTACTCGGTAATAGTCCTTAAAGTTCTTTTTCTTCGATTTTAAATGAATTATTTTTTATATAATTGATAGCTTCTTGGAACTCTTTTTTAAAATTATCACTTTTAAAATCTTCAAAAGTAAGTCCATTCATATTAAAAAGTTCACCTTTAAATGTCCCTACATCTATACTTTTTAAAGTATCTATAGATTGGTCATAAGTCAGAGTTGTATTTAATAAATTTTTGCATTTAGTATATATATTCTTTGTACCTTCTAGTGGTGTATATTTTAATACGCCAAACAATGCAATTAAAACCATCGCACCTATTATTTCTCTATTAGCCCTCTTAATCCAATACTTTTTTGACAATATATTATTAACCTCATTCTTATCTCTATATATTCTCTCTTTATTCTTAATTGAAAATATATTCTTATTTTCATCAATCTTTACATTTGATTGTTTATTTATGTTTCTGTAATATTTATCATAAGCTTCTCTATAATTGTTCATTCAGCCATACCTCCTTATCTAATATATTTAATTATATTTTGATTTAGGTTAAAATATGAGAGTTATATTCTTCCCACCCTATATATGGCTTAACAAATTTTAAATAGATGTTAATAAAAAATTGGCTTTAGAATAAATGTAATCATCATTCTAAAGCCAATTAAATTAAAAATATATTTTCTTTCTTCTCATTCCAACATTTAATACTAATCCAACAGAAAAAATTGTAGTAAGAAGTGAACTACCACCATAGCTTATAAGTGGCAATGTTATTCCTGTTATGGGAAGTAATCCTATTGTCATACCAATATTCTGTAATATTGCAAATAAGAAATATGAAATTATTCCAACACATATAATAGATCCAAACAAATCTTTTGAAGTTCTTGCTATTGCTATCATCTTATATATTAAGAATCCATAAAGTACTATTAATATCATAGCACCTATAAATCCCCACTGTTCTGCTATTGCTGCAAATATAAAATCTGTCTGTACTTCCGGCACATTTTGTGCTGCATATCCAGTACTTCCATCATTCTTAATAGAAGGCCTGCTGCCAATAAGTCCACCCGATCCTATACCTATAAGTGATTGTGTTAAATGATATCCCGTATCACCATCATCTGCAGCTGGATTTAAAAATCCTGTGAATCTAGCTTTTTGATAACTTGGAAGAAGGCCTGAATTCCAAACTATAACAATCGCTAATACTATGCTAAGCATACCTCCACCAATTATTTTCATATCTAATCCTGCAATAAAAAATATTCCAAGAACTATAAAAAAACAAACCATGGTCATTCCCATATCCGGTTGAATTATAATGAACAGCACTGGAACAGCCGCATAAAATACTAGAGTAAAAAAATTCTTAACATCATTTATCTGCCCATCCATTTCCTCTAATTTCTTAGCAAGCATAAAAATTATACCTATTTTTGCTAATTCAGCTGGTTGAAGCGATACTGGTCCAAATCTCAGCCATCCTCTTGCTCCATTAATTACAACTCCTGCAAACCTAGTTATAATAAGAAGTACTACTGTACCCCAATAAAATATCGGAACATAACTTAATATAAGTGTATAATCTATTGACATTACAAAATATAAAGCAACCATAGATATTATTAACCACATAAATTGACGTTTAGCAAAGAAAAATCCATACTCACCTTTAGTACATAAATATATATTAAATATTCCATATAAAGTTAATAAAATCATAGAAATTAAAAGAGTTTTATCTATTTCTTTTAATAATTTCACATCTAATTTTAGTCTTTTAAACACAGTTTCACCTCTTTATTTTTTAAGTAAAATGATAAGTGTATATATAATATTCACTTTGCTTAAATACAGTTTTCTCCCATTAATAAGTGCATATTTTATTATACCTTATTATGATTATATTCTCTATATTAATTCATATAACATAATAAATTCGTAATAAATTAACTCTTGTTATCTAATATCATAGTATATAACAATTTAAACAAGTGCTATTTTAGGTAATAAATCGACTATTCTTATATAATATTTTCATAAAAAAAGTAGAAATTAATGACTATTACATCATCAATCTCCACTAAAAAATAATTATAACTTTTTATCTTCCACGTACATTTTTTATTGGAATATTAGCAACAAGGGCTGATGAATTTTCACTTTCATCCTCATTTTTACTTACTGATATTTCTACATCATCAAGTTGAATATCAATATACTTAGATATTACTTCTAATATTTCCTCTTTTATTTTTTTTATTGTTTCTTGAGGAATTTCACCTCTATCGTGTATAAGAATTAACTTTAGTCTATCTTTCGCAACTTCCTTAGGAGTTGGTTTATTGCTTAAGCTTTTAAAAAATCCCATTTTATTTCCCCCTATTTACGTTTAAATAGTTTCTTTAGTGAAGTAAAAAAACCATCCTGCTCATTATTTAAATTCATAAATGGAACTTCTTCTCCAGTAATTCTATGTGCTATGTTTTTAAATGCTTTTCCTGCAAATGCTCCATCATCTAATACTATTGGTTCACCTTTATTAGTTGAAATAGTAATATTTCTATCATCAGGTACTACCCCTATAAGCTCTATAGATAGAGTTTCTATAATATCAGATACATCAAGCATATCTCCATTCTTAGTCATTTGATAATTTAATCTATTTACAATCACTGCATGATCCTCAAGACCTTTGGAATCAAGCTTTCCAATAACTCTATCAGCATCTCTAACTGATGTTATTTCTGGATTTACAACTACTATAGCTCTATCTGCGCCAATAACAGCATTCTCAAATCCTTGTTCTATTCCTGCTGGAGAATCTATAATTACATAATCAAATTCTTCTTTTAATTCCTTTACTATCTTTAACATTTCTTGTGGACTTATATCATCCTTATCCCTTGTTTGTGCTGTTGGGAGTAAGCATAGATTTTGGAACCTTTTATCTTTTATAAGAGCTTGTTTCAGCCTACATCTTCCTTCTATAACATCCATTATTGTATATACAATTCTATTTTCTAATCCTAATAATACATCTAAATTTCTAAGTCCTGTATCCCCATCAACTACTACTACTTTTTTTCCTAATGAAGCTAATGCAGTTCCTATATTTGCAGTAGTTGTTGTCTTTCCAACTCCACCTTTTCCTGAAGTAATTACAATAGATACTCCCATAAAAAAATCCCTCCGACATCCTTAATATATATATTTATTTGGTAAATACGGCTCGACAATTATTTCCCCATCTTTAATTTTGGCTAATTCTGGGTATTGTGGTTTTCCAGTATCATCTGGAGACATAGCCATACATTTTGCTATTTTTAAAAGTTCAGGTTGAAGTGAGAATGCAACAATTACAGCCTTTGTATTTCCATTTGTTCCAGCACTAACTTTTCCTTTTAAATTTCCTAAAACAATTACATTTCCTGCTGCTGAAACTTCTGCCCCACTGTTAACATCCCCAATAATGACTATATTGCCTGGGTAATTAATACATTGACCACCTCTTATAGTCTTCCTTATAAATTTTGTTTTTCCTTCATAGACTCCTGAAAACACTTTTTTTTCTTTATCATTATTCTCTTCTTTATCTTTATCAGCATCAATGTCTTCTAGTACAATATCTTTTAGTTCTATTTGATCTAATAACACTTCTTTAAGTGTTTGGACATTTTTCTGGTTAATTGCTTTTAAATCAATTTTCAAACTTAATGTTGTTCCTTTATAAAAATGCTTTCCTTTAGACAGTTTTTTTATTAGACTCATCAACATCTCTTCAAAGTTAGCAAATTTAGTTATGTCAATTTGAGTATTTATGCCTTCCTTGTTTCCTTTAATTACAATACCATCATTATACATTTACTGCCTCCAACAATTTGCAGGTTAAATCCAATAACAAATCATATATTTTACACAAAATCCAATATGTAACTTATAATTAACTTTACGTATCTATTTAAAATTATATCATTCTTTCAATATTTTTGTATATATATTTAGATACTTTTAGCTTTTTTTATACTTTAACTTTTACATAATCTCTTATATCGATGGAATTTTCACTTACCTCACAATCAACTGCTATTATATTAACACCAGATTCCTTAGCTTTTTTTAATGCATCACCAAATTCCTTATGTGTTTTTATATTAGGTTCAAAATATAAAACATCTCTCATCTGTATGACAAATATTATATATGCTTCATAACCATCTTTAATACACTCACAAAGCTCTCTTATATGCTTTACTCCTCTTTCTGTAGGCGCATCTGGAAACCTTACTACCCCGTCTTCTTCTAATGTAACCCCTTTAACTTCAATAAATATTTTTCGATTTCCTTCTTCAACATATAAATCAAAGCGAGAATTATGATATTTCTTTTCAGTTTTTATTAAAGAAGTATTTTTAAACAAGTTACCATTTTTAATCCATTCATATACTACCTTATTAGGTACTTGTGAATCCATATTAATTAATCTGTCATCTTTTTTTACTGTAATAAGAGAATATTTTGTCTTACGCTTAGGATTATCATTTTCTTGTACAAACACCGTAGTTTCTTCTGGTATCAATAATTCTTTGCATCTTCCTGTATTTTTAACATGACATACTTGTATCTTTTTATCTATTTCAACATTGGCTATAAATCTATTGGGACGTGATATGAATCTAGCTTGCAGTATATTATCATATTTCATTTTTTTCCTCCAGTTTAATATTATTAAACAAACTATACTTAATAGAATATACTAAATAACTATATTTAAAAATAGTTTATCAAAAAAAATTATCTCAAATTTAATTGAGATAATTTTTTTATTATATATTTTATTCTGCTGTATTACTTGAATCTTCATTTTCATTTACATTTTCTGCATTATCATCTTCTGTAGTTACTTCTCCTGCAGTTTCCTGTTTTTTATATGGATTACCTAAAATATATTTTTGGAACGATGCCGATTTTGAAGCATAATTTGCATCTATTTGTAATAATTCATCTTCAAAATAAGCTTCATAAACTGCTCTTACAGCTGACGCTATTGATCCTCCATGTCCACCATCAAATACTACTGCAACTACAGCTATTTCTGGATCTTCAATTGGTGCAAAACTCACATATGTAGCATATGGAGATCTACCAACTTCTTTTTGTTTCTCAGAAAAATCAGCTGTACCAGTTTTACCTCCAGTACTTATTGGAAAACCTAAGAATGCAGCTCTTGCTGTACCGCCCTCTTCTTCATTAACCTTTGACATTCCTTCTTTTACTGCATCAATAGTACTTTGCTTAAGTTCTACTTGACTTAATACTTCTGGTTTAAATTCCTGTACTACATTTCCATCATTATCTGTAATCTTATCAACTAAATGCATTTTATATCTTGTTCCACCATTTGCAATGGTTGAAACATAAGATGCTAATTGAAGCGGAGTAAATGTGTGCATACCTTGACCTATAGATGCATATATAAGCTGAGCTGGTGATGTGATTTCAGCACTTTTATCACTTGCAGTAAATTGTGTTATTACATTTGCTACAATATTAGCTTGATTATCTAAATTTACAGTTTTTCCTGTTCTTTCTTCATAATCTTTAACTCTTTCTTTGTAAATATCTGAATATTCCATTATTATTTTCACATCTTTTTTTACATCATCAGAAAATTCCTCATATGTTGGCGTTTTACCAGTACCAACTTTATTTAGATAATCTGCAACTTTATCTTTTATTGATTGCTTTGCATTTTTAACTTCTTCAATATCGTCATCTGAAACTCTTATATCAAAAGGAACAAAATTGGTAATTATGCCCTTATAGTCTCCATTTTCTAAGTATTCTACTAACTCATACTTTGCATAATACACAGAATTTCTTCTAAATGATGTAAAATTATATGTCTGCCCAAAATTTTCTTGAATCTCAATTCCTGTAGTTGGATTAGCCTGACTATTTGGATCTATTCCAAGCCCAAATTGATATGCATATTTTGCTATAGAATCTAATGAATCAAGGGTTCCTCCACTATATTTATATAATCTATAAGCTGTTTCATAAAAGAAATAGTTACACGAAACTTGTATAGCTTCTTTTACATCAATTGATCCATGACCATATCCATAATTGCTATAAACTAAACATTCTGGTGCAAAGCCTTTACCAAATGTCTCTGGGTGTTCATCAAACTTACCTCTATCATTTATTTTAGTATCTGGATCTATAACACCAGTCTCTAGGCCTGCAATAGCAGTAAGTGGTTTAAAAGTTGAACCCGGTGGAATTAATGACATAGTAGCATAATTATAAAATGGTCGTGGGTATAAATCATATTTATCTACTCTTACACCATTTTCAACAGGGAAAATACTATCTATATCTTTGCTTAATCCCATTCTTTGTATAAGTTCTTCTCCAAAAGCATCTAAATCAGGATTAAAATATTGTCTTGTCTCCTCTGCACTAAGTTTCCCAGATGTTGTGAATAAATTAGGGTCAAATCCTGGATAACTTACAAGAGATAAAATTCTTCCTGTTTTAACTTCAACTGCAACCAAGGCTCCTCTTGTTGCATTAGCAAACCTATAACCATCAGTATCTGTAGCATTTGCTTGAATATTTTGAATTCCATCTGCTAAAGCATGCTCTGCTGCATATTGAATATCTCTATCTATTGTCAAATGTACATCATTTCCCGGGTAAGATTCTAATTTAAATAATTCTTCTGTTTTTCTACCTTGAGAGTTTACTTTTACAGTAGCTCCACCTTTAACACCTTTTAATTGTTCTTCAAAAGCTGATTCAATTCCAGCCTTACCAATTAAATCTGTGGATGCATCATATCCTCTTAATTCATATTTTTCTTCTTCTGAACTATTTATTGACGATACATATCCTAATATTGAAGAACCTAATTCTCCATATGGATAATTTCTAATTGGTGATAGATTAACAGATATTCCTGGAAGGTTAATTAGCTTTTGCTGAATTATAAGTGCAGTATTTTTTTGCATATTATCAGCTATAGTAACAGCTTTATATCCTTTAAAGCTCTGCATCTTTATGGCATCTTTTATTACCATGAATTGTCTTATATCATTAAGAGAATATCCTTCCTTCATTATAATATCTGTTATTTGCTTTCCAGACATATTTTCATAAGTCTCTTTTTTCTCTTTAGAGTCATATTCTGGATCAATAAGTTCTACTAATTTATATGACTTAACTAAATCATAAAACATTTCTTCTGGTGTTATTTTAAGAAGAGCTTCATCTAATTTTGCATTTTCTTCATCACTTAATTCTTCTACATCTTTAAACAGCGTCTTCTTTACCACTTCATCAAAGCCTCTGTCTTTTTTAAATCTTAGTTCTTGATAATTTTGTGATTCTTTATCGCTAGCTGTATATTCAAAATATATTTTATTATTAGAATCTATTTTTAATGCCATTGTATCTTGAATAGATTCTCCACTTTCTTTAAATATTTTAAATATTTCACTCATTGTACTATAAAAATTATTTGTTGCATCATCTGTTGTTGTGTATGTAAGAGTATATGTATTTACATTATCAGCAAGAACATTTCCTTCCTGATCATAAATCCTTCCTCTTGGTGCCTTTTCTGATTCAAACCTTGTTGATGTAACATTTGCTTTTTCTTTATAATCTTCATAATTAAATACTTGAAGATATATTAGTTTTAAAGTTATTACTCCAAATATAATAAGCATTATAATGCTTAAAACTGTATATCTTGATATCTTTTTCTTTTTGGCTGGTTTATTTATTATCATTTAAACCTCCACTGTTGATTGCTATTATTTTTATCCATTTCTTTAGATATTATTTTATAGAAGAAAAACATTATTATTGAATTATAAACTGACATTATTATAAGTTTTATAATATTTATATCAATACTAATATCCATAAAATAAAGTACTATAACTAATCCAAAGAACTTAACAATCGTAATTACAAACATACTTAAAGTGGGAATTAATCTTTTATTTTTAACAATGCTTTCACCTATTATACTTGCTAGAATACATAAAAATAAATTTAATAATGAATTTATTCCAAATCCATTATAGAAAAATATATCTTGCAACATCCCACTAATAACGCCTATAAATACTGCATCTTCTTTTTTCTTCAAAATTGAGTATGCTATAGCAAAAGTTAACAGAAGGCTTGGATAAGCTCCATTTATAGCAAAGAATGGAGCGAAGGAATTATCTAATATAAGAAATACTATAGAAATTAAAACTAATATTAATTTTTCCATATTCATCACCTAATTGTACTTAACTTCTCTAGTTTCTTTTGGTACTATAATAAATAATTCTTCTAGTTTATTAAAATCTACATATGGCTTTACTATAGCACTCTTCATTACTTTCACCTTATCTTCCTCAACCGAAATTACTTCACCAATTTTAATTTCCTTTGGATACAGCATTCCTACTCCTGAAGTCATTATTATATCGCCCTCTTTAACTTCCGAATCTATTGGTAAATCATATACTTTTGCTAAATTTCTATTTTGATTATCTTTATATCCTTTTATATATCCTGTTGATTCTCTAGTACTATCTGCCATAACAGCAACTACTATATTTTCATTTGCAAGTGATTGAACTATACTCCAATTTGATCCTACACTCGTTACCTGACCTACAAGTCCTTGAGCTGCTATAACTACCATACCCTTTTGTATATTTGCATTTTCACCTTTATTAATTATATATCCTTCTAAAATATTATTATTAGGATATCCTATAATATCGCAGCCTACATAATCATAATTATTATGTTCCTCTGTAAAATTCAAGATTCCTCGCAATCTTTCATTTTCTTCTGCTAAGTCAGAATACTCCAATAATTTATTTTTCAGATCCTCATTTTCTTTAATCAGATTACTATTTTCACTTTTTACCTCTGAAAAGTTCAAAAAGAAATCTACACTTTCCTTAATTCTATTTGTTGCTTTATAGACAACACTTTGAATTGGATTTAAAGCTACACCTGCACCACTTTCAATCATACTCTTGTTATCTCGCTTAACAGTAGAGATAATTAGTATTAAAAAGGCAACTGACAGTACTATAATAGTTACTGCCAGCTTATTCTTAAGAAACTTCATTTAATTAACCTCTTTGATCTCTACTAATTTTATCAAAATCCTCCAGTGCCTTTCCTGCTCCTAATACTACACAGTCAAGAGGTGATTCAGCTATATGTACAGGCATATTTGTTTCTTTTTTTATCAGTGCATCTAATCCTCTTAAATAAGCTCCACCACCGGCAAGCATGATTCCTTTTTCCATGATATCTGCTGCAAGTTCAGGTGGTGTTTTTTCTAATGTAGTTTTTATTGATTCTATAATAGAATAAACAGGTTCTTTTAGTGCTTCTCTTACTTGAGCTTCAGAAATTTCTATGATTTTTGGAAGTCCTGTAATCATGTCTCTTCCTTTTATCTCCATAACCATTTCTTCTTCGTCTTCATTTTTATATGCAGACCCAATTTCCATTTTAACTTGTTCTGCAGTTCTTTCTCCAATCATTAAACTAAATTCTTTTCTAACGTATGAAATTATTGATTGATCCAATTCATCTCCAGCAACTCTTAACGACTTACTAGTTACAATTCCCCCAAGTGAAATTATAGCAACTTCTGTTGTACCTCCACCAATATCAACAATCATACTTCCTGTTGGTTCACTTACTGGAAGCCCTGCTCCAATAGCTGCTGCCATTGGTTCTTCCATTAATACAACATCTCTTGCCCCTGCAAGCTTAGTTGCTTCTTCAATCGCTCTTTTTTCAACTTCTGTAACTCCTGAAGGATAGCATACTATTATTCTTGGGCTTTTAAACGCATTCTTTGTTGTAACCTTTTCTATTAAATTCTTCATCATAGTTTGAGCTGTATCAAAATCTGCAATTACTCCATCTTTTAAAGGTCTAATAGCAACAATGTTACCTGGCGTTCTACCAATCATAAGTTTAGCTTCTGACCCTACTGCCAATGTTTTCTTTGTTACATTATTCATAGCAACAACTGAAGGTTCTCTTAAAACAATCCCCTTCCCTTTAACAAATACAAGTGTATTTGCAGTACCTAAATCTATACCCATATCTTTTCCTGAACCAAAAAATCCCATACTTTTGTTTGCTCCTTCCAATTTATATAAGTCTTTTATCTTTTAAACTAACAAATTTATTGTTACCTATGATAATATGATCTAACAATTTAATACCTAAAATACTTCCACATTCCTTAATTCGTAAAGTAATGTTAATATCTTCTTGACTTGGTGTTGGATCACCTGATGGATGATTATGACATATAATTATAGATGCACTACATTTATTTATTGCCGGTTTAAATATTTCCCTTGGATGAACAATTGAACTATTTAAACTGCCCTTAAAAACATCTTTACTTCCAATAATTATATTTTTTGTATTTAAAAATATAACCTTCAACACTTCTTGATTTAAACTATTCATTTCATTCATTACAACATTAGCTAAATCACTCGAACAAGTAATCTTTATTTCTTTCTTAGATGCTCTTAGTGTACTAAGTCGTCTTACTAATTCAGCTATAGCTAATATTTGAGTAGCTTTTGCTTCTCTCATCCCATCTATAGATTTAATTTCTTCAAAACTTGCACTTAGTATTCCATCTAGTCCTTCAAATTCCATTAACAGTTTACTACTTAGTTGAAGCACACTGCCTTTATTGGATTTTTTTTCAAGTAAAATTGCCAAAAGCTCATGATTTGCCAACACCTCTGGACCAAATCTAATCAATCTTTCTTGTGGCGTTTCATAATTTTTATTCTCTTTACTTTTCGGGATTAATTTCATTATTTACCTCCAAATAATTAAAAATCCCACCCCCAAAATAAATTTATAACTTAACTTTTTTGTACATATTAGCAATTAAGAATAATAAATACTTTCTTTACTCAAAAGTCCACTTAAAAATAGCTTTGTTGTCTCGTCATTCATTGTAGCTTTTATAAGATTTCCCTTAAAATAGATTTTAATTTATTTAAAGGAAGGCCCACAACATTATAGTAACATCCTTCTATACTTTCAACAAAAGTTCCTCCGATACCTTGAATACCGTAAGCGCCTGCTTTATCCATTGGCTCTTTCGTATCTATATATTGATAAATATCTTCATCACTCATATCCGAAAACTTAACTCTTGTAGCTAAACTTTCCTGTTTTATAATATTCTTCTTATTATTTATTACAACAATTCCTGAATAAACAAAATGATTTCTTCCTTGAAGCGATTTTAACATATCAAAAGCCTCTTTTTCATCTTTAGGCTTTCCAAGTATTTTATCGTCCAAAGTAACTATAGTATCTGCTGATATTATTATTGAATCTTCAGACACCTTATTTTTAACATCCATCGCTTTTCCTAATGCTATTTCTTTAACATAATCGTCTATAGATCCTTTAAAAACAACCCTTTTTTCATCAAAATCACTTACAATTATATCAAAATCATAAATTAATCTTCTTAAAAGTTCCTGTCTTCTCTCTGAAGCTGACGCTAATATTACTCTCATATGTTCACATCCTAATAATTTAAAGAATCCATCTATTATTATTGACAAATAGTTGTCTAAATAGACATTAAAGGTGCAGATTTATATTAACAAATCTACACCCTATAGTTTATCATTTAAAAACGCCTTAAACAAGTATGTTCTATATAAGTTATGCTTTTTTTATACAAATTTAATTTTGTTGTAATAATTTCAATTAATATCATATTATAAAATTTTAATTTCCACTAATTATTTTATATATTTCTGAACTAATTTCAGCTCTATTATTCTTGTTTATTTCTTCTGGAAAACTATTTATACACTTATTTATTTGATTAAGTCTTTTAGACTCATTCAAGTTATCATTGCCGATTATATTTTTTGTCCATTTTTTGAAATCCTCTGTCTTTATACTTTTTACATCATCTTCTTCTAATTTATTTAATATTGTAAAAAATCCATCCATTATTTCAATACACTTTTTGTCCTCACTTTTTTCTCCATCAATTATAAGTTTAACCCTTGCTACTTCTATTCCATTTGAAGCTAATTCATCAAATTTTTTATCTGCTGCTTCTTCTCCATATATTCCTGCTATTACTCTAAACTTCCCTTCATCTTCAATTATGAATGGCGTACAATAAGAAACTAGTCCATTTATTGCATTGTCTGCATTTTCCTTATTGGCATAGTATCCACACTGCAATGCTATTATGTTAATACTATCTTCTATGACTTTATTACCATCAGTATTATCAATTGACATAGTTTGGGCTTGACTAACCTTATTTTTATCAAAAACAAAGTTGCTTATAGAAAGTCCTCCTCCAATAGAAATAGTTGCTATGACTACAATACTACATAAAAATTTTAGTTTACTATATTTTTTATATTCATATCTTGTGTATCTCATAATACCACCCCCTAATTTCAATTATAGAACTCATTTATATATTATTATTCTTTTAAAAATTAATTTATGAATTATGTAATTCAATTTCATTTATTTATTTAACATATCTTTAATAAAAAACTTCACTTGATATTTGTTAAGCTATTTTCTATAAATTTTATATAATCCTTGAAATTTAATTATCAAAAAATAGAGGCTAAAATATTTATCTAATACTTTAGCCTCTATAAAACATTTTAAATAATTATTTAATTTCTTTAAGAACTTCTAATAAATATTCATAACATCTTCTAACTGATGAAATGCTCATATGTTCATTTGGAGTGTGTACATCATAAAGATCTGGTCCAAAACTAATCATGTCAAGATCTCCTAGCTTTTCTTTAAATAATCCACATTCAACTCCAGCATGTATAGCCACAATTTCAGCATCTTTATTATACATTTTTTTAAATACATCTTTACAAATTTCTCTTATCTTTGAATCTGCTTTATATGGCCATTCAGGATATCCAGCATTACTAGTAAATTTGCCACCAGTAAGTTCTGTTATACATTTAATTTTCTCAACAATATCTTCTCTTAATGAAAATACAGAACTTCTTACAGCACTATCAAAAGCTACTTCATCATTTTCTGTAGTTACTACACCTATATTAGTAGAACTTTCAACTAAGCCTTTTATATCAGCACTTTCTGTATTAACCCCATTAGGATACATGTATAACAAATTTACAACTCTATTAGTTGTATCATCTGAAAATACTTTGCTAATTTCAGAAGTAACTTCATTAACATCTACTGAAAGATCTGGATCTTTAACTGCAAATTCATTTTTTAATTCTTCAGTAATTTTTGATATTATAGACAATAATTTATCTTTATCATTTTCATCTATTGAAATTATAGCACTCGCTTCTCTTGGAATAGCATTATTTTTTGATCCACCATCTAATGAAACTAAATTAAAATGTATTTCATTAGATATGTTTTTTAAAATTCTTCCTATTATTTTATTAGAATTTCCTTTTCCTAAGTGGATTTCCATACCTGAATGCCCACCTTTTAATCCTTTTATATCAATTGCAAATTCTTTCGCGTCTTGCTTTTTATTATTCCATTCGATTGCTAGTGTAGATTTTGTTCTAATTCCTCCAGCACAACTAACTAAAAGTTTTCCTTCTTCTTCATTATCTAAATTCAAAACAATCTTTCCATTTATATGCTCAGGACTAAGTGCCATTGCTCCACTCATACCTGCTTCTTCATCACTTGTTATTAATACTTCAAGAGCTGGATGTGCTATATCATTAGAATCTAAAATTGCCATTGCATATGCAACTGCAATTCCATCATCTGCTCCTAAAGTAGTTCCATTTGCATAAATATAATCATCTTTTACTACTAATTCTATAGGATCTTTAGTGAAATCATGTTCTTTATCTTTATTTTTTTCACATACCATATCCATATGCCCTTGAATTATAACTGTAGGAGCATTTTCATAACCATTTGTTGCTGGTTTTTTTATAATTATATTATTTGCATTATCTTGAATTGACTCAAACCCTAAACGTTGACCAAACTTTAACAAATAATCACTTATAGCTTTTTCATTTCCTGATCCTCTTGGAATTTTGCTTATTTCACTAAAATATTTAAATATCTTTTCTTCTGTAATTTCTTCTAAATTTTTCATATCATCTCTTCCTTTCGCATATTCTATGGTACAATATACCTATACATATCTTTTTACTAGTTTATCATAAAACAAAAAAATATTGTGCAATTTATTACATTATATTATATAATTCCTGTCTGTATTTATTAAAAATCTATTATTTTTTAATTCTTTATTAATAAAATTGAATTTTATTGGTACTATTTTTAGATAGTTAATTAAAAAACTTTAACATCTACGGATAAAAAATGTAGTTAACTCTATATTTTCTCTGCAATATTTCATGAATTTAATAAATGTATTGTGATAAAACTATTCTTGTAATTTATATTTTGCACAAATTCTTTAAATATTATTTTATAATTCTTTCTTTTACAGAAATATATATTATTGTAATCATTCTATGCAGATAGATTGCAATATATATTCTCAAAATAAATTTTTATATGAGGTGATTATATGCAAAAAACAAAAATGATTTTCACTATTGGGCCTGCAAGCGACAATGAAGAAGTTTTAAGTAAATTTATAGATATAGGGATGAGCGCTGCAAGATTGAATTTTTCTCATGGTACACATGAAACCCATAAAGAAAAAATCGAATTAATAAAACGTCTAAGAAAAGAAAAAAATTCTCCAACTGCAATTGTTTTAGATATCAAAGGACCTAAGATTAGAACTCATAACTTCATTAATGATGGTGTAGAGCTAAAAGAAGGAGATTCTTTCGATTTCATATGTGGTGATGAAATTCTTGGTGATGAAAAAAGATGTTCTATCTCCTATTTAGAGCTTTATGAAGACATAAAAGTAGGTGGTGAAATTCTTGTAGATGATGGTCTTTTAAAGTTTAGAGTTACTGGTGTAGAAGGAAAAACTATTCATACAGTAGTAGAAGTTGGTGGTATGATAAAAAATCATAAAGGTGTTAATGTACCTAACGTAATTATAAAATTACCTTCAATCACTGAAAAAGATATTGAAGATATTAAATTCGGCTGCAAGATGGGTGTAGATTTTATAGCTGCATCTTTTATAAGAAAAGCTAGCGATATTCTTGATGTAAAAAAGGTATTAGAAGAAAATAACGGAAAACACATAAAGGTAATTGCTAAAATCGAAAATCAAGAAGGTGTAGATAATATTGATTCAATTATAGAAGTTACTGATGCAGTTATGGTTGCAAGAGGAGATATGGGGGTTGAAATTCCAATCCAAAGAGTACCTATAATTCAAAAAATGATAATAAAAAAATGTAATGAAGTTGGTAAGATAGTAATTACTGCTACTCAAATGCTTGACTCAATGATACGAAATTCTATTCCAACAAGAGCAGAAGCAAGTGATATCTGTAATGCCATTTTTGATGGAACTGATGCGATTATGTTGAGCGGTGAAAGTGCTTCTGGTTTATTCCCTATCGAGGCTGCAACTACTATGGCTAATATTGCTCAAGAAGCTGAAGCCTATTTAGATTATAACGAATTCACTACAAAACTTAGAGAGCCATCACTTACTGATTATGCTGGAGCAATAAGTTATTCAGCTTGTAGAACTGCTAATTTACTTGATGCAAAGGCCATAGTTGCTGCTACAAAAAGTGGAGCTACTGCAAGAATACTTTCAAGGTATAAATCAAAAGCACCAATTATCGCCATTACTCCATATGATCAAGTAAGAAGATCTCTAAGTTTAAATTTTGGTATTTATCCAATGTTATGTGACATGTTTAATACTACAGATCAAATTTTAGATGAAGCTAAAAACGTTGTATTTAAATTAGGAATAACTCAACCTGGAGATGATATCATAGTAGCTGCTGGTATGCCTACAACTCACACTGGCGGAACTAACATGTTAAAGATTGAAAAAATTTAAAAATATCTCTTAGGTTATATCTTCTAATAAATTATCTATATTGAAACTATAATAGTTACTACTATTTACAGTATAACTACATAAATTTTACTAATTAGAATCTATAAATAAAAGATAGAATAAGAAGTTATATTTCTTATTCTATCTTTTATCTATGTAGTATTCTTATTCAAATTTAAAGCCTTTTAGTAAATCTCCAAGTGAAGTTCCTTCTTCACTATCATCAACATAATTTAAATATTCTTTATTGCTTTCAAGAGCATCTTTTATACTTAATGCAATTTTTTTACTCTCCTTATCAATACTTAAAACTTTAACTTTAACATTCTGACCAATCTCTAATACATCAGAAGACTTTGCAATGTTATCATCTGTTATCTCAGTTATATGTACTAGCCCTTCAACTCCATCGAATAATTCTATGAATGCACCAAATGAAGTTAATTTACATACCTTTCCTTCTACAACATTGCCCTCTTTTAAATCTTTACCATGTATTGTCCAAGGTTCTTGCTCAACATCTTTTAATATTAATGATAATCTCTTCTTCGCTCTATCTATATTACCAATAAATACTTCAACCTTATCTCCTTCTTTTACCACTTCTTCTGCTCTATTAACTCTTTTCCATGATAAATCCGAAAGATGAATTAAGCCTTCTACCCCACCAATATCTACAAAGGCTCCAAATTTAACTATCTTTTTAACAATTCCGCTTTTCTTTTCGCCCTCTTTTAAAGTATCCCAAATTACTTTTTGATTTTTTTCATATTCTTCTTCTTCAAGAACTCTTCTAGAAGCAATTATTTTATTATTTCTAAAATCTAGTTCAGTAATCTTAACCTCTAGTTCCTTTCCAATTAAAGTACTAAGTTCAATTCTTTCTCTTGATACAAGTGATCCAGGAATAAATATTCTTATATTTCCATAATATGATACTACTCCACCTCTAACTTCTTCTTTAACTTTTACAGTTATTGTTTTTCCTTCATTATAGGCTACTTTAATCCTTTCTTTTTCTACAATTTCCATAGCTCTTATTAAAGAAAGTTCAACGTACCCCTCTCCATCATTAGGTGAAAGAACATAAACTGTTATTTCATCACCAACATTAACAACTTCCCTTGGATCTTTATTATCTGTTGAAACCTCTTCTTTTGAAATCATTCCATCAAATGCATAATTTATATTAACACTTATATCTTTATCACTTACTTCTATAACAGTACCTTTTAATATATCTCCTCTGTTTAATCTTTTTACATCATAATCATTAAAAAAATCATTCATTGTAAATTCTTTTTCATCATTAAACATTTTAAATCCTCCTAAAAATAAACTTTATAATTACAATATTAATCTAAGTAAACATTTAATACAAGTCATCATCTGGTTTCCAAAAATATTTTCTAAGTTTTATTTTTCTCCATAAATAATATCAAATACCTCATTATCAGTTAGATAATAGTATTAAATAAAAGATAATATAACCTTTATTAAGATGGTATAGCCTAATCTTGTAATTTACCCTATTTTGAGTAAATTCTAGCATTGTACGATAGCAGTCTTTTTTATATAATTAATACATAATCAACGTTAGGGGAGGTGATTATTATTAATAAAATTAATAATAGAAAGATTTTAACATTAGTTTTAACTATTTTATTTACTTTTTCAGGTATATCATTAGATATAGTATCAATTGGTGGAATAAGTCAAAATGAAACTACTATTGCACAGGCAAAATCTAAATCAAGCCGTTCAAGTTCTAGATCTAGTAAGTCTAGTAATAGTTCCAAAAAGTCCAGTAAGTCTAGTAGTAGTTCTAAAAAGTCTAGTAGTTCAGATAAGAACAAATCCAGTTCAAGCAGTAGTAGTGGATTTAAATCAGGATCTGTTAGTAATTCCACTGATAAAAATAATATCTCAAGCAGCAATAATAGTGATTCTGGTTTTAAATCTGGTTCTGTAAGTAATTCATCTTATAACTCTCAAACAGAAAATAATAGTTCATCTAATCAATCCAGTTCAAAAAGTGCAGAAGGTTTTAAATCTGGAAGTTTTTCAACTGATAGCAGTTCAGATAATAGTTCAGGTACATCATCATCTACCACTACTGGAAATTCAAAAGATTTTAAATCTGGATCCTTTTCGACTTCTACAAATACAGATGATAATACAAAAAAAACCTCATCAACTAATAATAAAGATGATAATACAACAACAACTTATAATACACCATCAGGCGGATATGGTTCTCATTGGTCTTCCTTGGCATTTGGTAGATATTATAGACCATTTTATTTCGGATCAACGTCAAGTCTGCTAATCAATGTTATAATATTAGCAATAGTATTTGTAATAATAATAGCATTAATAAAATTATATTTAAAAATTAAAAGAAGATAATTTGGAGGTAATTAATATGGGTATTTTTTCAAGAATGTCAAATATGATTAAAGCAAAGGTAAATAATACTTTAGATGAAATGGAAAATCCAATTGAGCTATTAGATCAAAAATTAAGAGATATGGAAGAACAATTTAATAAAGCAAAATTAAATTCTGCTCAAATTCTTGGTAATGTTCATGAAATAGAAAAAAAATTAAATTTAGCTAAAAAAGAATCTCTTGATTATGAAGAAAAAATCAAACTTGCATTAAGCAAAGGTAATGAAGATTTAGCTAAAAAAGCTTTAGCTAGAAAAGTAGAAATAGACAAAAAAGTTTCTTCTCTTCAATCTAGTTATGAGAGTTCAAAGGCTCAAGCTGATGCGTTAAAATCAAATCTTCGTGCTTTAGAAGAAGAAATAAATAAAACTAGAAATTATAGAGATGAGGCTGCTGCAAGATATTCAAATGCTGAAGCTTCACAAAAAGTTAATGAAGTACTTGCAAATGTTCAAACTAAAAATAACTCTATTCAGATTGACAATATAGAAAGAAAGATTCAAAGAAAAGAATCTCTTGCTCAAGGTTTAGGTGAATTAAGAGACCTTGATGACTTTGATAGCGAATTCGATAAATTAAATGATGTAGATTTAGATCTTGAACTTGAAAAATATAAAAATAATATTTAGGTGATACTGTATGGATAACAATTTAGATTTTATAGAAAGTGAAAGAAAATACTGGGGTAAAATATACAGCGAAATAATGTTTGCATTAAGTGAAATTTCACCTTTTATAGACGATAAAAAATTAACCCAAAGAAAGTACTACTCTAAATCTAAAATGCTCAAAGAATATACTGAACTTTTAGATTCAGCTGAAACACAATGCAAAAAAAAATCATTATTTTCTATTTTTAAGTCTGACCCTAGCATATCATTATTAAAGGACTATAAACTTAAAAATAAAGATGCCTTCTCTCAATTAGAAAAATGTTATAAATGTACATGCTTAAACTGCTCATTCCAATGTAGCTTTAAATCATGTTCAAGTTGTAGAAATAATTCATTGCTAACCTTTTGTGACAGAGAAAAGGTTAACGTTAGAAAGTTTGATAATTTTACATTTGACCTTACTAATAATGATACTGGAATATCTTCTAAATATAAAGTTCTAGCTGTAATTGAAGATTGTACAATTGACAAGCAATATATACTACTAGAAAACTTTACAAATGCAAATGATAAGTTAGTTTTATATTACTATCCAGGAATTAAAAATGATAGCTTTGGAGAAATAACAAATGTACAAGAATTTGATTTTATAGTAGAAACTTATCAGAACACTTAAAAAAGGTGGCATATAGCCACCTTTTTATAATATATTTATCCTTCATCATACATTGAAAATTGTTGAACTTCTAATGCTTTTCTTTTTTCCATTTCATTATAGCAATAATTTATTATATCACTTCTTTTTATTATTCCTATAAATGTATCATTATCATCAGTAACTGGAACGAAATTTTGACTAACCGCAAGAGTTATTAATTCTTCTATATTAGAAGTTATAGATACCGATTTATGGTTTATTCTTCTTTCAATATGTTTTACTTTAACAGATTCAGTATTTTTAAAATTTAAATCAGGAGTATTTTTTAACTTCCAAAGCAAATCCCCTTCTGTTAGTGTACCAACATATTTTCCTTCTCTATTTATAAGTGGTATAGCTGTATATCCGTGATGCTCCATTTTCTCCATAACTTGTCTCATTGTTGCCTCTAGATTTTCGTATACTACTTCATTTTTAGGAGTAAGAAAAAATGCTATATTCATAACTAAAATCCTTTCCTAAATAAATTTATTTTAGTTTATCATATCACAATTTATTATATAAATAAATTTAATATTACATTTTGCATAAACATTAAGTTTTTTGTAATATATTTACTTACATTTTATCATACTTTGCAAAAAATTTCTTCAGTAAATTATTATATATTCTTTATTTTTTCTTTATCATTATCAAAATTATTTAATTTATAACAATAATTCATATAAGCTTCATTTTTAAGTATGCTACTAGTTTCTATATAAGCTTCTTCACCTTTTAATGTCTTTTTTATTGAAATCTCACATAGTATATTATTCTTACATTTAGGACATGTCCCTACTGCTGCAAAACGCCAATTAAGAAGCCTTATTTGTGTTTCCAGTTTAATTTTTTTATTGCATTTTGGACATAGCAGTTTTAAATTTTCTTCATCTACTGTATATTCTTTAAGATTTGCTACATTTAATGCTGGCATATTATAAATATCTCTAACAACATAATTTTTAATAATTCTCGAGTTATATATTCTTTTAAAAACTTCTGCTGTATATTCAGCATCATTTAATGCATCATGAAGTTTAGAATCGTCAATTTTTATCTTTAATTCATTTAATGCTACTTTAAGGCCTAAAGCCTTTTTATGTGCTAATATTTTTGTGGCATATTCTTGAAGATCTAAATACCCATTAATCCACTCTAAATCTCTATACTTATAGTGATTTGCATTTACTATTAATTCTACAATATCATCTTTAGCCCACGAGCATAAAATATCGCCCTCTTCAAACATATCCTTTAATTTATTTATAGCCTCTTCAAACGCTATTCCTTTTTCCTTTAATATCTTCATATCAATCTTAGTAATTTCATTTACTATTGGATTAATAATTGGAAACACAGTGGGCTTTATATATTCTCTCATACTGCAAATAGGTTTCATATACTTATCAACCTTTATAGCACCAATTTCAATTATTTCATTTTCAATATCTAGCTCCTTAAACTCACCATGCTCTTCAAAAAAGTTTTTGTAGTATTTAGTTATATCCTTCATACTATTAAATTCTAAATCAACAATAATATATCCCATAATAGTCCAAGCAGTTTTTCACTGCTATTGTCCCTCCCCTACTTCTATTCCTGCGAGTTTCATTAAATGTATTGCATTTTGAGTTTCGCTCTTGCCTTTTCTAAGTATATAATCAAATTTAATTTTATTATTTTCATAGTACTCTCTAAAATTATAATTTGTAATTTTACTATTAGTATATTCTAAATCACATAATTCCAAATCATGCGTAGATACAATACCAACACCACCATGTTCTATTAATTGATTTATTAATACCTTTGCACCTATGTGTCTATCCCTTGAATTTGTTCCCTTAAAAATTTCATCTAACAAAAAAAATACCTTTTCACCTTTTTGGCATGCTTCTATAAGTAACTTTATTCGTAATATTTCTGCATAAAATGATGATATACTTTCTTGCAAATTATCTCTAGTCCTCATACAAGTATATATATTCATTATTCCACAAGAGAATTTCTCGGCACAAACTGGTGCTCCGATATAGCTAAGTAATAAATTAATTCCTATTGTTCTTAAAAATGTACTTTTTCCAGACATATTCGAACCAGTAATCAGTGCTGCCTTATGATTTCCTCTAAGTTTAAAATTATTTTTCACAACCCTTAACCCAATAAGTGGATGCCCTATATTCTTTCCTTCTATTATATTTTCATCATAAATATCAGGGTAAACCCAGTCTGGATTCTCAAATGCAAGATTGGAAATACTGCTTAACGCATCCATCTCACTCATAACACTAATCCATTCTTCTATATGAGATCCATTTTTTTCTCTCCACTTATATAAACGTTTCATTAAAAATACATCAGAAAAAACTAGAACATTTAATAATAAATAATATGCATTATATTTACTATTTCCAATCCAGTCCAGAATATCATCTAATTTAGATATCTCTACTTTACAACTTATGTTCTCATTGTTTAATTTACTATAAATATTTTTCAAATATCTAGAATTAAATTTCTCTTCTTCTATCAAATTTAATATTTTTGCATATCCATGTATTATATCTTTCATTGATTCAAATAGCTTTATTTCTTCGCTTATTCCACTGGATAGTATTTTGACCACTACATAATTTACTAGTAAATTCAATAATAAAAATGATTCTGGTAAAACATTACCTACAACAAAATAAATAGATATTATAGTTACTAAAATAAAAATGCAAGCTATTACTGTTCTAAGCAAGCTAAATTTGTTTTTACGTTTATTCCAATCAATAAAAAATTTTAAATCAATTTCTTCTAATTGATTTAATGTTCCTTCTACAAATAAATTTTGTCTATATTCTATTTTTTCTCCAAGCTCTTTTACTGCTTCTTGCCTTAATTTTATTTCTTCTTTGGATAACTTTACATTTAGCTTTAATAGGTTAGATAGTAATATCCGCCCGCCTTTTGTTACAGTAGTATTTATATATTGAAAAATCGAGTTATCGCCAAATACATCTAAATCATTTATATACGAGTGATTTTCATCTACAAATTCTATCCCTCTATCTTCAAATTCATTAAATTTTCCATTTAATCTTTTTATACCTTTATCGTTTATTTCTAATAATATTTCTTCTCTTTTTTTCCTTTCTAAAATATTATTATGATAAATAACTAATATTAGAAATATTAATACGCCTAACATTGAAACTATAATAATCATATTATAATTATTTTTTTTATATAAAAAATAATCAATAATCATTAGTGCTAAAAGTAATATTAATCTACTCCATCCAATCATACTACCTTTCCTATCTAATAGATTACTATTCTTTTTATGGTCAAGTGCATTCTTTTTATAAAAATTTCTAGCTATATCGTTCATAAATTCTCCTTAATATAAATACTTTGCGAAAAATATTATTATATATTTATATTTTACGTTATTATACCTATGTGTCAATCATCACTTGTATTTTTTTCCATTAAACTCTCTCTATTATATATATTGCCTATTCTAAATATTATTATAAAAATTAAAGCATTTAAAAGATATAAAATTATATCTTTCAAACGCTTTAATTTATTTAACTATTCACTTTTTAAACATTCATATATTTTGTCTAAATTATATCTCATAGCTTCTAAATAACTTTTATCATCTTCTTGAGATTCCAGTGTATATATAGGAATCACTTCCGCTCCTACTTCTGTTGCTAAAGTTTCAGAAACTTTTGGACTTGCTAATGATTCTGAGAATATAGTTTTTATATTATTTTCCTTACAAAATATAATCAAATCTTCTAATTGCTTTGGTGTTGGCTCACCTTCTCCAAATAAATTTTCAACTGCTTTTTGTTGTAATCCAAAATCTCTACATAAATATCCAAAAGCAGCATGACCAGTTATAAAATTCTTATGTTCAAGTTTTTGAAATTTTTCATTATATTCATTGTATAAATTATTTAATTTTTGCTTAAATTCATTATAATTTTGTTCATAATATGATTTATTTTCAGAATCTATTTGTATTAATGTATCTTTTATAGCTTCTGATTGAACTTGCGCTTCCTTTAAACTAAGCCATGAATGAGGATCAATTGCTCCATGTTCATGCTCATGTTCTTCTTCATTTTCGTGGCTTTCCTCTTTTATTTCTATATAATCTACTTTTTTACTTGAATCTACTATTAATACGCCTTCATTTTTTACTGATTCATTAACTTTATCTACCCATTGTTCTAATCCAAGTCCATTATATATAAATGCATCACTATTTATTAATCTTTCAAAATCTTTAGTTTTTGGTTCATAATCATGCGGTTCCATATTATTAGGAACTAAACAGTTAATTTCAACCTTATCCCCTGCTATTTCCTCAGCAAATTCTTTTAATGGAAAAATTGATACAGTAATACTTGGCTTTTTATCTTCATCTTTAACTACACTTTTATCCTCTGTTGCTCCACATCCTATTATTATACTTCCTATTACTCCTAGTAATATTCCTAAAAAAATTTTTCTTTTCATTTTTCCCTCCATTTTGCAAATAATTTGCATTTGCACTTCTATCAACAATACTACTATATCAGGATAAATATGTCAATATTTTTTTTAATCAAATAAAAATATTCAAAAAAGAAGAGATATGTTACTACTATTTTAGTAACATATCTCCCGATATTAGAATATAACTGCTTTAACTAAAGCTTAGTAACATAGCTTTCTGAATAAATTAATAATCATAATCGCTATATTCTATGTTCATATTCCTCTACCATTCTTTTTACCATTTCTCCTCCTACGGAACCACATTGTCTCGAAGTTAAGTCTCCATTATATTCTTTAAATGGTACTCCTAGTTCTTGAGCTACTTCATTCTTAAATCTTGATAAGCCTTGTTTTGCTTCTGGAACTAATGCTTTGTTTGACATCATGATCCCCTCCTTGGTTAATTTGGTATTTGTCAGTAAAATAATTTTTTTTAATTTCCTTACCGACAATAGTATTTTAACCGAAATATAGTTTTATATTCTTTAAAAATTATGGTTTAAAATGTTTTTTTTAACTTACAGTAGTAATCAAACTATCCACAATTTCCTGATTTATTTTTGAAAGCACTTTACTATTTTCAGCAGTAATATTAAGTAACAGTTCTGATGCAATCATATTAATTTCTTCTATGTCAGATTGACAAAGGACTTCTCTTTCTTTAAGTTTTTTTAAATAATTATTCATTTCTTTAAAAAAGCCAATTATTTCATATTTAATAAGATCATAGCATACAGAATTATCACTCATACTAAATATTCTTTTTTCTAAGTCAAATATTTTTAAAGGAAAAAATAAATATATATTTTCATTATACATTTTTTTCAAATCATATTTCCAACCCTTTACTACATTGAATTTATACAAATAGTTAGTTTCATTATTAGATTTAACTTCTAATATATCTGGTACTTCTATATTAGAATTCAACATTATAATATATGGATTGATTTTATTTAATTCTGCTTTTCTATTCTTCTTGTTTAGTATTTGTCTTTCACCAAATAAACTTATTATCTTATCTGATTTATCAGATAAATCGTCTCTAAATATTATTATAGCTAAGTTTTCAAAATCCTTTACTTTAAATCTTATTTTATATTCTATTCTTTTATAGTCATTTTTAACTTCAATCATAATATCAAAATCTTTTTTTAATTCTTCATTTTTTTTATATTTAATACTTGTATTGCTTGTCCCCCAACCATCACAGTATATACTATTTAAAAAATCTATCATAGGCGCTTTATTTTTAAAACAAATTAACTTTTCAATTACTGATACTAGTTTTATTTCTAGGTTATTCTTTTCATCTATACTATAAAAATTATTTTCATTAATAAATTTATTTTTAAATTTATTACAATGTCTTTCTACTTTATTTTCTAAAATACTATCAGATTTAAACTTACAAGAATTATATTTTTTTTCTTTATTTAAAAAGAGCACTCTCTTCATAATATTTCACCTCATAATGGATTGTTACCATAACATTAATATATTATACGAAGATTAATCGTTTCTAAAATAATATAACTCACAAATTAATAATCTTAAGTTTATAAATTCTTCTATAAAAAATAACTTTCAACTCATTAGTTGCTCTTATAAGTCTACAATCTATTCTTTATACATTAATTTTTACTTAATTTATAATATACAACATTAAATTACTATTTTTTACAATTTTAAATATAAAAAAATCGTAACACAAAATGTCACGATTTTGGCAGGGGCACTAGGATTTGAACCCAGAACCAATGGTTTTGGAGACCACTACTCTACCGTTGAGCCATACCCCTAAGTCATTTAGTATTGTATCACGTAGTATATCACTATGTCAACAAAAAAAACAAAGAAAAATATTACAACTTTGTAAACACTCTTGTTTATATTGAGATATTATCTTATAATATAGTATATATTTTGATTGTCAAAATATTTAACTGTCAAAACTTTATTTTTGAAAGGATAAATGTGAAATGAATTTTGATTCTCTTAAAATCGGAAACTTAATAGCTCCTATTCCTATAATCCAAGGTGGTATGGGTATCGGAGTTTCATCTTCTGGATTAGCTTCTGCTGTCGCTAATGAAGGTGGTATTGGAATTATTTCAGCTGCTCAATTAGGATATAATGAAGATGATTTTGAAAAAAATCCATTAGAAGCAAATTTAAGAGCACTAAAAAAACATATTACCCTTGCTAAGTCAAAAGCTAAACAAGGTATTATAGGAATAAATGCAATGGTTGCTACTAATCATTATGAAGAACATATTAAAGTTGCAATCGAAGCTGGCGTTGATTTAATAATTTCTGGTGCTGGTCTTCCAACAATGTTACCTAAAATAGTTAAAGGTACATCTGTAAAAATAGCTCCTATTGTTTCTTCTTTAAAATCAGCAAGAGTTATAATGAAATTGTGGGATAAGCATGACAATATTGCCCCTGATCTTGTAGTCATTGAAGGTCCAAAGGCCGGTGGGCATTTAGGTTTTAAATTAAATGAATTAGAAGATGAAAACTTTGATTTTGACAAATCAGTTGTAGATATAATTGCTGAAACAAAAAAATATGCTGAAAAATACAATAAAGAAATCCCTGTTGTTGTAGCCGGTGGTGTATTTGATGGAAATGATATTGCTAAATATCTTAAACTTGGGGCTAATGGAGTTCAAATGGCCACTCGTTTTGTTGCAACAGAAGAATGTGATGCTTCTGATGAATTTAAAAAAGCATATATTAATTGCTCTAAAGATACTATACAAATTGTAAAGAGCCCAGTTGGTATGCCTGGTAGAGCTATAAGAAATGCATTTGTAAAATCTACTGAAGAATTAGGTAAGCAAAAAATCACAAAATGCTATAATTGCTTAACACCTTGTAATCCAGCTGAAACACCTTATTGTATAAGTAAAGCATTAATAAATGCTGTTAATGGCAATATTAATGATGGACTTATCTTCTGTGGAGAAAATGCAAGCAGAATAGATAAAATTACTACTGTAAAAAAATTAATGGCTGAATTAGTTGAACAAATTAAGAATGCTTAAAATTATACTTCTATTTTTTTAATTAAATAATTGGTCTGACTTTTAATACTCCATTGAAAGATTAGTATATTATATATCAATTTTTCAATGGAGTATTTTATGATAATATCACCTAGAATAAGCGATTTAGAATATCTATTTTATGTAACTCAATATACTGTATTTTATAATTAAATATATTGTCTTATAAAATTTACTATTTATGAAGGTTTACATAATATATTGTTTCATCATTTTCTTTTTTTGAACAAAGAATTTCATCTTTGCAAAGTTCATCTACATATAAAGCTATTTCTTTAGCTGATATTGGAATATCTCCTTCTTTTGAAAATTTGTTTCCTTTATTCATCATATGAAATCTTATGTATATTTCTCCTATAGTAGCTTTATTCATCCCTTTTATAAAACTAACTATATTTCTTTTTTTTCTATCCATAAATATTATATCCTCTTTAAATATAACTTATTTTAAACACATAAATAAAAAAATCTGCTTCGCAGAATGTGTGTTTCTGCCACTTTCAAAAGTTATCCACAAATTCTTTGCCAATATAATTTCCTATAAAATAAAAAAGCCGCAGTACAACGTACTACGACAATTATGGCAGGGGCACTAGGATTTGAACCCAGAACCAATGGTTTTGGAGACCACTACTCTACCGTTGAGCCATACCCCTAAGACATAAATGATTATATAACATAGTTAGAAATAAATCAACATTTTTTTCTCTTATTTCTTATGTTTTTTTTATAATCATTATTTATTCAACATATTATTCTGTATCTTCTTCTAGATTATCAGTCAACTCAATTTTAGCAAACTTTGATAATTCATCGATATTATATACAATTAATTCATCAAAACTCATACTACCATAATATTTCCAAAGCTCTACAGTCTTATACTTTTTATCTTTTGAAATTATATTATCATCATTTAATTCCTCTGAATTAATATCAATTGTT
This sequence comes from Clostridium butyricum, assembly GCA_015058475.1. Lineage (GTDB taxonomy): Bacteria > Bacillota > Clostridia > Clostridiales > Clostridiaceae > Clostridium > Clostridium butyricum_B. Next base: position 82,477 of record SVCF01000006.1, on the reverse strand, counting down.
GTATCCAAATCTACTAAATCTTCACCATCTTGAATTAAAATAGTCTTTTCCGGGTCTAAATTATTCTTTTCTACTAAAGCATTAATATTACTATCATCAATTTTCATATAATTTAAATTAAGAGATTTCAATATATAATCAAATCTATTATCTAAGCTTACAAAAGTATATTCTTTAAGAGCATTAATATATTCTTCATAATATTTTACTTGGTTATCGAATTCTTTTATAGCTTTATTATAATTTTTTTCATAATAATCTCTATTTTTAGGATCTTTATCTTGTATTGAATTTTTAACATTATATAATGCTATCTTATATTCTTCTATACCTTCAAAATAGTATGGATTTTCTTTAACTACTCCATTTTCATCAAAATTTAGCAGCCTTATTCCTCTTGATAAATTTATTATTCCTAAATTTCCTTTTCTTAACTGACTTATAAATTTAGGAATCCATGGTTCAAAATCTGTTCCAGTATATATAAATAAATCCATGTTAGATACATTTTTAATTACATCATTATCAAACTCAAAATCATTAATATCTTGAGCATTTGCTATCATATATTCTACATTATGCTTCCCACCTGCTATCTTTTCAACCATATCTGCCTGTGGCTTGTTTACTGTAATTATATTTAAATATATGTCTCTAAATTCATCTTTATTTCTTTCTGTATTTGCAAGTAATGGACTCTGGAATATTGTCATTCCAAATGACAATATTATAGTTATAAAAACCATTATAAAAGTAACTTTTTTCAAAGGTTTCCCCCCCCACTAATCTTTAATTAAATAACCCTTATCTTATACCCAAAAATCATAGAGTTTATGTTACTATTATTATGTTCATAATTGTAGTTTATCACTATAAACTTTTTAATAGTGCATCTTTTAAATTTTGCTTTTTATAATACTTTTATTAACAAATACAATATTCCTATTTTTATATTATATCAACTTTTTTATTATAAATATACAATATTCTGATGTTAAAGTATACATATTTTATTATTTTTTAATTATATTTATTTGGATTTTATTAAAATTTGATATAAAATAGAGTAATGATAAAATTTATAGGCTGCAATAATATTAATATTAAGGAGGCTTTTATACATGATATTTGAAATAAATAATATAGATGATACTACTAATCTTGGCATAAATTTAGGTAAATTACTTAATAGTGGAGATGTAGTTTGTCTAACTGGTGATTTAGGTACTGGAAAGACTCATATTACCAAAGGAATTGCTCAAGGATTAGGAATTAATGATACTATAACTAGTCCAACATTTACTATTGTCAATGAATATGATAGTGGACGACTAAAACTAAATCATTTTGATGTATATAGAGTTAATGACCCTGACGAAATTTATGCTATTGGTTTTGATGATTATATTTTCTCTGATGCTGTTTCTATTATTGAATGGGCAAACTATATTGAAGAAATTCTACCTCAAGATATCCTTCATATATTAATAGAAAAGGATCTTAGTAAAGGTGAAGATTATAGAAAAATAACTTTAACTCCATATGGAGAAAAATATAATTATATAAAGGAGCTTAAATTATGATTACATTAGCTATAGACTCATCTTCAAAAGTGGCTACTGCTGCTTTAATTAAAGATGGTATCTTACTTGGAGAAATTACTTTAAATGATAAAAAAGAACATTCTGTTATACTTATGACAATAATAGAAGACTTATTAAAATTTAACAAGCTTGATATTAGTGATATAGATGGATACATAGTTTCTAAAGGACCTGGTTCTTTTACTGGACTTAGAATAGGGATGGCGACTATAAAAGGGCTTAGTTTTGGAAGTAACAAGCCTTATGTTAGTATTTCAAGCTTAGATGCTCTAGCATATAGTGTTTCTACTTTTGATGGACTTATCTGTCCTATTATGGATGCTTTAAGAAACAGTGTTTATACTTCGTTATACAAATGTTCTGATAATACTTTAGAAAAACTTATTGATTATTCAGCTCTTGATCTTGACGAATTAATTGAATTAATTAAGTCTAAAAATGAAAAAGTTATATTCATAGGTGATGGGGTTGATAAGTATAAAGATTATTTAATTAAAAATTGTCCTGACTGTAGTTTTCCACCTAATCATTTAAACCTTATTCGTGCTTCTTCTTTAGGTGAACTTGGGAGTAAACTTTTAGAGTCTGGCAAATACGATGATCCAAATTCTAGCCCTATATATTTAAAAAAATCTCAAGCTGAAAGAGAATATGAGCAAAGGATGAAACTAAAAGATGAATGTAACTGTTAGTCTTATGGAAGAAAAGCACATTGATGAAGTAGTTAATATTAGTAACTTAAGCTTTAATAACCCTTGGAGTAAAGAATCATATCTACAAGAATTAAAAAATCCTGTTGCAAAATATTTTGTTGCTACTACTGATGGCACAGTTGTTGGCTTTATTGGAGCTTGGATAGTTTTGGATGAAGCTCATATTACTAATGTTGCAGTGCATCCTGATTTTAGGCGATTAAAGGTTGGATCAATTCTTTTAGATTCATTGCTTACTACTTTCAGTAATGACTTTGAATGTATTTCATATGATTTAGAAGTTAGAATAAGTAACACTCCTGCTCAAAAACTTTATTCTAAATATGGATTTAAAGAAATTGGTGTTAGAAAAGAATATTATAGAGATAACAAAGAAGATGCTCTTTTAATGTGTCGGTAACCATTTTAGCTATTAAAAATAACCTCGGAAATTACTTTCCAAGGTTATTTTTAATAACTTTTCATATTATATAGAAAATTTTTCAACTATAAAATTTAAATCATTAGCCATTTCTTCAAGATATGAAGATTGATTTGTAACTTCATCTATTACTGCCAATTGTTCTTCTGTTACAGCTGATGAATTTTCCGATTCTTTTGCTAAAGTATCTGTATTTTCATTTATTGATTTCATAGCAAAATTTATATTTTGTATTTTGTCAGAAACATCCTTAACATAGTTAACAATATTTGAAGTAATTAAATCTATATCTCTATTAGATTTATATATATCATCGAAAGCATCTACTACATTACTTGCTAATTTAGTATTATCCTCGATCTGAGATACCCCCACTTCTACTTGTGAATATATTCTATCAGTTCCATTCTGGATTTCTTTAATTATTGTTGCAATTTCACTTGTTGCTTCTGTACTCTGTTCAGCTAGTACTTTTACTTCTTCTGCAACAACAGCAAATCCCTTTCCAGCTTCTCCAGCTCTTGCCGCTTCAATTGATGCATTTAATGCTAAAAGACTTGTTTGCTCTGCTATGCTACCTACCATATCAACTACTTGCCCTATCTTTTCTGAGTTTTCATTAAGTGTTTTAGCTTCTGTCTTAAATGATGAAATCATTTTATCAATGTTATTAATTTGATTAATCATTTTATCTAATGTTTCTTTCCCTATATTAGTTTTAGAATTTGCATCATTAGTAAAATCTCTTAATTTAACTATATTGTCTAAACTATTCTGTATATTATTATTAACTGTTTCAATTTGATTAAAGGTTTCTCCAATAGCATCTGCCTGTACATTAGCAATTTCATTAACAGAATTTATAGCTCCAACAACAACATCATTAGCACTCCTGCTTTGGTTCATATGAATTGCTAAATCCGTTGAAGCTTTTGTAACACTAACAACACTTTCTCTAACAGAGCTTATTGTCATATTTAATGATTTTTTCATTTCCATAAATGTATTTTCTAATACATCAAGTTCATTTTTACTTTTTTCCATACTTTTTATTTCTTTATATTCATATTTCAAATTTCCACTTGCTATTTCTAGTGCTAATTTTTTTAAAGCAATTATCCTCTTACTAATTGTATTTGAAAATTTAATTGAGTATATTAAACATCCAATAATTAGAATTACTAATAAAACTGCATTAATCCCTAAATTAGTTATAAATGATTTGTCAATTTCCCCCTGGACAATCTTCATATAATTAACTTCTTTACCTAGTAATTCCCCATTAAGTGATGATAAATACTGAAGTTTTCTTTCAGCTGAATCGTAATAATCAGATGATTTAATTGCAGTCTCACTATTTCTGCTATATATTATAGCATTATTGCAATCTACTTTTATATTTATCATCATTTTTTTCAAGGTATTATAACTAATTTTGCTTTCTTCTGAAACAATTGTGTTATCTAAAGAACCACATATTTGTTCTATTTCCTTCCAACTTTTTTCAAATAACTCTACTTCTTCTTCATTTCCTGTAATTATATTGCTAGTACTTTCAACCAAGCTCCCCATTATTTCTTTGAGTCTACCTTCTTGTGTTGTATTTTCTATTAAAACTTTATATCTTTGATTATATGTATAATTTTTATACACTGAATATATATTAGTTATAACCATTAAGCATATAACTAATATATATGAGAATATCATTTTTGATTTTATACTTCTTCCCCTTGCTATTGATTTATTTTCACTCATTCTTAATCCCCCCTTTTTTATTGTTTTGGTCTTTGATTTTCTGGAACATTTTTATATACATCTTCATATGCATGGAACTTTTCTTTAATTATAGTATCCATCATATTATCTTTTGTAACTGTAATTGGATCTACAAAACATGCTTGTACATCTATTTTTCCATTATTAATTGTACTATTAGTTTTTATGCTCTCTCCTTTTGCTAATTTCACAGCACATTCTGCTGCTGTTTGTGCTATTTGCTGAGTTGGTTTATATACCGTCATAAGTTGTTTTCCCTCTACTATTCTTTGACATGCCGCAAGCTCTGAATCTAATCCAGTTACTGGGATAAGTCCATCCATTTTGAATTTCTCTAATGCTGCAATCGCTCCTGATGCAGTTCCATCATTTGCACAAACTATACCTTGAATATCTGTAGACTGACTTAATAAATTAAACACATTATTGTATGCAACTTCTGCCTTCCAATCTGTAGAATATTCATCCATAACAATATTTATATCACTATTTTTAGATAAAGCATCCATTGCCCCTTGTCTAAATAGTAATGCATTATTATCTGTTTGTGATCCACCTACATAAGCTATATTTCCGTTTGATACATTTTTTAGCATTTCTTCACCTTGTAATATACCTACTTTATAATTGTCAATTGCTACATATAAATCTACATCACTATTTTTTATTAATCTATCATACGAAATTACTTTAATTCCTGCTTTATGTGCTTTTTCAACTGCTTGCCCGCAAATTTCCCCATTATGCGGTGCTATTACTAAAACATTCACCCCTTCTGCAATCAATTTATCTATTTGTGAAAGTTGTACATTATCATCACTATTTGCTTGTTCTACTCTAACTTCTGCATCCAATTCAGCTGCCTTTTTAATAAACAATTCCTTATTAGTTTTCCATATAGGCTCCTTCAAAGAATCTAAAGAAAAACCGATAACTACTTTTTCTCCTTCTTTTAAAACATTAGTTTGTGATAGCTCATCCATGTTAGCTTCATAATTTTCCAATTCATAATCAGCCAAATTATTCTTTAAGTCTTCATTCTTAACTACATTTTGACCACAGCTGATGAAGTTTAATGAAAACGATAACAATAATATTACACTACTTCTTATTACCCCTAATTTCATTATTTTTTCCTCCCCATACATTTTTAGTATTATATTATAATTATATCATTTTTTACCCAAAACTATAATAGTGCAAAAATAATTCAATAATTTTACCTCTAAATAAAATAAAAAACATTTATGATAACTCCTTGTTATAGTTGAACTACCACACAACAATAACAACAAGGAGCTATACATAAATGTTTCAGAACATAATTATATCAAATTAACTATAAACATATATTTTTTTATTTTATCGCTTCTCTTTCTGGTGATCCAAAATTTGGTTCAGACTTAAATATTGAAACTGAAACCCTCTTGTATAAGAAATAAGTAATTACAGATACAATTAGTGCCTTTGCTCCATTTAATGGCAATAAACCAACAGTTATATATTTTAATGTTTCTGATTGTGACATTTGAATACCATAAGCTGGTAATAAGAAATATACATTAGCCAATATTCCTACTAATTGTATTGAGATAGCGCCTAGAATCATTCCTAATATAGCGTTCTTTTTATTCTTATTTCTATGGTATATAATTCCAGCCGGCAAAATTAATGAACTTCCTATAAGAAAGTTTGCGGTTTCACCAACAATACCTGTTCCACTACCTTTTATTAAAAAATAAAGTACGTTTTTTAATAATTCAATTACAACTCCTGCAATTGGTCCAAATCCAAATGCTCCCATAAGTGCTGGAACATCACTTAAATCCATTTTCAGCCATGGAAACAATGGTATTACTGGTACATCAATATACATAAGTATTACTGCAATTGCTGATAATAAAGAAATTTTAATCATCCTACTTGTTTTTTCCATTCTTTTGCCTCCCCAAAACTATCTTCTGAGTGTAGCTTATTAGGTAATTATAAAAAGTTTATTACTCTTAACCTAGTTTTATATATTTTAAAGTTTTTATACTTTAAAATAAAAAAACCTAATGAATATAATTCATCAGGGTATAAATTCTAAAAAGAATAAAAATTTCTTTAATTCCTAATAGGTTACCTTCTTTCATCCAGACTATACTGTTGGCTTCGGAGTTACACCGAATCTGCTTATATTAAAGCTCGCGGGCTGTACCGCCAGTAGGGATTTACACCCTGCCCTGAAGATATTTTATATACTTTTTTATTTTAATTAAATTATACATCATTTAATGCTATATTTGCAATAATTATTATTTTTTTTTTATATATTAATACACCTTCTAGTAATATATATAAAATCTGTTATTAAAATAGACTTAATGAATATCTTATTGTTTTTTCCTAATAAGTAGATATAATCATTTTTCATCATCTTCAAATCTAAATATTTTTCTTTTATCTTATTACACTTAAATGCATTCTTCATATTCTTATCCTCTGATCGAATAATTCAACAAAAAAGTTACCTCTAGAATACTCCTTAAGCTAATCTAGAGATAACTTTCTTTTTAATTTAATTAATTAATTATGATAAGAATTATAATAAATTTATTAATTAAATATATCTTATTATTTTACAAATGGATTTTCTGTTTCATAAAGCATACCCTTAGGTTGATTAAACCCAACTTTATTAACACCTAAATATCTAAATAAGTTGTAAATAGCTTTTCCATAGTGTCCGAATGCAACTGCACCATGATGAGGATATCTTCCTTCTATTAATACATGACGATAGAATCTTCCCATTTCAGAAATTGCAAATATTCCTATAGATCCAAATGATCTTGTAGCAACTGGTAACACTTCACCTTCTGCAACATATGCAGTAAGCTCTGCCTCTGCATTACTTTGTAATCTGAAGAATGTGATCTCTCCTGGCACAATATCTCCTTCAAGAGTTCCTCTGGTAATGTTTGGTTCTTGATTTGGTTCTAAAGATCTAGCCATAATCATTTGATTTTTCATAGTACAGCTTGTCAATTTACATGCTGGTGTATTTCCACAATGAAATCCCATAAATGTATCTTTTAGTGTATAATCGAATTTACCTTTAATTTCACTTTCATATATGTCAGCTGGTACTGTATTATTTATATCTAGTAATGTAACTACATCTTGGCTTATGCAAGTTCCAATATATTCACTTAATGCTCCATAAATATCAACTTCACATGATACTGGAATACCTTTAGCTGTTAATCTACTATTAACATAGCATGGTACAAATCCAAATTGAGTTTGGAATGAAGGCCAGCATTTATTAGCAAATACTATAAATTCTCTTGATCCCTTATGTTCCTCCATCCAGTCTAATAATGTAATTTCATATTGTGCAAGCTTAGGTAAAATACCAGGCATTTTATTTCCTTTACCTAGTTCTTTTTCCATATCAGCTATTACATCTGGAATTCTTGGATCATCCTTGTGATCATTAAATGCTGCATATAGATCTAATTCAGAGTTTTCTTCTATTTCAACACCTAAATTATATAATTGTTTAATTGGAGCATTACAAGCTAAAAAGTCTTGAGGCCTTGGACCAAAAGAAATTATTTTTAAATTCTTAAGTCCAATTAAAGCTGTTGCAACTGGTATAAATTCTTTAATCATATCTGCAACTTCACATGCAGTTCCAACTGGATATTCTGGTATATATGCTTTTATATTTCTAAGTGCTAAATTATAGCTTGCATTAAGCATTCCACAATAGGCATCTCCACGCCCACCTACTAGATTATCACCACTTTCTTCTGCTGCTGCAACAAACATAACTGGTCCATCAAATTCTTTTGCAAGTAATGTTTCTGATGTCTCCGGACCAAAATTTCCAAGATAAACTACTAATGCATTCACACCTGCTGCTTTAACTTCTGCTAAAGCTTTTCTCATGTGTACTTCATTTTCTATAGTTGTTGGGCACTCATAAATCTCTCCATCAAAAGCTGATACTACAGCCTTTCTACGATTAGTTGATAACTCCATAGGGAAACAATCTCTACTTACGGCTACTATTCCTAATTTAACTTTTGGTGTATTATTCATTTTTAATTCCTCCAAATCATATTTTTATTTTTATATTTAATTTTCACACTATTTTTTAAAAACAATTACTTAAAAAGTAATAATCATTGTTCTATTTATAAATTTTATTTTAAAGATATATTCTGTCCGATTAGCCCAATAAATGCACCTTGTTCACCTAAATTAGTATCTTTATGTCCAATTAACCATTTATTCTTAGCAAATAATAATGCATCTTCTCCAGCTTTTTCAATATTCTTTTCTAATGGAAGATTGGTATCCCTTGGTAATACCACAACACATTTAAATCCATTTTCATTTGCATTACATGGTGCATAATGAAGAGTAGTTGCATACACTTCTATTATTGTTCCTGATGGAACTAAGAAAGCCTCTATCTTAGCAGTATCATATGAATAATCATCATTAATGTCTTGTTGACTACCTATCAATAGAATAAGATCTGTAACTGCTATATTTATTTCAGAAGATCTATGGTATTCAACAGCATTAAGCATATAGTTATTACCATTGCAATATCCAATTTGAATTGGAAGTCCTCCAAATTCTCTTTCTGTTAACTCTTCATTAATTTCTAATTCTTCTAGTTCTTTTATCGATGGTTCATATATTACATCAGTTGGTAGTGGTGTACTTTTCATTTTTTCTATTATTTCAGAACAATCATAGTTTTTCAGTATTTTCCCATACTTTCCGAATTCTGAATCAGTAACTTTTTTAATCTCCATCTAATCACGCCTTTCTTAAAATTTTATTTATTTAAATATTATGGTTTTCATTCCACGGGATTTTGAAATTTGATTAGTTTGTAAGTTAAGTTGAATAAATATATGTTAATAAATTTTATAATTTACTATAAATCTTTTCATATAAATCTTTGCTCATTAACTTCACCCCCTCAAGAAATAAACAAATTCTTAAGCAAAGAACCCAAGTCAGTGATTTGGTGTGAATCACTTATACCTACGAATATATATGAGTAGGTGTTTCCTTAAAAGTTTCTTCTAATTCCGCATAAAATAAGCATATTCTTATATTCCTGTATTCTAAAATTCCCATATTCTCAAAAATATAAATTCCTGTATTTCTATATTCGCGTATTCTTAAGAATACAAATTCATAAGAATATACCTTAGTTAATGCCACTTAACTAAAAATTATTTACCAAATGCGCTGACCAATCTGCCTTAAATTTTTCTAGATCTTGATTAGTTAATAGCTACTTCAATATATTAAAAATATTTTTAATATACTTTTTAAAATAATTTTAAAAAGTGTGTAATATCTAATTTACAATGTTAATGTTAAATTAGATATTGTAAATTACTATTTTATTGTTAAAAACTCCTCTATTGGAAGTCTTGCAGCTCCTAACAAATATGACTCCCTAAATTTAGTGATTTCAACTTTACAGATATTTTCATTTATAAATTGATTTTCCTTATATATTACTTCTTTTAAATATTCAAAATTACTATCTATCAAATTATTTATTTCTCCACCTATAACAATACTACTAGGATCCAATAACATTGTAAGATTACTTATACCAATACCTAAAATAGAAAGATATTCTTTAAGTACATCTAGTGCTATATCATTTGATGAATTGTATAATTTCTCAAATTCTTCAATATCATTAATATTATTTTTTATTCTATTATTATATTCATCCAAAATAGCATTTTTAGATGCATATGCTTCTAAACATCCTTTTCCCCCGCACTTACATAGCTTTCCATTTAGATTTATCTTCATATGCCCCATTTCACCGGATGAATTATTACTACCTCTATAAATTCTTCCATTTATGATTATTCCAAGTCCTAATCCATCTGTTATAGATACATATAAAAGATTATCGACAATATCTTTTTTATTTAAATATTCATAATATGCTGACAAATTTGCTTCATTATCTACATAAATCGGAACATTTAAATATTCAAATTTTTCTTTTATATTAAAGTCTCTTACATTTAATAAATAACAATTTTTTATTATGCCATTTTGTGTATCCACTGTACCTGGTATTGATATTCCTATTCCAAGTAATTGATCAGATTCTACATCATTCTTCTCTAATATACTATGTATATTAGAATTAACTATCTTAATTATGTCTTCTATACTGCTATTATCATGTCTAATTCTAAATAGTTCTATATCTTCACTTCTAAGATTTATTAATGACAATTTAATATGTCTTGGGGTTAATGCTATTCCTAATCCATACTTACAATTTTCATTTAGCTTAATTGCCATAGCTTTTCTTCCACCAGTAGATTCTAATGATCTTACGTCTTCAACAACGCCAATTTCCTTTAATTCAGAAATATTAGTAGATACTGTTGTTATGCTTATATCCAATTCTCTAGAGATATCTAATTTAGTTATTTCGTCTTTTTCTAATAATAATTTAATTATCTTCTTTCTATTTGTTTCTTTAATTTTACTATGATTTATTTCTATCAATTTTTAAATAACTCCTCTCTAGCATTTAATAATCATATTATATTTAATATTATATTCAATATGATACCATTATTAGAGTACTAGTTAAATATCCTTTATTCTTGGATATAATGAATTATAAACTTCATATACTTTTAAGTAAGCATCTTTTAAACCCTTATTAGGAGATACCTTCTCACTATCATTTCTACTTAAAATCTTTTCACATGCTGATTCGACTGAGTCATATATACCAGCTCCAACCCCTGCAAGTATCGCAACTCCAAGTGCTGGTCCTTCTGATGCTTTAACCGTTGTTAATGAATACTGGAAGATATCACATAATATTTGTCTCCAAACTTCACTTTCTGCTCCACCACCACTAACTCTTATATCTTCAATGTTGACATTCATATCTTCTATAATGTCTAAACAATTCTTCAAGCTAAAGCTAACACCTTCTAATATACTGCGTATAAAGTCATCATGGTTATTGATTAATGATACTCCAAAGAATCCACCTTTTACGTTTGGATCTATGTGTGGAGTTCTTTCACCCATTAGATATGGTAAATATACTACTCCATTAGAACCTGGCTTTGATTTTGCAGCCTTTTCTGTTAATAAATCGTAGATATTAACTCCATTTTTCTTGCTATCTTCTATTTCCTTTTGACAGAATGTTTCTTTAAACCATTTAAATGATAATCCAGCTCCTTGAGTAACTCCCATTACATGCCATTTTCCTGGTACTGCATGACATAGAGTATGAACTCTACCATGCTTATCAAATCTAGGTGTATCTGTTGCAGCAAATACAACTCCTGAAGATCCTATTACAGTTGAAATTATTCCTTCACTTACTATTCCATTTCCTATAGCTCCAGCAGCTTGATCACCAGCACCTCCAACTACAGGTGTATTAACTGCAAGTCCAGTTAATACAGCTACTTCTTCAGTAACCTTTCCACTAACAATAACTGATTCATAAACATCTGCAAGAATTGATTTATCTATTTTTAATTCACTAAGTAATTCATCACTCCAATTTCTAGTGTTTATATCTAACATTTGCATTCCACTAGCATCCGATACTTCTGTGGCAAATACATTTGTTAATTTAAATCTAATATAATCTTTAGGTAAAAGAATTTTATATATTTTTTCGTAGTTTTTTGGTTCATTATTTCTAACCCATAATAATTTAGAGAGAGTAAAACCAGTAAGTGCTGGGTTTCCTGTAATTTGAATTAATCTTTCTTTTCCTATGATATTTGTTATTTCTTCACATTCTTTTTCTGTTCTTTGATCACACCATATTATAGAATTTCTTATTACATTATAATCTTTATCTACTAAAACTAAGCCATGCATTTGCCCACTTAGTCCTATTCCTTTAATATCATTAGCTTGTACACCGCTTTTATTAACTACATCTCTTATTCCATTAACGCAAGCATTCCACCAATCTTCCGGATTTTGTTCTGCCCAACCAACTTCTGGTTGAAATAAATCATATCCATAAGTTTCTGTAGCTATTGTTTGTCCATTTTCATCAAATAATGCAGTTTTCGTTCCTGATGTTCCTATATCTAAACCTAATAAATATCGCATAATCATCCTCCTCTAAATATATATTTTTATTTTGACAATTTATTCAAAATATATTTTTAAATTACTTTTTAAATGTTATTTTATAAGTTCATATTACTATTTAAATTATCATAAGTCAATATGTTTTTGTAAAGAATTACATTCATGAATCATATTTTTATAACAGCTTAATTATAATTTCAAATGTACGCTTCAAAGATAGCCATAATTCAAACCTCCAAATTAATCTTTTGCTAAATTACAAATAGCTATTATATATATTCTAAATAATTGGTTAATAAACACAAAATGTCCATATATCTATTTTTATTATGCTAGCTTTCTAATATAAAAATAGAATTTCATAAACAACAATACAAGGATTTAGCCATATACTTAGTATGTTCTATAGCTAAATCCTTCAAACTTTATACTTTATTTTTTGTTTTCATTTTTATATATGTTTCTATTAATTCAACTGTATTATCAACACCTATTCCACTATCTAAAGTAAGGTCATAATTTTGTGCTTTTCCCCACTTTCTATCAGTGTAATGAACATAATATGTCGATCTACATTTATCAAGCCTTGTAATTGTTTTTTCTATATTCTTTTCCGGCATTTTGTATTCATTTATAGCTCGTAATTTTCTTTTTTCAATCTCTGAATGTATGAATATGTTTATACAATAGGGATTGTCCTGTAAAACATAATCAGCACATGCACCTACAATTACACAATTTCCTTCTTCTGCAACCTTCTTTACTGTTTTACTTTGTGCTATAAATACCTCATCATCCATTGACATTGAATAAGGTGAGCTTGAAAGTGATAATGCAAATAAACTCGTTGCTCTCTTTTCTGCATTTTTAAACATATCTTCATGTAACCCACTTTCTTCTGATGCTCTTTTTAGTAATGCCCTATCATAAAAAGCAAACCCTAATTTATTTGCTAGTTTTTCTCCTATTTTTCTTCCGCCACTACCATATTGCCTATCTATTGTAATAATAATATTATTCATAAAATATCTTCCTCTCCATAATTTTCTCTTTTATTCTATTAATAATTATATCTATATTATATCAATTTTAAGATAATAATCTAATACTATTTAATGTAGATATAATCATTTTATAATTATATGTATAAGTAAGAATAAGCTGTGCAAAATAGAAACTATTATTTCTATTTTACACAGCTGATTATCTATATTTCATCTTCAAATTTTGCAACTATTATACTATCTACATTTTCTATTTACTAATAGTATCATAAGTAGGATTTGAACAATTCCTAAAATAAAGAATGTTATATGAAGATTAAGCTTATCTGCAAATAACCCGCATATTGGAAAGATACATATCATAGCAAGTGAAAAAATCATACTATCAATTGAAATAATTGTTGCTCTTTGTGATGAAGGTATTAAGTTATTTAGTGATGATGATTGTATTGGATATAAAATCGCATTAGCATAATTCATTATTGCAAAAAATATTACTGAGATTACAATATTCTTTCCACTTATCATCACTATACTTATTCCCATTAAAATTGATGCCGTATATTTAGTCTTATTTCCCAAAACTGATATCACCTTTTCACAACTTATAGCTCCTAGGCATGAAAAAACACCACTAAGAAGCATTATAAGACTAATTTCAATTTTATTAAATCCAAGGATACTAAAATATTGCTGTCCATAAAAATACACAACCGTATCAAACGTAAATACTACTGGAAAATATATTAGTATTTTTATTATTTCTCTGTTATTCTTAAGTATTTCATAGCACACCTTAAAATGTCTTTTTATTGATATTTTTTCTCCTGCATCTTTATCCGTCTTATCTTTTAATGGTTCCTTAAACATCAATGCAGGAACAAGAGATAATAGTGAAATAATAATCACTGTAACATAACAGTAAACATATGAATATTCTGCCAATAGGCCTCCTATAAATGTAGAAATTCCTTGTGAAATCTCTATTATTAAATTTAATTTACTATTTACTCTTAAATATTCTTTTTCACAATTAACCTGTTTAAGACTATCATAAACTAATGCTTCTTCTGAACCTGAATTTAAATTATACCCTAACGCGGATATTATAAATCCTATTGAAAATCCAAATATATTATTAGAAAATAAATTAATTATTGCTGATAATGCACTACAAATACGTCCAGCTATAATTGTATTTTTTCTACCAAATAAATCTGCCAAAGCCCCTGATGGTACTTCAAATAAAAAACTTGCAACATGAAAAATTCCTTCCGCTATCCCAATCTGCCATAAAGGAAGTCCCTTATAAACCATATATAATACCCATATAGCACTTGAGATATCAAAATTCTTCATAAAACAATATACATAATCTATTTTTACATTTCTCTTTATATTTTTTTCTAAATCTATATTCATCTTTTTGCTCCCGTCTTTAAGTTATTACAACATTAAAAATAATTTCCTATTGTGGCATGTTGCTTTTTCCACGCAAAAAGAACATATCAAAGTAAATCTATTTTAAAGAAATTTGATATGTTCCTTACAGAAGCTACTGCGTATATATTTAAGACAATTTTTAAATGGCTTTCCTTAAAAAAGGGCGCAGTAGTCCTGTAACTGTCCAAAAATATATGTTTTCGACAATGCACAACTACTACAAACTGGTTTGTAACCTAAGCCATTCATTCAATTGTCCTCCTTCCAAACTATTTAATATTTTTTATATTATCACATTATTCTTATTTTATCAATATTGATTAATTTTACCATTTTAATCTATATTCTCACTTCATACTTCAACATTCACTATAATTTTCTTTTCTATTGCGCTACTTCCTAATTAATTTTCACTATCTTTAATGATGCTTGAAATTTAAGTCACATTTATTCTAATTATAAAAATAAAAAAACATAAAAATTAGCTATTGGTATATTTCTTTATTTTCAAATATTATATTTTTAATTTAACATAAAATATATATTATAATTCTTCCCCATTACTTGCAATAACTCCCTTATACCAGTTAAAGCTCTTCTTCTTATATCTATCTAAATTACCAGTTCCATCATTATTTTTATCAACATAGATAAATCCATAACGCTTCTTCATCTCGCCAGTACCTGCTGATACAAGGTCAATACATCCCCAAGGAGTATATCCCATTAAATCCACACCATCAATAACAGCTTCTTTCATTTCTTTTATATGATCTCTTAAATAATCTATTCTGTAGTCATCATTAATTGATCCATCTTCTTCAATTTTATCAGCAGCACCAAATCCATTTTCAACAACCATTAATGGAATTCTATATCTAGAATATAATTTATTTAATACAGTTCTTAAACCAATTGGGTCAACCTGCCATCCCCAATCACTAGCTTTTAAATATGGGTTCTTTAATCCCAGTGACATATTACCACCAATTTTCTCTATATCTTCTGGATGAGCACTTATGCAGTTAGACATATAATAACTAAACGTATAATAATCAACAGTTCCTTCTTTTAATGTTTCTAAGTCACCATCTTCCATTTTGATGTCTATATTGTTCTCTTTAAAATAGCGAGCTGCAAAATGTGGATATTCTCCTCTTACATGAACATCTCCACATAAATAGTTACTAATTTCTTCACTATTCTGAGCTAAGAAAACATCTTCTGGATTACATGTATATGGATATAAAGCTTCATATGCAATCATACATCCTATTTTAAAATCCTTATTTATTTCATGTCCCATCTTTATAGCCTTTGCACTTGCTACAAATTGATGATGAAGTCCTTGGAATCTCTTCTGTGGATCATCTTTAATTTCAGTTATTGGTCCACCTTTTTCATCTAATAACATTCCACCACCGAAAAATGCACCAAATGGTCTAGCTAATATATTTATTTCATTGAATGTTAGCCAATATTTAACCAAATCCTTATATCTAGTAAATATAGCCTTACAATATCTTAAATAGCAATCTATAACTTCTCTATTTGCCCAACCATCTCCATTATATTTTTTAGTTAATCCATATGGAAATTCATAATGTGAAATTGTAACTAATGGTTCTATATTATATTTCTTTAATTCATTAAATATATCTTCATAAAATTTTAAGCCTTCTTCATTTGGTTCAAGCTCATCTCCACTTGGGAATATTCTAGTCCAGTTAATAGACATTCTAAATGTCTTAAATCCCATTTCTGCAAATAAAGCTATATCTTCTTTATATCTATGATAAAAGTCTATTGCCACATGGCTTGGATAATAAGTTCCTTCTTCAATTTCTGGTGTAATTCTTCTCGGTATTGTATGAGTTCCACCTGTTAATACATCAGATGTACTTAAGCCCTTTCCATCTTCTTTATATCCACCTTCAAATTGGTTAGCGGCAGTAGCTCCGCCCCATAAAAAACCTTCTGGAAACTTCTCTGAATATTCTTTTAACATATACACCTCTCCATTTCATAACCTGTTTTTTTAATTGTTTACATTCATAATATCATAAAAGTTATATTGTTTTTTATTTTTCTTTTGTTTAGTCACAGATATAACTCTATAGTCATTTGTTTTTTTATAAAACATGGTGTTATCAATTTTAAATAATAATCTCAATTGACTTACAATAACAAACAATATAAAATGATATTAAATAATAATGCAAGTATTATGTATATAAAGGAGATAACTATGAAAAAAGCAATATTCTTTGATATTGATGGAACACTTCTGGATTGTTTTGGAGGAATATCAAATATTACCCCTAAAGTAAGACAAGCAATTCATAATTTACAAGCTAATGGAAACTATGTTTTCATTGCAACTGGAAGACCTTATGCATTTTTAAGCCAGTCTATATTAGATTTTGGTTTTGATGGTTTTATATTAGCAAATGGTGCTCAAGTTATAATTAAAGATAATACTATATATAAAGAGCCAATTAATAAAGAATTTATAAAAAATGCTGTTACTGAGTTTGAAAAACTTAATATTCAATATATACTTCAAGGGGAACTTTACTCATATATGAAAGATACTTGTAAAGAATTTTATGATTTTTATGACAGTATTGGAATATCAAGAAAATTCTTAAAAAGCGATTATAACATAGAACATGTTGATACATATAAAATAGAAATGCTTTGCCTTGATGAAACTTCTGTAAACTTCTGCTTATCATTAATAGATAATAATCCTGAATATGATCATTTTCATAGTATAGATGAAAAATCTTTTGAATTATATTCTAAGAAAAATACAAAAGCTACTGGAATATTAACTGCTTTAAAACATTTAAATATTCCTATTGAGAATAGTTATGCTTTTGGTGATGGAAAAAATGATATAGAAATGTTATCTACAGTTGGATGTGGAATAGCTATGGGAAATGCTGATGAAGAAGTAAAGAAATATGCAAAAGAGGTTACTGATACCGTTCATAATGATGGAGTAGCTATTGGTATAGAAAAGTACATTCTTTCTTAATCCAATGATTATATATTTAAAACTTTAAATACATATCTTTCACATTAAATAATAGAAAATATGTAGTAAAACTATTTGACTTAATAAAATTTCTTATGTATTATTAGGATAAGTTAATGATTTCGAATGAAAATAGCCCTAGATTCTATAATAAATATGGAGCCGAATAAGCAAAACTACAAGTATAATCTGACTGTAGTGAAAACTTCTAATCAAAAGGAATGTTGTCAGACGAAACTTTAGAGAACGTACGAATAGTAGCACCTACGTAGATAAAACTAACTAGTAAAATGACAGAGGAATGTAAGATGTATCATTATGTACGTCTTATATTCTTCTGTTTTATTTTTAAATAAATTGAAAGGAATTTATTATGCGAGAAAATCAAAAAAATGAAAATAATTTATTAATTATTTCTGTTGCCGCAGGCGTAATAATCTCAATAATTGAAGTATTTGTTGCATGGTATAGTAAGTCACAAGCTGTATTAATGGATAGTATATTTGATATTTCAGAAGCTATTGTAGCTGCTCTTTTTGTATTAGTGCTCCCTCTTATTTATAAACCAGTAAGTGAAAAAATGCCTTATGGTTATGCACAAATCGAAAGTTTATTTATTATACTAAAAGGCTCTATGCTATCTGGTATTACAATATATTTATTGATTCAAAATATACAAATAATTTTCCAAGGAGGTAAACCTGTTGATAGCGGATTTATTGGAATATTTGAATTAGGAGTTGGTATATTTAGTGCGTTTATCTTATGGGTCCTTATGCATTGGAATAACAATTCTTCTTCAGAAGTTGTTAAAGCAGAAATTATATCATGGAAAATAGATATATTCTGTTGTGCTGGCCTTGGTCTTGCTTTTTTAGGATCAATAGCTTTAGATAATACCTCTATATCATGGCTTTCAAATTATATTGACCAAGTAGTCGCAATTATTGTAGCAGCATTTATGCTTCCCCAACCAATAAAAATGGTAATAGATGCATTAAGAAACATTATATTAATTTCACCAAAACAAGAAACAATACAAAATATTAAAGAAATATCAGAAAAGATATTAGAAGAATACCCATATAAAGTAACTTTTTATGATATTGTTCAAACAGGAAGGCGCACCTGGGTGGAAATATATTTTCAATGTGATGATAAAATTCTTAATTTAAAGACATTAGGAGAAGCTCAAAAAAAATTACAATACAATTTGGAATTGGAGTTTGAAAATATTAAAATAGAATTAACGCCAGATTTGGATTAGAAAATGATATATAGTATCCCCAGTGTTATTGACTAAAAATGAACCATTCCCTGTCAAGCAGACAGAAAACGATTCATTTTTTTTATATATTAACACAATAACATCTTTTTATTATTTGATCCAAGCTCCATTAGAACCTAAATAGTATCCATTTACATATACATTATGAGCCATAGCCCCATCACTATTTAAATAATAGTAATCTCCATTGCTTAATAGCCATCCTGTTTTCATTGATCCGTCCTCATTTAAGAAATACCAATTTCCATTATATAAAATCCACCCTGTCTGCATTATACCTTCATTATTTAAGTAATACCATGTATTATTCTCATTAATCCACCCCTTAGATTTTACTCCATTTTCAACATAATACCATTTATTATTTTCTTTTTTCCATGCCTTTTCTTCAGTTATTTCAATAATTTCACTTCCTTGCACATCTCCTGGTGCAATTAAACATTTTTCTATATTAGCTTTCACTGGAAGCACCGTAATCTGTAACATGTCTTTATTTTCTTTTTCCCATAATAATAAATTCGATCCAACTTTAATATCTTCAATAGTTACTATATTTCTTGTTAAATATGGGGATACATTAGTATCACCATTTAAAGTAGCTTCTAAATTTCCACCATCACCTATAACAGTTGTGCTTCCATCATTATTTTTCTTTATAGCTTCAACTGTAATATAATTTGGTACCTTAGAATCTTCAGGTATATTTACAATAATAGCCTTTGCATTTGCCATAGGAGGTAAGCTTAATGTCATTGCCTCTCCCATATAAGCATAAATGCCTTCATTTAAATTTATATCTTTAATCAATACTGGTTGTCCAGTGACTGCATCTACTATTATAGTATCTTCTGAAATATTTAATATAATTTCATTATTAACATTAGTTGAATTTTTTATAAGAATTCTTTCATCAGTTTTTTCACTAACTTCTCCCCATACTTTAACATAGCTTTTTTTATAAACAACTTCTTGAGTACTAGTTGCCATTTCTTTGTCAGCAGCTAATACATATTGTGGTATTGCTGAAAATGCTGTTATTCCCAACATCATTGCAGATATTATTTTTGCTTTTTTCATAAAAATCATCTCCTAACATACTTTTTAGTATAGAAATATATTATCTTATAAAATCACTTTATTAGGAAAGTGTATATTTCTCTATAAACAATACAACTTAGTTAAATAAAATGTTGCATTAATAATAAGACTTTTTATAATAAAAGTTTTATTATTCTAGAATATAATTTCAAAATTTAAAATATGCTTGACTCCATTCCCCCTTTAATGTAGTATAATATTCAATGAAAAATAAATAGCTAATATAACTTTGCCGCCGGGTAAAGTCTGTAAATAAGCGTTCGGATTTCATATCTTTAGGCCTTGTAGATATGAAAAACCGAGCGTTTTTGTTTTTATTTTTGGAGGTAATTATGAAACAAGAAACTATTTTTAAATCTTTTATGAAGTATGTGCCATTAAATATACTTGGAATGATTGGTCTTTCCTGTTATATACTTGCTGATACATTTTTTGTATCAAAAGGTCTTGGAACAAATGGACTTGCCTCATTAAATCTTGCCATCTCAATTTACAGCTTTATTAATGGAAGTGGATTAATGATTGGTATTGGTGCTGCAACAAAATATTCAATTCTAAAAGCACAAAATAAACATATGGATGCTGATAATGTATTTACCACTTCTATAAAATTAGGTACCATTTTAGGTGCTTTGTTTATGCTTATAGGAATTTTTTTCTCTTCACCTCTAAGCATGCTACTTGGGGCAAATACAGACACTTTTTCTATGGCTAACACTTATCTCAAAACAATACTATTTTTTGCTCCTTTTTTTATATTGAATAATGTATTACTTTCTTTTGTCCGTAATGATGGGAATCCTAAGCTTTCTATGTCAGCTATGCTGCTTGGCAGTTTTTCTAATATCATTTTAGATTATATTTTTATATTTCCTCTTCAATGGGGAATGTTTGGAGCTGCTTTTGCAACTGGATTAGCCCCTATTATTAGCATAGGACTTCTGTCATTACACTTCATAAATATGAAAAACAATTTTCATTTTAAAAAGTGTAAAATCATGCCAAGATTAATAATAAATATATGTGAACTTGGAATATCTTCCTTAATTACAGAAATATCTTCTGGAATTGTCCTTATTATTTTTAATATTGTTATTTTAAGACTTAAAGGTAATATTGGTATCGCTGCATATGGTATTGTCGCCAATCTATCTCTTGTGGCAATGTCTATATTTACAGGTATATCTCAAGGCATACAGCCTCTTATAAGCAATTATTATGGGGTGAAAAATTATCATGACTTAAAGAAGACCTTCTATTATTCCATAGTATTGTCATTGGTAATTTCTGTGTCTCTATATTTAATTACTTTTATATCATCTGATTGGCTTATTTCTCTCTTTAATAATGAAAAAAATCTTACATTAGCAATATTAGCAAAACAAGGATTGCATATATATTTTATTGGATTTTTCTTTGCAGGAATTAACATTATCACAGCTTCATTTTTCAGCTCAGTTGAAAATCCTAAAAAAGGACTTATCATTTCAATTTTACGTGGATTTGTTGCTATTGTACCAGTAGTTCTGATTTTATCAAAATTATTAGAAATATATGGTGTATGGTGTGCTTTTCCATGTTCAGAAACAATCACTTTTATTGTTGCTGTATACTATCTAAAAAATCATATAAGGATTAGTAAAAAGAGTTATTAAAATACTAAAATTATTAATCATTTATGTATTTACACTAGTAATTCATGCTAAAAAAAAGTGATCCATTGCTGTAATATATCTGAAACTCAAATATCATTAGAAATATTCCTACTTTTAATTATAATTAAAACAAAAGTTATCTTTGACCTTATCAAAATATATTTGACATATAAAAAATATAAATATATTATTTATATGTAAATATAAGTAAAGGGCAGTATTGTATGGATAATAATTTAAATTTTAGTTTAAACAATGAGATTAAAGTTAATAATGAGGAGTTCTTAGTAATCGGCGGTATAACATTTCATAACAAAGATGATGATTATAACTGGCAAGAATTTAAACTAAGAAGCCTCAAGAACAAAAAAATCAAATGGCTTAGTGTTGATCTTACGTATGATGAATATGCAATTTATACCGAATCAATTAGTAAATTAAATCTTAAGGGCTATAAGAAAGCAGATTACGGACAAGCAAGAGTAATATCTTTTTTTGGAGATGTGGATGTAGATAGAAATGAAATAGTAGAGTTTGAAGAATATGAAGATTTTTCTGAAGAAAATATTATAAGCATAGAAAAATGGAATGAAGAAACAGAATATTCAAAGGGATATTACATTGATAAGGAAGATATACAGTTCATTTCAGCTATTAGTAGAGATTTATCTCAATCTAGTTTTCCTTATCAAACCTCAAATAAAACTAAAAGTATTTTTTCATTTATAGCAATCAGTATTGTTACACTCATAATTATGGGTATTTTTATTGGATTATTGGGTTCAAATAAAACTAAAATAAGCGATTTCATAAAAAAAGATTCTAATTTTATTTACCTTACATCAATTACTTCTGATTTAAACCATAAAGAAAAAGCGAATGTCTATAGTACAACTTTAACTGTTGAGGATGCTGCAAAAAAAATTATTGATGGTATTAATGGCAAGTTAGAAGATGTTCAAGAAAATACAGATGACAATACTGTAGCTATATTGACTAAATATGAATATTGTTTGGTTTATACTGATACTAATAATGAAACCTTAGTTCAGATAAATTCAAGACTTTATACCTATTCAAGCACACATTCACCTTATAGATCAAATTTTACAACTTCAAATTACTATAGAAGGTATTATTACAGCAGAGGATTTTTTAATGATAAAAACAAGTATAGTAAATATACAACTGGCTTTAATGATACTGATTATACTTATGTAGACTCAAATTATAATGATAAATATAAAACATACTCATCCAGTGTACGTCAAAGCAGTGTTGGATCAAGAACCTCATCTGGAGGAGGAACAAGTTCAGGAAAGTAGGAGATAAAAATGGAAGAAATAATTAGCACTTTAATTTATTCATGTCTTGGAATAATCTTAATGATTAGTGGCACCTTTTTAATTGATTTAATAATACCTTGCCATTTTCCAACTGAAATAAAGAAGAAAAATTTAGCTGTAGGGTATATTACAGCTGGTTCTTCTATTGCTGTAGGAATAATACTTAGAACTGCAATAATATCCCCTAGCATGTATGTAGTTGAACAAAATTTACTCCAAGGAATTGGAAGTACATTACTATACTTCGCTATTGGAATTGCACTATGTATTATAGGATATTTAGTTATAAAGTTATTTAATACTAAATACGATTTAAATAAAGAAATTGGTGATGGGAATCCTGCTGCTGGCCTTATGGTAATGGGATTATTTATAGGACTTGCTCTTGTCATAAGTGGAGCAATTTATTAATATGATGGATTTAGAGCAAGATTTTGATTATAAAATTTTAATGATTACAACACTCATAATCTCTGGTTGTTCTATTATATATGAAGTACTAATAAGTTCTGTAAGCTCGTATTTAGTTGGTGACAGTATAAAACAATTCTCAATAACTATAGGAATATACATGTGTGCTATGGGACTTGGATCATATATATCAAAATATATAAAGAATAGCTTATTTGATTGGTTTGTCTTAGTTGAAATTGGAGTTGGATTCATTGGTGGAATTTGCTCAATAGTATTATTTTTGTCAAATATATATTTAGAGTCATATGCTATTATTATGTATTTAGAAATAATCATCATAGGAACATTTGTTGGCTTAGAAATTCCTTTATTAACAAGAATAATAGAAGATAATTCTAAAAATTTGAGAATTACTCTATCAAGCATTTTTAGTTTTGACTATCTAGGAGGACTAATCGGATCCATTAGTTTTCCTTTAATCCTTTTACCTAACTTAGGTTATTTTGCTACAGCGTTTTTAACAGGTGCTTTAAATTTGATTACAGCACTTATAATAATATTTAAGTATAAAAAATATGTAAAAAATTTAAATATATTAAAAGCTCTCTCTTTTCTTATCTTAGGAATAATGATTGTTGGTACTCTTTTCTCTGAGAATATTGCAAAAAGTGTTGAGGGCAATCTTTATAGGGATAATATAATTCTATCTACTCAAACACCATACCAAAAAATCATTGTTACTAAGCATAAAGATGATCTACGCCTTTTTATTAATGGAAATATACAATTTTCATCTAGTGATGAATATAGATATCATGAATCCTTAATACATATTCCAATGAGCCTTGCTGATAATAAAAGCAAGGTTCTCATATTAGGTGGTGGTGATGGTCTTGCTGCTCGTGAGTTACTAAAATATAATGAAGTAGAAAAAATAACCTTGGTAGATTTAGATAAATACATGATAGATCTATGTAAAAATAATAAAGATATATCTAAATTAAATAAAAATTCTTTAAACAACCAAAAAGTTAGTATAATTAATGCAGATGCTTATAAATTTTTAGAAAAAAACACTGAATTATATGATGTTATTATTATTGATTTACCTGATCCTAATGATGACAATTTAAATAAATTATATACAAATATTTTTTATAGGTTATGTATCAATAGTTTGAGTAAAAATGGTATTATGTCAATACAGTCTACGAGTCCATATTATGCTAAAGAAGCTTTTTGGTGTATAAATAAAACTTTAAAGCTTGAAGGACTAAATGCAGTTCCCTACCATGTACAAGTACCATCCTTTGGAGATTGGGGATTCCAATTAGTATCTAAAAATGAAATAGATATTGATTCTATAAATATAGATGTAGAAACTAAATTTTTAAATAATGAAAATGTCCAAGGTATATTTTTATTTGCAAATGATGAAAAAATTGATATAGAGAAAATAGATGCTAATACTTTATCTAAGCCTCGGTTAATTACTTATTACTTAGAAGCAGAAAAAAGATGGAAATAATTTCAGGGAGCAAATTGCTCCCTATTTTATATATAATTACATTTGTAACTATTCTCTATTTTTTAATTTTATAAACTTGATAAATTCCTATACAAACTAACACTAGTGATATTAAAATCTTTATATCAAGTATATTTTCTCCAAGAAATATCCCCGAAAGTAGCGTTCCAAAAACAGGTACTAAAAAATTAAATACAGATATTATACCAACCTTATTAAATTTCAATAGCTGAGTCCAAATCACAAATGCTAGTGATGATAATAATGCCATATATGTTAAAAGAATTGTAGACTTAAAATTAAAACCGTTTAATTTGCCTCCAAAAGCAATTCCAAGAATAGTTAATATTACTCCACCTATAAATAGCTGATATCCTGTCACTGTAGATGCATCAATATTCTTAGTAATTTCTTTACTATATATTGCTCCTACAGCAAAAGTAATAGCTGCCATGACAATGAAACCTTCTCCCATAAATGTAACAGTACCTTCTCCTAATCTACTTCCACCATTCAAGTTTACTAATATTACTCCTGCAAATCCAATTATACAACCTAATATTTTATTTAAATTAAGTTTATCATTCTTATAAATAAAATGAGCTAATATAATACTCACAAATGTCCCTGTCCCATTTATTATTGATCCTCTAACACCAGTTGTATATGACATACCAATATAAAAAAATATGTACTGAATTGTTGTCTGAATAATACCTAAAATAGCTATCTGTGAATATTGTTTTTTTGAAAAAATGAATATATCTTTCTTTAATATAAATTCATATAACAATACTATAATTCCTGCTAAAGCGAATCTATATCCTGCAAAAATTAATTTAGATGGAATATCATTTGAAGATATATTAAACAACTCATACCCAACTTTAATTGATGGATATGCGCTTCCCCATAATATGCAACATAATGTAGCTAATAATATTATATTTTTTCTGTTAGTATAAAACTTTATTTTATCCATTTTGTAAAATCCCTTCTATATGCATTTGTTAGATAATATAGTTCATATATAAATATTACCATACAATTAGTTACTTAAATAAAATTATAACAAAAAAAAATAACTCCCCCTATTAATATAGTTTATTTTCTAATTTTTAATATAAAAACTAAACTATATTAAATTTACATTATGAAGTACAAACATATTAAAAGCAATATAAATATATGTTATAATGTTAATATATAGTAAAAAGGAGGTATATTAGCATGTTTATAAGAGATATAAGTAATTTACATTTGCATACTATTAATAAAAATATTTCTGTTGATAAAGCATTAAATTTAATGAATACACTTAACGTAAACGGTATACCAGTTGTAGATGATGCTGATAAGCTTGTAGGAATAGTTGTTAAAGCTGATGCTTATAGATTTTTAAGTAAACCTGGACATTATGCTGATTATCCAGTTGAACTAATAATGACAAAACAAGTTATAACAGCTCAAGTAGATGAGGACATATTGACTGTTGCAAAACGTTTGAGAGAGCATGATATAATCGCAATGCCAGTTCTTGAAGGTGATAATGTTATAGGTATTGTTACAATTGAAAACTTATTAGATTACTTAATTAAAAATATGAATAATTAATATTAAAAAATACAGCTAATACCAAAGTTAACTTTAATATTAGCTGTATTTTACTTTCAAGTATATGAATTTAAAATACAAACACTGCGACTCCATAACTAGGAAGAATATATTGTATAGAGTACGGATATCCATCACATTCCTCTTCTACTGCTTTATAAATTTTTCGTCTCTTTTCTCCACATCCACCAAATTCTAAGTCATCACTATTTAAAATCAGCCTATAATTTTTTAGTTCAGGTACACCAACCTTGTAGTCTTTCCTTTCAACTGGTGTAAAGTTAAATACAAATAATAAGCTATTTTTCTTATCTTCTGAATATCTTATGAAGCTAAAAATACTCCTGTAATTATCATTTGCATTAACCCATCTAAATCCATCTGAATATCTGTCCAATTCATACATACAAGGATATTTCTTATAAATCTTTAATAAAGATTTTACAAAATTATTTATATGTCTATGATTTTCATCCGCTAACAAATACCAATCTAATTCCCTTTTCTCACTCCACTCCTGAAGTTGAGCAAAGTCTTGTCCCATAAAAAGAAGTTTTTTTCCTGGATGTCCAAACATAAATGCATAACCTACTTTTAAATTTTTAAATTTATCTTCTAATTCTCCAGGCATTTTGTTAATTAAAGAACATTTTAAATGGACTACTTCATCATGAGATAAAACTAAAATATATTCTTCACTATGATTATAACTCATAGAAAATGTCATCCTATTATGATTATCTTTTCTAAAATAAGGGTCTAGCTTCATATAATCTAAAAAATCATGCATCCATCCCATATTCCATTTAAAAGTGAAATTCAATCCTTCATTTTCTGCTGGGTCAGTAACTCTCGGCCATGCTGTTGACTCTTCAGCAATCATCATAACTCCTGGATTACGCCTAATCACAATTGTATTTAGATGTTTAAAGAATTCTATTGCCTCAAGATTTTGATTTCCACCATATTTATTAGGTATCCATTGTCCCTCTTGTCTTCCATAATCTAAGTACAGCATTGAAGAAACCGCATCTACTCTAAGACCATCTATATGAAAATGTTCAATCCAAAATAAAGCGTTTGCAATAAGAAAATTCTTTACTTCTGGCTTTTCATAATCAAATACTTTAGTCCCCCAATCTGCATGTTCTCCTTTTCTTTTATCTGCATATTCATATAGACATGTTCCATCAAACTCAGCAAGTCCATGTTCATCTTTCGGAAAGTGTGCTGGAACCCAATCCAATATAATACCAATATTATTCTTATGAAGATAATTTATTAGATACATAAATTCTGCTGGAGTTCCATATCTAGATGTAGGTGCATAGTATCCAGTTACTTGATATCCCCATGAGCCATCAAATGGATATTCAGCCACTCCCATAAGTTCAACATGGGTATATCCCATTTCTAATATATACTCAACTATTGAATGTGCAAACTCTATATAAGTATAAAATCCATCTTCACCTCTATTAAGATGTTTCTTCCATGATCCTATATGCACTTCATATATTGACATAGGTTTTTTCTTTAAATCTGAGCATTCTCTCTTTTGCATCCATCTACTATCTGACCATTTAAAATTAGATATATCTGCTATTGTAGAAGCATTTCCTGGTCGTATTTCAGCATAATTAGCATAAGGATCAGATTTATATAGTGTATCTCCATCAATGGTTTCAATCACATATTTATATCTTTGTCCTATTAACGCACCTGAAATAAATAATTCAAATATTCCACTTTCTTCAATAGGCCGCATTTTATTATTATCTACATTCCATTCATTAAAATCTCCAATTACACTAACCCATTTTGCATTTGGAGCCCAAACTGCAAATCTAACTCCAGATTGACCATCTAATATCTCTGGATGTGCTCCAAGCTTCTTATAAATTTCATAATGAATTCCACTTTTAAATAATTTTATATCATTCTCTGTTATACCTTTGATTAGTTTTTTATCGCACATCTCTGATTTTTTTACTTTACTCTCTTTTGTCAAATTCAATCCCCCTTTACTTCCTCTTAATCTAATTTTAACATTTTTTACTAAATTATAAAACGATATTTACTAATATTATTGATTAAAAAAACTACATAATATATTTATTTGGGCTTTAAAATAATATCATATCTATAAATCTACTGAAAGTTTTTAATACAATGACATATCGATTTTTAATAGAATTTGACACAGAGAAAACTCTGATTCTTGTTAAATATTTAAGTAATATAGTAGGGACATTAATCAAAAAAATATATTTTTATTGTTAAGAATTAATCATTTTAATATACTCTAAAAAATTATAATGAGATATAGCTATACTTTAAATCTCATTTACAGTTATAGCTATATCTCACTTTTGTTTTTATAACTTATTTATGCTTTTAATGTATTATAATCTAGTACTTAAATTTTATAGATATTTCTTTTATTTCGCCTTTTGAATTCTTTCTTATAATAAAATCTTTTATATCTTTAAAATCATTCTCTAATTGATAATTTAATTCTGTTATAGTTGCTTTTGCATTTTTAGTTGTACCACCGTCTTCAACTACTACAAATCTAGATTTTCTACAAGTTATCTCATCTCTTTTATCATCAATAATAACGTAATATTCTGCTGCTTCCTCAACTACTGTATATTCCTTAGCTAAAGTTAAAGTAGAACAAAGTTTGTTATCAATACATTTTACTTTCATAATATATTCCCCCTAAACTGTACTAATTTTCTTAAATATATAACTTTTAAACAATACCTTATTATATACCATATTAGCTTATATGTGCATAGAAAAAAAAATTTTTCTTATGCTCATGCTTTTTTAATAAATTTAGTAACTTCTAGGAGCTAGTTCTAGCAGCGAAAAATTCTGTATTGTGGCATAGCCACTCTTTTTATTTGTGAAATGTTCCTTATTGTGGCATAGCCACTCTTTTTATTTGTGTACGTCTTTCATTGTTAAAGATATTCTCTTTCTTTTTTCATCTACTTCTAAAATAGCAACTTCCACTACATCGCCAACCTTAACAATATCTAAAGGATGTTTAACAAATCTATTTGCCATTTGACTTTTATGAACTAATCCATCTTGATGTACTCCAATATCTACAAATGCCCCAAAGTCAGAAACATTTCTTACTGTTCCTGATAAAACCATTCCTGGCTTTAAATCTTTTATTTCTATAATACCAGTTTTAAGTATTGGTTTTGGCATTTCTTCTCTTGGATCTCTACCTGGCTTTTTTAATTCTTTTATTATATCCTTTAATGTCATTTCTCCAACTTCAAGTTCATTACTTAATTTGCTTATACCATATGCTTGTGCTTTTTCATCAATATCTCCTAATTTATTGTTCTTAAGTGCTCCATTATCATATCCAAGAATAGATATTAATTTTTTAGCAACATCATAAGATTCTGGATGAACAGAAGTATTATCCAAAGATTCTTTACTTTCAGCAACTCTTAAAAATCCAGCACATTGCTCATAAGCTTTTTGTCCTAATCTCTTGACCTTTAATAATTCTTTTCTTGATGTAAAATGTCCAACTTCTTCTCTATACTCAACTATATTCTTAGCTATAGTTGCATTAATTCCAGAAATATGTGTTAAAAGTGATGGTGTTGCAATATTTAAATCTACACCAACAGTATTAACAGAATCTTCTACAACACCTGCTAAAGATTCTTCAAGTTTTTTAGGTGTAACATCATGTTGATATTGCCCTACACCTATTGCTTTTGGATCAATCTTAACTAATTCTGCAAGAGGATCTTGAAGTCTTCTTCCTATAGAAATAGCACCTCTAACAGTAACATCTAAATCAGGATATTCCTTTGTTGCAAGCTCTGATGCTGAATAAACTGATGCTCCTGCTTCTGAAACAATAACATAAGCCACTTCCTTACCAGTTTCATTCTTTATTTCCGCTATCATCTCTGCAATAACTTCCTCTGATTCCCTTGAAGCTGTTCCATTTCCAAGTGAAATTACATCAACATTATATTTATAAATTAATTCTTTTAACTTTTTCTTTGTACCCTCAATATCCTTTTTAGGAACTGTTGGGTAAACTGCTGTATTTTCAAGAAACTTACCTGTTTCATCTAATATTGCAATCTTACATCCTGTTCTAAATCCTGGATCATATCCCATTACAACTTTCCCTTTTATTGGAGCCTGTAATAATAGTGCCTTTAAATTCTCTTTAAATATTTTTATTGCACCTTCTTCACCAATATCAGTTAACTCATTTCTTATTTCTCTTTCAATTGATGGATATATTAATCTCTTTAATGAATCTTTAATTGCAAGTTTCAATTGTGCATCTAATACTTCATTTCCTGTAAAAACATTTTTTTCTAAATAACTTATTATTTTATCTTCATTTGCAGTTATCTTAACACTTAATATTTTTTCTTTTTCTCCTCTATTTATTGCCAAAATTCTATGAGGTGGTATTTTATTTACAGCCTCTGAATATTCATAATACATTTCATAAGGTGTAGGCTCTTCTGAACTCCCCTTTGATTCTATATTTCCCTCTTTTATAACCATTTCTCTAATATATTTTCTATATTTAGCTTCATCAGAAATTATTTCTGCAATTATATCTAAAGCTCCATTGATTGCCTCTTCACTGCTTGTTACGCCTTTATCTTCATTTATATATTTAGAAGCCTCTTCATTTAAGTCTCCTTTAAATAAACCTTCAATGATTAATTCTGCTAATGGTTTTAATCCCTTTTCTGTAGCTATTGTAGCCTTCGTTCTCTTTTTAGGCTTATATGGTCTATATATATCTTCAACTTCTGTTAATGTAACTGCTTTATCTAAGATATTAACTAACTCTTCAGTTAATTTTCCTTGCTCTTCAATTAATCTTTTAACATCACTTTTTCTTTCTTCTAAATTTCTTAGGTAAGTAAGTCTTTCATAAAGTTTTCTCAAAACTTCATCTGAAAGTCCACCTGTCGCTTCTTTTCTATATCTTGAAATGAATGGTACTGTATTTCCACCATCCAAAAGTTCTATAACGTTCTGTACTTGTGATAATTTTATCCCTAGCTCTTTTGCAATTATTTCTTCTATTAAATTCATATCTTCCTCCTAAGTCTGTAACACAAAAGCTTTAATATTAAACTTTCTATATTATTAAGAAATTATTGCCATTACTAAAAGTAGTAATGGCAATAATTTATAAGCTACATAATTATATTATAAATTTTATGGAATTTTTTATCAAGAAATATTTAATATATGAATTTATCACTTCATATTATTTATAAGTATATCCTCAACTAACTTGTCATAATCACCATCATATATAACTGTTTTATTCGCGAGTAATACAGCAATACCATGAACCATACACCACATAGCCATAATATTTCTTGAATAATCTTCTTCTTTTATGCCACACATTTTAAATGTATTTATGGCACAATCTTTAAATATATTGAATGCTCTAAAATTAGATTCAATTTTCCCATTCTTTATTGAAATATTTGCTTCAAAATCGCTTAAAAATAGTATCTTTAAATAATCAGGATTATTTACCATAAATGCTACATACTTTTTACCTAATTCTAGAGTTATATTCTCATAGTTTTCACCATAATCATTTACCGTTTCTTGCAATACTTCCTCAAATTCTTTGATTGCATATTCAATCATTTGATTTATTAAATCTTCTTTACTTTTAAAATGCTTATACGGTGCTGCATGACTTACATCGCATATAGCTGCCAACTTTCTAAGTGAAAAGTTTTCACTTCCAACTTCATTTAATAGCTTTATTCCACTTTTTATTAGAGTTTCTTTTAAATCTCCATGATGATATTTATCATTGCTCATAATTAACCTCACATTATTTCTATATATTATCTAAATAATAGTTATTGTTTGTATTCATTAATTATATTATCACTATATGTTGACACTGTAAACATATAGTGATAATATAACACTAAAGTTTACATTGTAAACATATTATTTTATAATCAAAGGGGGCTATCTCTATGTTGCTAATTCACGATTTAGATTCAGTATATTTTCAAAGTATTTCTTCTATTTTTCCTAAAGATACAACCATAGTTTCTAAAGATATGAAAAATATTCATCCTTGTTGTGGCTGCTTTAATTGTTGGATAAAAAATCCTGGTAAATGTGTCATAAACGATGATTATACAATAATGCCAAAATTATTTATTGAAAATGACACGATTATAGTAATCACAAAAGTTAAGTATGGATGCTACAGTTCTTATATAAAAAATGTTATTGAACGTTCTATTGGATATCTTTTACCATTTTTAATAAATGTAAATGGTGAAACACATCATAGTATGAGATATAAAAATAAAATTCCTAAAATGATATTTATAGGTTATTCAGATGATATTACTTCTTCTGAAAAGAAAACCTTTCTTGAACTTATAAAAGGAAATGCTATAAATTTTGGAGCTGAAAACAAATATGAATGTCATGTAGTTGATAATTTGCAAGCAATAGACAGTTTATTATTTAAGGAGGATAGATAATATGGTTAATTTATGCATTATAAATGGAAGTCCAAAAACACAGAATAGTAATTCTGATTTTTTCATAAAGGAACTTACTTCTAATTTAAATGATGACATTAATATAAAAAAATATTATGTGAGAGAAATTCTAAAGGACAGTAATATATTAAAAGAAGTCGTAAAAAATGATAAGCTACTGATTGTATCTCCTCTATATGCAGATTCATTTCCTAGTATAACATTAAAATTTTTAGAGTTATTTGAAGATTTTCTTGAAAAAAATGCTCACTCTAAAATAGAAGTTTACGGAATGGTTAATTGTGGATTCTTCGAAGGTGAACAAAATAAAATTGCTCTCAATATTCTTGAACACTTTTGTAATAGAAGCAATTTAACATGGAAGTTTGGTCTTGGAATTGGTGGTGGAGAATATTTCCCTAATTCATCAAAAACTCCAGAAAAAATGCCTACAAACGAATCTTTATATTCAGCCTTATTAGCATTAAGAAAATCCATCGAAAATGATAATGCAACTCATAAAAATATTCTTATAAGACCAGATAAAATGTCTGCATCATTTTATAGACTCACTTGTAATCTAGGATGGTATCTAATGTCATTTCAAAAAACTCATAAAATACCTCATCTTAGGAAAAAAATATATTAACTATTACAATAAAAATCATGAGATAGTCATCTCATGATTTTTATTGTATACATACTAAATATAATTTATTCTTAAATATTTTTTATTAGCATTTATAAATCGTATTAATAATATTACCCCCATAACAAAAATTATAATTCCACTTATAGCACTAAACATAACTTGATTTTTTTCAATAATGGTAATATTCCCCGAATAATCAGAAATAGGTAAAAATATCGTAATCGCTAATAAGTTATTAACAAAATGAATTAGCATTGGTATTAGTATATTTTTGTACTTAATATACAAAAAACAATTAATTATT
Source organism: Clostridium butyricum (assembly GCA_015058475.1). Taxonomy (GTDB): domain Bacteria; phylum Bacillota; class Clostridia; order Clostridiales; family Clostridiaceae; genus Clostridium; species Clostridium butyricum_B. The sequence goes on along the minus strand of SVCF01000006.1, from coordinate 47,872 downwards.
CCAAATCCCAAGGCTCCTAACATACCACATCCAGCATTAAGCGATGAAAAAATTATTACTGATACAAAAAGTCCTACATATATATTAAATTTCTCTGTAAGTCTTTTAAATAAAACATGCCTAAATATTAATTCTTCTGTTACTGGTGCTAACACAACTACAAGAAAAAAGCATATTATATAATCAACATCTCCATTTATAATAATAGGAGATTCTGAGATAAATTCACCCGCAAAACTTGGACTTATTAAATATATTAATGCCATAATAATATTACTTCCACCAATAGACAACAAAATATTAGTTATAAGAACATATGAAATTTCCTTTATATTTATATTTCTTTTACAATCCTCAATAAGTAATACTATAGTATCTTTACATATATTTAATTTATGAAAGAGCATTATAGCAATTAAAAATTGATTAAATAGAATAACAATATTAATAATGCTATCATTAACTTCTCCATTAAATTTCTTTATGATAGCAAATGTAAATACAGTACAAATTAATAAAGAAATCATATACATAAGAACAATATGCCTAATTTTTACCTCTTTAAATATATTATCGAAATTCAAAATCCTCTTCCTTTCTATAATCCCAAAGGCTTTGCTTTATACCACGCTAAAATTATAGCTTATAATAATTAATCCTTACTTATACTAATATTAATTTATGATTAATTATTTATTAATGGTAATTTTATTTCGAACGATGTTCCTTCTAGACTTTCAATAACTTTTATTTCCCCATTATGCTTAATTATTATTTTTTTAGTTATAGATAATCCTAAACCTGTACCACCCGTCTTGGAATTTCTCGATTTATCTACTCTAACAAATGGATTAAATATACTTTCCCAATATTCCTTAGGCATCATTTCTCCGTTATCTGATAATATCAGACAAAAATTTTTTTCTTTAATTTCTGTTTTTATAATTATCTTATTTCCATTCTCATTATATTTAATTTTATTATCTAAAATATTATTTATTGCTCGTGTTAACTTTTCTTCATCTATCAAAACAAATTCAGGTCCTTCTATAATATCAAACTCATATTCAAATTCTTTATATTCAAATTCTGGTATGTAATTTGCAATTAATGTTCTAACAAATTCACATATGTCAATCTTTTCCAAATTTAACTTATAACTAATGTTAGTATACAATGAAAATTCAAATAGATCATTAATAAGTTTATTTGCTTTATATGAATTCTTATTGATGATTTGTAAACATTCATTTCTCTCTTCTTCACTTAATGCATTACTAATTAATGTTTCACTATATCCTAAAATTGAAGCTAAAGGATTTTTTAGATCATGAGATACATCTAATATTAATTCTTCCCTCATTTTTTCAAGTTCTTCTCTCTTTCTAGTCTCTTGTTGTATTGTTTGTGCCATTTTATTAAAACCACTAGATAGCTCTCCAAACTCATTTTTTCTATCACTTTCAATTCTAACATCGTAATTTCCATTTGATATTGCTATAACACCATTCAATAGAGTTTTTATTGGTTTTATAAAAACTCTAGAAGTTAAACCTGCTAATAAGTATACCATAAGCAATATAATAACTACATTAAAAAAACTCAATACTTTTATTATTAAATTATGAGGTACTATCTTGGTTATAAGATTCGGTTTCGTAACTTCTGAATATGGACACCCTATTATAACTACAGATGTTTCCTCTTTTAAATACATACTATATATAGAATAGTCTATTCCGTTTTTTGTTCTAATTATTGAATTATTCAAATCTAAAAATGCAGTAGAAGATCTTAAATCAGAATTTAATATTACAGTGTTATCCTCTTCAACCCCAAATATCTTCATATATGTTGTTATATCAACCTGTTCAAATTCATCTATTACATTTCCTATGGAATAGCTTATTTCATTTTGGTTAGTTATTTTAACTAAAAAACCATCAATTTCTTTTAGATCTGTTTCTGTAATGCTTCTATAGTCATCTATTAATTTAGATTCCAATTGCACAAATGATGAATTATACATTCTCTGTCCACATAGCATCTCATACATAATTAAAGAAAAGAATATGGATACTAAAACTATTACAGTTATTAATATATATCCTAAAAAGTAAATAAAAAATAATTCACTTGTAACACTTCTTGTCTTCTTAGCTATTTTCATTTACAGTAATCCTCTCAACTTTATATCCAATCCCTCTTATTGTCTTTATATATATTGGGTTCTTAGGGTCATCTTCTATCTTTTCTCTTAAATGACTCAAATGAACCATTATATTATTTGAATCTCCTATGTACATATCCTCCCATACATTTTCGTATATTTGCTTTTTAGTAAACACCTTTCCTAAATTAGATATTAATAACTTGAGTATTTTATATTCTTTAGGATTAAGTTCTATTTTTTCATCACCTTTATATACTTCAAAAGTTTCTTCAAATAATTTTAATTCTCCAGTGGAATACATTGTTTTCTTATTCTCAGTATATCTATAGCATCTTCTTAGATTAGACTCTACTCTTGCACACAATTCAAGTGGACTTATAGGCTTGACCAAGTAATCATCAGCACCAAGACCTAGTGCTAAAACCTTGTCTGAATCACTTCCCATTGCAGTTATGCAAATTATAGGAATAGTTGATACGGCTCTAACCTTTTCTATTAAAGTTAAACCATTGATTTTGGGCATCATTATATCTAATAAAATTAAATCTATATTTTCTTTTTCAGAAATTCTAAGAGCTTCCTCCCCATCGACTGCTTCATATACTCCATAACCTTCCCTTTTCATATGAAGAGATATCAAACTTCTTATATCATCCTCATCTTCAGCAATTAAAATATTCATATATAGCCTCCTTACATCTCTTACTATAAATATATTTTATCATACTATTTAGTTTGTACAAATTTTGAATAGCAATATTTTACTAACAATTTTTATTTATATATTGCCCTTAAATAAAACAAACTGTATAATTATTATGTAAATATTTACCAAGGAGTGATTGATATGATAACTAACGTAAGTAAAATATGTTCTTTTCTCTTATTATTCCTTTTTACAGTTTTAAGCTTAAATCAATTTGAAATAATCTCATATTCTGAACAATTAAAATATATTTTTTATTTTGTATCCCTTTTACTGATAATGTTTTCTTCTGTAACTACTTTATTAACCAATAAATCAGGATTTTTTAAATTTATAAGTATTGCAATCATGGCATGTTTAGCTGTAGGCGGAATTAGTGCTATAATTCAAAATGGCTTTAATATATTTCTCTATGTATCTGTAATATTTACAGCCGTATATTCTTTAGTAGATATGTTTTATAAAATTAATTAAGTGAATATTCCCTCTAAGTTATTAATAAACTTTATTATTATTATTATTTAGGGGGTATTATTTTGAAATGTTCTAAGAAAAGATTTTTTTATTACCTATGTATAATTTTATGCTTTCTTGGATTTTTATCTTCTCTTTTTCTTCAACTTACATATTATCATTTTAATGCTGATAAAGTAAAAGAAAATATTATGCTCTTATCTTCTGGTGAATTTAATGGTCGTTTGACAGGAAGTTCTGGAAACTACAAGGCTTCCAAAGTAATTGAAGATACCTTTATAAAATATCAATTGGTTCCACTTAATAATACTTACAGAGAATCTTTTGATGTAACAACAATATCTAATACTTCTGAAAAAGCTAAATTAAACATTACTAGCTCAAATGGTAATATTATATATGCTTATAATTATGGCACAGATTTTAAAGAAGACATGCTTAATTGTAGGACTTCATCAATAACATTCGATAAAAGTAATTCTGTCGATATATTCTCTAATTCCTTTGTAATTACTGATGATAATAAAAAATATCTGTTTTATGTGCCATTAAACAATAACCTGAATTTTAGAAGTTCTTTTGACAAAAATTCACAATATGAATTTTCAATTGCTATAACAACCCAATTATATAATAGTATATTAGATAGTTTACGAAACAATAATACAGTTGAAATCAATCTTCCATATAAATTATATAATAGTCAAACTGACAATATCATTGGTGTTATAAAAGGTTCATCTAATAGTCTTCCTCCTTTAATAATTTCTGCTCACTTTGATCATGTTGGAGAAGATGCTCTAGGTAACTATTATGGTGGCGCTTTAGATAATGCTTCTGGCACAAGTGTCATGCTAGAATTATGCAAAAATATTTCTAGTCTTCCTCAACCTAAAATGGATATCATTTTTATTGGATTTACTGGTGAAGAATTTGGATTATTAGGTTCAAAAGAATTTGTTAAGAGGAATATTCATCATATCCAAAATTCAAAAGTAATTAATTTGGATATGATAGGAGCTAACGATGCTTCTTTAATATTAATGTGTGGTAAAAATAATTCTAATTTTTCTAATTCAAAATTGCTTTATGATTTCCAAAATTATTGTTTAAAAAATAATATTAACTATAAGATTAAATATGAAAATTCTAGCGACCATGCTAGTTTCTCTTCTAAAGGTATTGACGCATTAACTCTTTGCCATGGTGATTTTTCTAGAATTCATACTCCTAATGACACAGTGGAATATATTGATACTAATTCTATAAACGATGTATATTCCATAGTTAAGGAAGAAATCTATAACTGTGCTTATAATCCGCTTATTAAGATTTTTTACAATACAAACGTTACTCTATTCTTTTTAATTATGTTCATGACTTTAATTTTTATTCCTCAATATAAAAATGACCTCTCAAGACAACTTTCACTTTCTTTAAAATCTAACAGCTTAAAGAATTAATAATTTATAAGATCTTTTTACAAACTATCATTGAATATTTTTATTCTCTTCATTACTAAACTTCAATGAAAAAAATAGACAAAAAGATTTAGATTAACCAAAATCTTTTGTCTATATTTATCAAAACTTAATAAAAATTTTTTAAGCTTGAGAACTTAAAAATCCATTTATAAACATATCTAATTCTCCATCCATTACTGAATTAACATTAGATGTTTCAATATTTGTTCTATGATCTTTAACCATGCTATATGGATGGAATACATATGATCTTATTTGACTTCCCCATCCCATATCTTTAAGCTCACCAGTTAAATCTTCTATTTTCTCTTTATGAGCGCGTTCTTTTAATTCAACAAGCTTAGATTTTAACATTTCCATAGCTGTATCTTTATTAGCAAATTGGCTTCTTTCATTTTGGCACTGAACTACTACACCTGTAGGAATATGAGTTATTCTAACTGCAGATTCAGTTTTATTTATATGTTGACCACCTGCACCAGATGCCCTATAGGTATCTATCTGCAAATCATCTGATCTAATCTCTATATCTTGTTCTTTCGTAAGTTCTGGTAATACTTCCATTGATGCAAAAGAAGTTTGCCTTTTTCCATTTGCATTAAAAGGTGATATCCTGACCAATCTGTGTATTCCTTTTTCAGCCTTTAAATATCCATATGCATATTCTCCACTTACCCTTAAAGTAACACTTTTTATTCCTGCTTCTTCTCCTGGTAATAAATCTATTGTTTCGACTGAATATCCATGTTTCTCACACCATCTTGTATACATTCTAAGAAGCATTTCAGTCCAATCATTTGCATCTGTTCCACCAACTCCAACATGAAGTGTTAATATTGCATTATTTTTATCATATTCACCAGATAAAAGAACCTTCATATTATACTCTTCAATTTCTTTTTCAAGAAATTTTATTGTTTCAATTATTTCCTCTGATGATTCTTCATCGCCTTCTTCAGCCATTTCTTTTAATACATCGATATCCTCTACCTTTGCTTTTAAAGTTTCAAAACTTCCTATCTTATCTTTTAATGACTTGCTTTCCTTAGTAACTTCCTCAGCTCTTTTTGAATCATTCCAAAAATTAGGTTCTTGCATTTGACATTCTAATTCATGAATTTTTCTTTCAAGACTATCCTTGTCAAAGTGAAGCCCCCATTTCTTCTATAGATTTTTTTATGTTGGTAAGTTTTGATAACTCCTTTTCTAATTCAATATTCATCTATATTCACCTCTTTCTAATGAGTAGTTATTTAAAATATTTCATATATAAAGAAATTAAGAAATCCTCAAAGAAGATTTCTTAATTTTTACACTTAGAACAACTTTACTGCTCCATAGTTTAATTATCATAATAGATTATACATTATATATTCTTAAACTTCTCTACCACAGCAATTCTTATATTTCTTTCCACTACCACATGGACAAGGTTCGTTTCTACCATGTTTATCATCATTTCTTACAGGTTCTGCTGGGTTTTTTTCGCCACTTGGACCTGCTGGCCCTCTTTGTGCTGACATTGGATTTCCACCAGCAATTGGTCCTGCCATTCTTCCTGGTGCTGGTCCTGGACCTGCTGAAACTGGACCTGGACCGCCTTGTCTTATAATTACTCTTCCACCTGGACCTGGCTGCGCTCCTCCTGGTCCTTCATGTACAGCAGCTGTTTCTTGAGCAACTCTTGCTCTTTCTGGTGCTCTTTCTATCTTAACATGGAATAATAGCTTAACTGTTTCTTCTTTGATTGATTTAATCATTTCATCAAACATTTCACTACCTTCCATTTGGTATGCTTCAACTGGATTTACTTGCTTAAATGATTGAAGACCAATACCTTGTTTTAAGTGATCCATACTATCAATATGATTCATCCATCTGCTGTCAACACATTTTAAAAGAATAACTCTTTCAATTTCTCTTAATCTTTCTGAAGTAAATTCTTCTTCTTTTGCATTATAGAATTTAAGAGCAGCTTCATAGAACTTTTCAGTTATTTCTTCATTTGACATATTTTCCATTTCTGCTAAATTAACACTATTTGGCGGAATACATATATCTTGCAAGTAAACCATTAAATGCAAAAATTGTTCTTTATAATTTTCAGCATCATTTGTTATATGAATATTAACAGCATCACTTATAACTTCCTTAGTCATGCTTAATATTTCTTCTTTTACATCTTCACCTTCAAGAACTTCTGATCTTTGCTTGTAAATAACATCTCTTTGAATATTCATTACATCATCATATCCAATTAATGTCTTTCTTATATCAAAGTTATTACCTTCAACCTTCTTTTGAGCATTTTCTATAGCCTTACTTACCATTTTGCTTTCAATAGCTTCATCTTCTTGAAGGCCTAGTTTCTCAACAACACCTTGAATTTTTTCTGATCCAAATATTCTCATCAAATCATCTTCAAGTGAAATAAAGAATGTTGATTCACCCGGATCTCCTTGTCTACCAGAACGTCCTCTTAACTGGTTATCTATTCTTCTTGATTCATGTCTTTCAGTACCAATTATCTTAAGACCTCCAAGTTCTACCACACCTTCACCAAGCTTAATATCAGTACCTCTACCAGCCATATTGGTTGCTATAGTAACCATGCCTTTTTCACCTGCATGACTTATTATTTCTGCTTCTTGTTCGTGGAACTTAGCATTTAATACTTGATGCGGTACACCTTTTTTCTTAAGTAAACTTGAAAGAAATTCTGATTTTTCAATACTTACTGTACCCACTAAAACTGGTTGACCTTTTTCATATGCTTTTTCTATTTCCGAAACAACAGCATTAAATTTTCCAAGTTCAGTACTAAATACTAAATCCGGATTATCTATTCTTGCTATTGGTCTATGTGTCGGAATTACAATAACATCTAATCCATAAATTTCTCTAAATTCATTTTCTTCTGTTAATGCAGTACCAGTCATACCAGCTAGCTTCTTAAACATTCTGAAATAATTTTGGAATGTTATTGTAGCTAATGTTTTTGATTCTCTAGCAATCTTAACATTTTCCTTAGCTTCAATTGCTTGATGAAGACCATCTGAATATCTTCTACCTTCCATAAGTCTTCCTGTAAATTCATCAACAATTATTACTTCTCCATCCTTAACCATGTAATCTTTATCTCTCTTCATAGAGAAGTTAGCTTTTAATGCTTGAGTAACATAATGTTGTAATTCTAAATTTTCAGCATCAGCATAGTTTTCTACATTAAACGTCTTTTCTGCCTTTTTTACACCTTCATCAGTTAACATAACTGCATTAGCTTTTTCATCTTTTGTAAAATCTACTTCTTCTTTTAATTTCTTTGCAAAGAAATCTGCAATCTTATAAAATTCTGTAGACTTCTCTCCTTGCCCTGAAATTATAAGTGGAGTTCTAGCTTCATCAATTAAAATGGAGTCAACTTCGTCCACAACTGCAAAGTTTAATGTTCTTTGAACTCTTTCTTTTTTGTATACAACCATGTTATCTCTTAGATAATCAAATCCAAATTCATTATTTGTTCCATATGTTATATCACATGCATATGATTCTCTTCTTTGTTCATTATTTAATTCATGTACAATAACACCTGTTGTTAATCCCAAGAATCCATATAATTCACCCATTTGCTCAGCATCTCTTTTTGCAAGGTAGTCATTTACAGTTACTACGTGAACACCTTCACCACTCAATGCATTTAAATATACTGGAGCTGTAGCAACTAATGTTTTACCTTCTCCAGTTTTCATTTCTGATATTCTACCTTGGTGTAGTACAATACCCCCCATAAGTTGTTCATCATAATGTCTCATACCTAAAACTCTAACTGCTGCCTCTCTAACAACTGCAAAAGCTTCTGCTAAAATATCGTCTAAAGTTTCCCCTTTAGTTAGTCTTTCTTTAAATTCAGTAGTCTTAGCCTTTAATTCATCATCTGAAAGACTTTTAATTGATTCCTCTAAATCATTTATCTTTTTAATAGTAGGTTGTAATCTTTTTACTTCCCTATCACTATATGTTCCAAATACGGCTTCTAAAAATCCCATAATGTCATCCTTTCAAAATTATATATATTTTTCATTGAAAATTCTTTTATATAACTTACACATTCTTAAATTATACCATTTAGATTACATAAGTTTCAATAAAAGTATACATTTTTATATTAAATATATCTTAACATTAAAACTTTCTCAATAATATACAATTATTCTATCATTATTTCAGTACCTATTTCTCAATATTACATTAAAAATATGTTACTATTATGACAGTTTCAATATTATTCAAATTTCTTCTATTATATATATATTATTATATTACTATACTATTTTTATTAAATATAAAAAGCCTATCCTAAAATCTTAGGATAGGCTTTGTTTACATTATATAAATTCAGGTTCTAACAAACCATAATCTCCATCATTTCTTTTATAGATAACATTTACTTTACTAGTATCTGCATCTTGGAATACAAAAAAGTTATGTCCTAATAAATCCATTTGAAGAATTGCTTCTTCTGAATTCATTGGTTTAACACCAAACTTCTTAACTTTTACTAATTTACCATTCTCTTCTTCATCAAACTTACTATCTGCATCACTTAATTCTGCAAATCTAACTGATCCACTATTTCTTCTTGATAATTTAGTTTTTTGTTTTCTTATTTGTCTTTCTAACTTTTCTTCAACTAAATCTAAAGATTTATACATATCTGAGGTTGCTTCTTCTCCCCTTAAGATTACGCCATTAAAAGGTATAGTAACTTCTATTATATGTCTATTCTTTTGAACACTTAATGTGACTCTTGCATCTACATTGGAATCAAAATATTTTTCAAGTTTACTGATTTTTTTCTCAACTATCTCCTTTAATGCTGCTGTTAACTCAATATTTTTTGCTATAACTGTAACTTTCATAACTTCAGCCCCTCTCTACTATGAAAAAAGTTTGTTAAAAATACATTTTATTTATTAAAAATATACTCTTAACTTGTTAACTTAAATATATTTTACCACTCTTTTCTAAAGTAAACAAGATAATTTTCAGTAAATTCAGAAAACTTATATAAAAAAAATAAGGTAAAGCTAGTTGACCTGGTTTTTGCCCCCACACTCGCCTGCTGGAGCTTTTGCTACTAAAAATTAATTCCTCACTACTAACCCTCTCAACTTTATAGTTGGCAGGACTTACTTCTATACCGCACCATGCTCCTTAGGCATTTTACCTAAATTACGTGGATCGTTTTGCCTGCGACTAGCATCGACTTTCAACCACAAACCTAGCTTTACATTATTATTATATATTACTTTTCGCTAAGGTCAAGAGTTTTATGTTTTTTACTGAATTTTTTTGTAGTATTCTGTATGCTTCCATCATTGTATTACCAGTAGTTGATACATCATCTATCAATATGATATTATACTTTTCAATATCTATTCCATTTTTCATCTTAAAAGCACCTTGTATATTTTTACTACGTTCGCATTTTTTAAGCTTCTTTTGCTCTATTGTCTCCTTATTTTTAACTAGAATTTCTATTACCTCTATATTCAATCTTCTAGATACCTTTCTAGCTATATACTCACATTGATTAAATCCTCTTGCCTTTTTAGATTTTTTAGATAGAGGAATATATGTCAAAATATAATTACTATAATCTATATTTTGTTTAATATAATCAGATAAAAGTTCTGCTAATATGTCTCCTGCAGAAAAATCATGTTTATACTTTAAATTTAGTATTAAATGCTTTAAAACTCCACCGTAATATCCATAACTTAAAATCTCTGAATCTACAATTTCTATAGTTCTGATGCTTTTTAAGCACGATACACATATTCTATCATAATCTTCATCTTTACACAGAATACAGTAATTTTCATTTGGATATATTATTTCTAATAATGACTCCATAAATGCACCCATAATTTTTTTTATTAATTTGACAATTCTTCTTATAATTCCTTCAATTTCTTTTCCCATACTTTCTTATTAAAATCTCTTGCCATATCTTTAGCTTTATCTATATCTTCTGAAATTTCATTACATACAAGCAAAACCTCAGGTAAAGTAGAATTTACACTTCTCATCTGCCCACATATATATAATATTTTCTTGTATGTATATTTTTGATCCTCACTAAATAGAACAACAGCATCATCCATATAACAATATTCAAGTAACTCCTCTATTTTATTAGTTATTATAAATATTGCCTTATCTTTAATTTTTGATACTCTTTCACATTTTTTTATTTCTTCTGTCTTACTCGCTTTTATTATTTTGACATTCTTAATTTTTAGTTTTTCAATAAAATACTCATATACTAAATCAAGTTTCTCTTTATCTGGAACATAAATTGCAACTTTATGATTACTATCTTTAAACCACTTTAAATAATCATATAAACTATATGGTATATCTATATTTAAGTTTATCCTTGTAGTTATAACTCTTGGCTCAACAAATGGCTGCTCATAATTATATGCTGCCAGTTCAATTTTTTCACCTATAAGAGATATTTTTTCTATACAATATAATAAAATTCTATTCCCTATCTTACTGCAAAAATCTAGTATTTCTCTTATAATAGATCCATTCAAATTAGAAAAATATGTTATATCATCAAAAATAATAAGTTCATACTCTCCTTCAATTCTTTCTATATTTTTATAATTAATAAAAGTCAAATCTGATGTACTTTCTCCTTTTTGAATAAAAGAATGTGTAATTATCGATCCCTTTTCTCTAAGAGCAGCTATCAGTTCTCTATTCTCAATATCTTTTCCCCAAACATATAGAACCTTCTTACCACTATTTGAAATTATATTTATAATATCACAAAAAATACATGATGTATTAAATGGAACTGTAACTATAGTTAAATACTTTATATTCTTTTTATACCAATAGTTAATTTTATCTACAGCATATTTTAAATCTTCTTCTTTAACCTTACATATTCCCCCCATAAGACATCTCCTTTCACTTAACTATTCTATTACATTATCATTAATTATATCTCTAATTCTATATTGTAATGCTGAATATCTTTCCATACTAGTAACATTATTTATCATATATAAAAGAGCCCTTTGAAATCCAACAACAACAACTAATTGTTTTGCTCTTGTTATCCCAGTATATAATAAATTTCTGTTCATAAGAAATGGCGAGCCCATAAACGCTGGAATTATCACAACTTTAAATTCACTTCCTTGACTTTTATGGATTGTTGTTGCATATGCTAGATCTAGTTCATCTAAAAAACTAAAATCATAAAATACCTTTCTTTCATCATCAAATAGTATTGTTAATGTTTTTTTCTCTTCATCAATGCTTTGAATAAAGCCTAAGTCACCATTAAAAACACCAACCCCTTCATCTTCCCCAAGCCCAGCTATTCTAAGCCATTTTAGCGAATAGTTATTTTTTATCTGCATGACTTTATCCCCTTCTCTTAAAATCATATCTCTCGACTTTATTTCTTTTTTATCCGGATTAGGTGGATTAAATACTTCCTGCAATCTTTCATTTAAGTTGGTGACCCCTAAGACTCCCTTTCTCATTGGAGTTAATACTTGCATATCTTTTAAAATATTCCACTCATTATTAAATTTCGGAAGTCTTCTTTTCATCAAATCTATAATTGTAGTTAAAATACTATCTATATTTTCTTGATGAATAAAGAAAAAGTCTTTATCTTTTTGATTTAATATGGGCATCTCCCCATTATTAATTCTATGTGCATTAATTACAATTAAACTTTCATTCCCCTGTCTAAATATTTCTTTCAGGCGTACAACTTTAATATATTCACTTTCAATCAAATCTCTAAGAACATTTCCTGGTGCTACAGAAGGCAGTTGATCAACATCACCAACAATTATTAATCTAGTTCCAAGCTTTATTGCTTTTAGTAGATTATGCATAAGCATTATATCAATCATAGATGCTTCATCAATGATTATGACATCACAATCTAAGGGTGATGATTCTCCCCTTTCAAATACTGACTCATCTCCATCAGAAACTCCCATTTCAAGCAATCTATGAATAGTTTTAGCTTCCCTTCCTGTGGATTCTGTCATTCTCTTTGCTGCTCTTCCCGTTGGTGCTCCAAGAAGAACCTTCATACCATTATTTTCATATATATGAATAATAGCTTTGATGATTGTAGTTTTACCAGTACCAGGTCCACCTGTTATTATTTCTATTCCATTATTAAATGCACCTAGTATAGCTTCTTTTTGTGATTCTGCAAACTTGATTTTTTGTTCTTCTTCAAATACTCCTATTTCGAAATTCACATCCGAATTAATAGTTTGTATTTCTTGTAGGCCCAAAGTAATTATCTTTCGCGTTACTCCAAGCTCACAATAATAATATGGCAACAAGAATCCCATTTCTATATCATTTATTTTTTCTAATGCTATCTTTTGTTTTGCAGACATATCGTATATATTTTTCTCAATAAGTTCTTCTTCTACTAATAAATTCTTTTTACACTCTTCTATTATATTAGATTTTGGCATAAAAGTATTTCCAAGAGCACAGAATTGGTTCATAACATATTTTATTCCACTTTGAATTCTAAAATCAGAATCATTTTTTATTCCTATGCTCATAGCTATTCTATCTGCTGTCTTAAATCCTATACCTGAAATTTCCTCACAAAGTATGTATGGATTGTCAGATACAATTTGCTTAGCATTTGGACCAAACTTTTTATAAATCTTTACGCATTGATTGTTTGTAACACCATGTTTATTAAAATATAAAATTATATCTTTTAAACCTTGTTGTTCAATATACGACTCATATATTATTTGAAATTTTTTCTCTCCAATCCCTTCAATCTCCATGAGTCTTTCTATATGATTCTCCATTATATCTAAAGTTTCTTCACCGAATTTTTCAATTATCTTTTTAGCTGTTATAGGTCCTATTCCATGAATAACTCCTGCACTCAAATATTTTTCAATTCCATCTATTGAATTTGGAAGAATTTCTTCATAGTCTTGAATATTAAATTGATTGCCAAATTGTTTATGTAATGTCCAATAACCAGTTAATTTTACATTTTGACCTTCTCGCAAAAAAGGTACTGTTCCTACTGCACTAACTAAATTTTTATCTGATCTAACTCTGCATACAACATACCCAGTATCCTCACTTTTAAAAACAATATTTTCAACAAAACCATTAAGAACTTCCATAACAATCTCTCCAAACTATAACTTAACTTATGTTTTAATATAACTAGATTATTTTTTTATTATATCATAAGTTCAATATATAATTTTATACTACATCACTATATGATTAGCTTATATACATAAATAAATGCACTGCACCTTAATATTCTGTATTGTTAAGAATATCCATTTCACTTATACTAATATTTATTATATATTGTATTATTTTTTTAGCTTATTTAATAAAATATTTCTCTAAAATAAAAAGCAGGTAGTTAATTAAAACTTTCCTGCTTTTATTATAATTAAATGCTAAATATATTTTTTAATTTCTTCTACCTTATTTAGTTGCTCCCAAGGTAAATTAAGATCTGTCCTACCAAAGTGACCATAAGCAGCGGTTTGCTTATATATAGGTCTTCTTAAATCAAGGTCTCTTATTATAGCTCCTGGTCTTAAATCAAATACTCTTTCAACAATTTCAACTATCTTATCATCTGATAATTTTCCTGTTCCAAAAGTGTCAACAGTTATTGATACTGGCTTAGCAACACCAATAGCATATGCTAATTGTATTTCTAACTTTTCAGCTACTCCCGCAGCAACTAAATTCTTAGCAACCCATCTAGCAGCATATGCAGCAGATCTATCGACTTTTGTTGGATCTTTCCCTGAGAAAGCTCCACCACCATGTCTACCGTATCCACCATAAGTATCAACTATAATTTTTCTTCCAGTTAATCCTGAATCTCCTTGAGGGCCTCCAACAACAAATCTTCCAGTTGGATTTATAAAATATCTTGTTTTATCATCTAACAATTCAGATGGAACAACTGCTTTTATAACATATTCTATTAGGTCTTTTTCTATTTGCTCTAATGTTATATGCTCATCATGTTGAGTAGATATTACTATTGTATCTATTCTCTTTGGCTTTTCATCTTCATATTCAACTGTTACTTGAGTTTTACCATCTGGTCTTAAGTAATCTAATGTTCCGTTTTTTCTAACCTCAGTAAGTCTTCTAGATAATTTATGAGCCATATAAATTGGTAATGGCATATATGCATCAGTTTCGTTTGTAGCAAAACCAAACATCATCCCTTGATCTCCAGCGCCTACAGCCTCAACTTCATCTTTTTCACCTTGTCTAGATTCAAGTGCTTCATCAACACCTTGTGCAATATCTGCTGATTGTTCATCTATTGTTGTCATAACTGAACAAGTATCACAGTCAAATCCATATTTAGCTCTATCATACCCAATTTCTCTAACAGTTTCTCTAACTACTTTAGGAATATCAACATAACAATTAGTTGAGATTTCTCCCATTACCATAACCATCCCTGTAGTTGTGCATGTCTCACATGCTACTCTTGCATTTGGATCTTGTGCTAAAATTGCATCCAATACTCCATCTGAAATTTGGTCACACATTTTATCTGGATGACCTTCTGTAACTGATTCTGATGTAAATAACTTTCTCATATTTTTCTCCTTCCGCTTGTACTCTCTATCATTAATAATGAAATAATCTGATTAAAAGTGAAAAATCTCACACTTCTTAATTGATTCTTATCAAACTTTAATAAGGGAAAAAACCCCTAATTTTAGACGATAAAAAAACTCTTCGATAAGAAGAGTGTGATTACACAATACTTTCTTATCTTGTAGAAAAAATTTCTACTGGAATTGGCACCTTGTAATTAAACAGGTTGCCGGGTTTCACTGGGCCCTATCCCTCCACCTCTCTTGATAAGAGTAACAATAATTTAATTTTCGTGATTTATTGTATCATATATTGTTTTTATGGTCAATATCCCATAATAAACATATTTTTCGAAATATAATTTATTAGTTTTATATTGTGATAAGAATATTCTGTTAAAACTTGCAGTATATTATGAATTTTATTTTTATAAATATTTATTATAATTCTTATTAATAAAAAAACCTCAAAATATTAATTTTGAGGTTTTGGTGGAGGAAGATGGATTCGAACCATCGAAACGAAACGTAACAGATTTACAGTCTGCCCCCTTTGGCCACTCGGGAATTCCTCCATAATGTGGAGCTGGCAATAGGAATCGAACCTACAACCTGCTGATTACAAGTCAGCTGCTCTACCGTTGAGCCATGCCAGCATATTCTTTTTTTAATATAATATAAATATCTACATATTTCTTTAAACTAATTAATTAATTTAAATGGTGGAGGAAGATGGATTCGAACCATCGAAACGAAACGTAACAGATTTACAGTCTGCCCCCTTTGGCCACTCGGGAATTCCTCCATAATGTGGAGCTGGCAATAGGAATCGAACCTACAACCTGCTGATTACAAGTCAGCTGCTCTACCGTTGAGCCATGCCAGCATATTTATATTATTTTTTAGATGGTGGGCACAACAGGGCTCGAACCTGTGACCCCCTGCTTGTAAGGCAGGTGCTCTCCCAGCTGAGCTATGCGCCCATCTAATGGTGGAGGAAGATGGATTCGAACCATCGAAGCGAGACGCAACAGATTTACAGTCTGCCCCCTTTGGCCACTCGGGAATTCCTCCATATTATTCTTTTGTGTTGCTGTGTTTCTCTCACATCAACAATGATTAGTATATCTTCAACGCAAACTTATTTCAACTCTTGTATATACCCATTTGAAGAAATTATAATAATATATCTCACTTTTTCTCTTGTTTTCTTCAATTTAATATACTAAACATATTTATTTTTTAGTACATTTTCAACTTCTTCTATATCTATGAAAGGTTCAAATATTTCTTCTATTCTTTTATAATCGTCCTCTCGTAATCTTCTTTTTAAACGCCTAAATGCACTTATAATTCCACTTTGATCAGAGTCATTAAAATCATTAATTATTTCACCCATTTCAAATGTTGATAAGTCTGAAATAATTTCATTTAACTCTTCTAATTCTTGTTCGTCTAAGTTTTTTAATATGTTTGCTTGGTCAACCTTATATAAAGATTTTGTATTACTAAAAACAGCCTCAGTTCCTTTTTCATAGTTTTTTCTCTCTATACTTGGATTCCAAAAAACAACTAAAAACATATTTACTATTAAAGTGAATACAAATATTAAAAACATAATAATCTTTTTCATTTCGCCCTCCTATATTAGTATTTATTTCCACTTTTTAATTTTTATATACTATTTTTTCACATTTCTAAATATATATATTCTATAAGGAGGGATGCCTTTAATGAATCCATATAGCAATGATAACTCTACTAAATTTTCTTATACATTATCTCATGATTTAGAAAAATATATTAATTCTAATACAATCATTGTTTGCATTGGCACTGATAAATGTATTGGTGATTGCCTCGGTCCATTAGTAGGAACTATACTAATGGAAAATTTTTTTCCACTTCCTGTATATGGTACCTTATCAGAACCAATACACGCACTAAATATAGATGAACGTTTAACCGAGATCCAAAAACTTCATCCTGCAGCTCATATTATTGGAATAGATGCATGTCTAGGCAATCAAGAAGATATAGGTGAAATTCGCATTAGAGACTATGCTATACATCCCGGAAAAGGTGTAGGCAAAGAGCTCCCCGAAGTGGGTATAGCTTCTGTAATAGGAATTGTAGATTCTAGCGAAAATTCTGACTTGTTTTTTTCCAGAAGCATACGTTTATCATTTATTATGGATATGGCAAAAGTTATATCTAAATCATTTATGGATGCTTATAATTTAACTAGTGGTTCATTTCCAAAACTCTAATTAATACTTACTTTTAAATTTTAAAAAACATAGAGAGATTTCAACTTCATTGAAATCTCTCTATGTTTTATTCTATAAGGACTATTTGTTGCGAATTCACTTCTCTGTCTAATCTATCTAAATACCCTAATACTTCTCCTGACCCATTTACAACACATTCTTCTGCACCTTCTGCAACAGTTACTGCTACGCCTGTTCTGAATTGAATAAGTTTATCCAGTCCGTTAAGCAATGAACCGCCACCAGTCATTACAATACCTTTTTCTATTATATCTGCTGATAGTTCTGGCGGTGTCCTTTCTAAGACAACTTTTACGCAGTCAACTATACTTTGTACAGGTTCTTGTATTGCAAGTCGTATTTCTTCTGTATTAATTTCAACTTCATCTGGTAGACCTGTTACTAAATTTCTACCTTTCATCATACACGATAAATTTCTAGCATTTTTAAATGCTGACCCAATATTTATTTTTAATTCTTCAGCTGTTTTTTCACCAATCATTAGTTTATATTCACTTCGTACATATCTTATTATGGCATCATCAAACTTGTCTCCTGCAATCTTAATAGATTCTCTCTCAACAACTCCACCTAAAGATATGACTGCTATGTCACAAGTTCCTCCTCCAATATCTACTACCATACAGCCATTTGGTTTAGCAATATCAATTCCAGCGCCTATAGCTGCTGCAAGAGGTTCTTCTATTATACGAACAGTTTTAGCTCCTGCATTCATAGTTGCATCAATAACTGCTCTTTTTTCTACTTCTGTTGCTTCAGATGGTACACATACAACAACATTTGGTGCTCTTAAATTTCTCTTACCAGATGCTTTTTTAATAAATTCCTTCAACATTTTTTGAGTAAGATCATAGTCAGATATAACACCATCACGCAATGGTCTTACTGCAATAATGTTTCCCGGGGTTCTACCTATCATTTTTCGTGCTTCATCACCAATAGCTAAAATACTATTATTATTATTATTAATTGCTACAACTGATGGTTCTTTTAAAACTACACCTTTTCCTTTTGCATACACCAATACGGTTGCTGTTCCTAAATCTATAGCAAGATCTGTCCCCGTTCTCCAAAAGCTCATCTTTATTCACTCCTATAATACATATTACTTCCTTACTTTACATAATTCTACTAATTATATATTATAGTCGTTATTTATCTAAGATTCAATAGCTTTATATTTCATTTGAGTAGCTTTTCCACCTCTAATATGTCGTTCAGATTTATTTAATTCTAAGACTGAATGTGTTTCTTCTGCAATTTCAGGATTAATTTTAGGCAATCTTTCTGTCATATCTTTGTGTATAGTGCTTTTACTTACTCCAAATACTTTTGCTGTCTTTCTAATAGTTGCTTTAGAATCAATGATATATTTAGCAACATCTAAAACTCTTTCTTCTATATAATCTTTCATTAATTTTTCCTCCTAGCCTATAAAATTATACTTTTTATATTTCAATTTATTCTTGTACTTATTATGCATACTATATCAATTATTATTCTATTAATCTTTTCAACATAATTTAAATTATATTAATCAGTCAAAGACTGATTAATATAATTCTTTTCTTATTCTGCTTTTAATTCAAAGTACTTTTCTGGATTTACTTGATTTCCATTAGCATCAATAACTTGTAAATTTAAAAATTGTCCAAATACTTCTTCCTCAAAAACCTTAGCAGTATTTCCAACTTTACCAATTACTTGACCTGCGTTAACTTTATCTCCTTCTTTTACAGAAACATTAACATCAAGATTCCCATATCTAGTCTTTAAACCGTTGGCATGTTTTACTTCTACTACTATTCCTTCTTCTACCCCAGCATTTTCAACAATACTTACGATTCCCTCAGCAGCTGATTTAACGTCTGTTCCAATCTTAGCATCTATATTTACTCCTCTAATAGTTCTAAATATATTTTCTTCAATCTGAACAGGATTAGGATAAGTATAAGTTCTACTTTCAACACCTTCTACCGGATTTAAAAATTTAACTACCGCAGTTGTTGCTACAGAAGTTGAACTCTTATCACTTTTTTCTTCTGGCTTAGATTCATTTTCCTGGTCAATACTAGGTTCAACAGTATTCTCCACTCTTTCCGCATTAGGAATTTCTGTGCTAGCTATATCTTTATTTTCTCTATCAATATTCAATGTCACCTCATTGTTTAAGTTATCTTGTGCATTGTCAATATTATTCTTAGATAGCATTTTATAAGAGATGGTTCCTACTGTAGCCATTATGCAGAGACAAAGGAATAAAGCAATATAAAATCCTTCCTTTTTTAATAAATCTCTTAATCTTTGTTTGAATTTTTTGTTCATCTATGAACACCTCCTTCTCTTATTGTTACCGTTTTATGAAAAATAATACATATATAACATTTTTTATTTGTTATTTTTATATTTTTTTTCGGAGTGTGATCATAATTTGATGATTACAATTCAATTTAATTTATTAAGTGATTTTTTAGGGATTATTTATATCGCTCGATCATGTTTTTTCTTCATTTTCATTTTTTACATATTAAATATAAGAAGGATATTTTATAATACTACTGATTCCATAACTTATAACTAAAAAAATCTTTGCAGTAATTCTGAGAAAGTTTAATATTCTGATTATATTTAAAAAACTCCTTAGTCTTATACGTAAACTAAGAAATTAATTATATTCTAAATTTTCGATTTCAATTCCATGATAATAATGCTTAAGAATGTCTTTATATGTGTATCCATTTTTCGCCATAATATTTGCACCCCATTGACTCATCCCAACTCCGTGACCATAGCCTGTACAGGCAATTGTTACTATATCATCTCTTATATCCAATGTAAAGTATGTTGAACTTAAATTAAATAATTTTCTAAATTCAGTTCCTTTAATAGAACTTTCACCCAATTTTATTTCATTTACACTACCACTAATGTTATATTTTTTAATGTAAATCAAATCTCTTACATTTTCTTTTTCTATTCTTGATTTAGGATACTTTTTGTTAATCTCATTAATAAATTCATCTATATCTATCTCTTTAGTTGATTTAAATTTAGGTGCTACTTCTTCGCCACTACTTTCTGTGGATTTTAAATAAGGTATATCCAAAGCTAATACATCTTTTGAATCTTCTGTTTTTCCTGAGCTAACAGCAAAATATTGAGGATATTCTAAGACCTCACCTTCATAAGTTAAAATCTGTCCCTTCGTTTCTGAAACAGCACTTTTTATCTTATTCCAATACTTTTCTCTATTTTTACTATCCCACAGATTTAATCTTTCTTCTTTATTCATATATACCTGACAATGAACAGTATTGCAAATTTCAGCATTATGTGAAGTTGCATTTGAACATTTATTACTTTTACGATTTATATAGAATGTTCTAGCTGCTACTGCTTGTGCTTTTATAGCTTCTTCATTAAAATTAGCTGGCATTTCGCTAGCTACAACCCCCATAATATATTCTTCTAATTCTATTTCTTCTATAGTATTACTCTCAACATTATACAGTTTAACCTTACCATTCTTCGGAAAATTCACACTTGAATTCTTGATTATAGTATCACTATCAATCTTAAATTTATTATCTTCATCAACATTTTTCAAAAATAATACTGGCAATAAAATAGTCATACTTATAATTATTAATGTCATACTTATAATTATTATTATATTATTGTTTATCATTTTTTTGTTATTCTTCATAATAGATTACCTCCTAAATGCTTTCCACACTATACTATATGTTTTTACTTAGCATTTATGAGCAATAATTTCTTTGTATTATTTGTAAATATATTACTTTTTGTTAAACTTTATTAAAATAATAAAATGCATAATATAAAAGCTTTTTAAATATTATCAGCCTTATATTATGCATAATTTATTATACTAGGATAAATTAAATCTATATTTTCACTCTATAGATATCTGCTCCTAGTTTAGAAAACTTTTCTTCTATATCAACATATCCTCTATCAATATGATATATATCTCCTATAACAGTTTCACTTTCAGCAATTAGCCCACTTAAAATCATTGCTGCACCTGCTCTTAAATCTGTTGCTTTAACTTCGCATCCTGTTAACTTAGAAACACCTTCAACTATAGCTATTCTTCCATCAATTTTTATATTTGCTCCCATCCTTTGTAATTCTGCCACATGCATGAATCTATTCTCAAAAACAGTTTCTGTAATTATACTTACTCCATTTACAACAGCAAGCAAACTCATCATCTGCGGTTGCATATCAGTTGGAAATCCTGGATATGGCAAAGTTTTAATGTCCAATGGATTCTTATTACCTCTACCATCTACCACTACTGAATTTTTCTCATAATCTCCAAACTTAATTCCACATTCTTTAAGTTTTTCTATCACTGGTCTTAAATGTTCCTCATTTATCCCATTAATTTTTATCTTACTATTAGTTATTGCTGCTGCAACCATAAAGGTTCCTGCTTCAATTCTATCATAAATTGGAGTATAATTTACTCCATTTAATTTATCTACACCTTCTATTGTAATTTTCCCAAAACCAGCTCCTTTGATATCAGCTCCCATTGCATTTAAAAAGTTTGCTAGATCCCATATTTCTGGTTCTTCAGCTGCATTTTCTATTATTGTTGTTCCTTTTGCTAATACAGCAGCCATCATAATATTTTCTGTTGCTCCAACTGAAGGAAAATCTAAATATATTCTATTTCCAACAATTCTCTTTGCTCTTACTTCTATAAATCCATGATCTGCTGTTATGTCTGCTCCAAGAAGTTTAAATCCTTTTAAATGTAAATCAATCGGTCTGCTTCCTATATTACATCCTCCTGGCAAAGACAATTTACAATATCCAAATCTAGCTAGCATAGGTCCCATAATTAAAAATGATGCCCGCATTTTTCTCATTAATTCTACATCAGTATCAATTGGCACTATATTTTTAGTATTTATCTCTAATTTATCAGTGATATGCGATATATTTACATCACAATTTAATTCACTTAATAATCTACATATTACCTCTACGTCTTCTAACATTGGTGTATTTTCTATAGTAATGGCTTCTGGGCACAATATAGTTGCAGCAATAATTGGTAATACAGCATTTTTAGCTGAACTAATATTTACCTCACCCTTTAATTCATTAATAGATTTCACCACTATTTTCTCCATATTATCCTCCATATATTATTGTTAGTATGTTGTGAATATAACCGGTGTAGCAATTATAATATATGAACCCGTATCATACTTAACTTCTGCAAAATTTATTTTTTTACCACTATTTAAATTTGCTACTCCTGTATAACCATTATTTATCTTTATTACTTTACTATCTGTTAAATATCCTTCATAATTTAGTTCATCAATAATACCATCATGTGCTTTACCTTTGTAATATGAATAGTACTCAACTAACTCCAAACTATCATCTTCTATTTTTTGTAATATTTTTTTCAAGTCTTTTGTTTCATACCTATTATCAAAATTAAATATTATGGCTTCTATATAAGAGTAATCATCTTCTACCCATAGATTAACTTCTATAGTTTGTTTATCTTTAGAAATCTCTAATTGATTCAATGAATTACTCTCACATTTTTCAATATTGAAATTATAAAATATTGCCTCTATTCGTTCTTCTTCATCGCAGATACTGTTTCTAGTTTTATATTGAATTTTTACTGCATTCTCTACAAAATCACTTTTTTCTTTCACAATACTTTCCAAATTATAAAAACCATCTATACACTGAAAAACATTTTCAATGTACCCCATATTAATAAATGATGTTATCAATAGAACAACCATACTAACCTTTAATTTCATGTCATTCTTCCCCCTATTATTTTTATCATTTCTTAATTATGGTCAGCCTTGATTGTTTTTATTCAACCTATTATGATTTATCTGCATACTAACAATATATAAATCTTTGAATAATTTGTGCTAAATTAAACATTTATAAATATAATCTTTACTGCATAAAAAATGCACTATCTTAATTTAAATTAAAATAGTGCATTTTCTTATTTCTTTAATTTTAATCTCTCTATAGCTCTCGCTAATGATAAAGTGTATCTTTGCTTATCATATTCTTCAGCATTTTGAAGTCTTTCTTCTGCTCTACTCTTAGCTTTTTCAGCTCTTTCAAAATCAATATCCTCTGGAAATTCCGCTGCATCTGTACATATTGTTACGTTTCCTTGATACACATATACAATTGCTGACGATACAAATAATCTTTGTTCTTCACCATCACTATCTAAGAATTTCATTATATAAGGTACTGTACTAGTTATCATATCTTCATGATTAGCCAGAACTTCAAGTTCTCCACTAGTATTTTTTAAAAATAATTTTTCAATATTTCCATTATATACATCATGGCTAGGTGTGACGATTTTTAGTGCAAATGTCTTGCCCATTATTAATCATCTCCTTATTCCATAGACTTAGCTTTTTGTAATGCATCTTCAATAGATCCAACAAAAAGGAATGCTGACTCCGGCAAACTATCATATTTACCTTCTAAAATTTCTTTAAATCCTCTTACTGTATCTTTTACAGAAACATACTTACCAGGCATACCAGTAAATTGTTCTCCAACCGTGAATGGTTGGGATAAAAATCTTTGAATTCTTCTCGCTCTTCCAACAGTCACTTTATCTTCATCAGATAATTCATCTACACCTAATATTGCAATGATATCTTGTAATTCTTTATATTTTTCAAGAATATTTTTTACATCAGTAGCAACTTGATAGTGCTCTTCACCAACTATTCTAGGATCTAGTA
The DNA here is from genome assembly GCA_015058475.1 of Clostridium butyricum. GTDB lineage: Bacteria > Bacillota > Clostridia > Clostridiales > Clostridiaceae > Clostridium > Clostridium butyricum_B. Next base: position 23,259 of record SVCF01000006.1, on the reverse strand, counting down.
TTCTTGAAGTAGATTCTAGTGGATCTACTGCTGGATATATTCCAAGTTCAACAATATTTCTAGATAAAACAGTTGTAGCATCTAAATGTGTAAATGTTGTTGCTGGTGCTGGATCAGTTAAGTCATCAGCAGGTACATATACTGCTTGAACTGATGTAATTGATCCATTAACAGTTGAAGTAATTCTTTCTTGAAGCGCACCCATTTCAGTTGCGAGTGTTGGTTGATATCCAACTGCTGAAGGAGTTCTTCCAAGTAATGCAGAAACTTCAGATCCTGCTTGAGTAAATCTAAATATGTTATCAATAAATAGTAACACATCTTGACCTTTATCTCTAAAATATTCTGCCATTGTAAGCCCTGTTAGTGCAACTCTCATTCTGGCACCTGGTGGTTCATTCATTTGACCAAATACTAAAGCTGTTTTCGCAAGAACTCCTGAGTCTTTCATTTCATGATATAAATCATTACCTTCTCTTGATCTTTCACCAACTCCAGTAAATACTGATAATCCACCATGTTCTTTAGCTATATTATTTATTAATTCTTGAATCAATACTGTTTTACCAACTCCAGCTCCACCAAAAAGACCAATTTTACCACCCTTTTGATATGGTGCAAGTAAATCTATAACTTTGATTCCTGTTTCAAACATTTCTGGTTCAACAGATTGTTCTTGAAAGCTAGGTGCTGGTCTATGTATTGGATATTCTTCTTTTGCAACAACCTCACCAGCATTGTCTATAGGTTTTCCTAATACATTAAATAATCTCCCAAGTACATTTTCTCCTACAGGAACAGAAATAGGTCTTCCTGTATTAACTGCTTTCATTCCTCTTTTTAAACCCTCTGTAGCTTCCATTGCTATACATCTAACTATATCGTCACCAACATGTTGCTCAACTTCAGCTATTAATTCTTTGCCTTCATCCAAATCTATGTGTATGCTGTTGTATAAATTTGGAAGAGAATCCGAATCAAATTTTATATCTATTACTGGCCCAATTACTTGAACTACTTTTCCAATATGTTCAGCCATAAGATACCTCCTTACTATTTTTGAGCTGCTGCTCCTCCAACAATTTCACTTATTTCTTGTGTAATAATTCCTTGTCTAATTCTATTAAATTTAAGATTTAAATTAGATAATAAATCATTTGCATTACTTGTAGCTCCGTTCATAGCTGTCATTCTAGAATTTTGCTCACTACATTTTGAACTTAATAATAAACTTCTAACTTTCGCCTTTAAATAAATATTTAATGCATCATTTAATGCGGCATATACATTAGGCTCAACCATACACATTGGCGCTTCACCATCAATTCTATCTATTGGTAATATTTTTATACATGTAGGTTCTTGTCTAACTGACGAATAAAAATTTGTGTATACAATATTTACTTCTGAAACTTCACTATTAAGATACATACTAAGAGCTTTTTCAAAAATAACTTTGCATTCTTTTACCGTTGGTATATCTGATATATCAACATATTCTTCAATTGCATCAAGGCCAGTTCTTCTAATATAACTTATACCTCTATTTCCAACTACTATAACCTTACTGTTAGCTTTCTCATTCTTAACTAACTCATTTAAATATGAAACTATATTTCCATTAAAGCCTCCACATAATCCAGTTTCAGATGTAACTACTATATATAGCTTATTTTCACTTTTATTTCCGTCAAAATAAATATTTTTTTTATCATGAGAAATAACAGACGAAAGAGTTTTTATAATTGGTTCTACTGAATCTATAAAACTTTCATTTACTAATAATTCTTTTTTTGATTTACGTAGTTTAGAAGTAGCAACAAGTCCCATGGCATTTGTAATTTTTCTTGTATTTTCTACTGACTTTATTCTTCTTTTTATATCAATAAGTCCAGCTGCTCCCATGATTACCTCCTAAAGAATGGCATAGCTTAAAATAAGCTATGCTTCTTGTAAAAATATCTTTTTAAATTCAACTATAACTACTTCTAATTGTTTCTTTATTTCATCAGTAAGAGTTTTTTCTGTTATTATAGCCTTTTCTAATTCTCTATTGTGAATCTCTATGTATTCCAACAGATCCTTTTCGAATTTTTTTACATCACTAACTTTTATATCAGATAAGAAATCATTAACTGCTGCATATAAAATTATTATTTGTTTACTAACATCCATTGGACTATATTGATTTTGCTTTAACACTTCAATCAATCTCTTACCTTTTGCAAGTCTCTTACTTGAATCATTATCTAAATCAGAACCAAATTGAGAAAATGCTGCAAGTTCTCTATATTGTGCAAGTTCTAGTCTTAATGTACCACTTACTTGTTTCATAGCTTTAATTTGAGCATTACCACCAACTCTTGATACAGATATACCTGCATTAACAGCTGGCCTTTGACCCGAGTAGAATAAATCTGCTTCTAAGAATATTTGACCATCTGTAATTGAAATTACGTTAGTTGGTATATAAGCTGTAATATCACCTGCTAGTGTTTCTATAATAGGTAAAGCAGTTAATGAACCACCGCCTAATTCTGGTGATAATTTAGCTGCTCTTTCAAGTAATCTTGAGTGTATATAGAATACATCTCCAGGATAAGCTTCTCTGCCTGGTGGTCTTTTAAGAAGTAGTGACATAGCTCTATAAGCAACAGCATGCTTAGATAAGTCATCATAAACTATTAACACATCTTTGCCTTTATTCATAAAATACTCAGCAATACTACATCCAGCATAAGGTGCAATATATTGAAGTGGTGCAGAATCTGCTGCAGTAGATGTTACAACTATGCTATAATCCATTGCCCCCATTTCAGTAAATGTGTTAACTATATGAGCTACTGTAGATTGCTTTTGACCAATCGCTACATAAATACATATAACATCTTTACCCTTTTGATTTAAAATTGTATCAATAGCTACAGCCGTTTTTCCTGTTTGTCTATCCCCTATAATAAGCTCTCTTTGACCTTTACCTATAGGAATCATAGAATCGATTGCTTTAATCCCTGTTTGAAGTGGCTCATTAACAGAACTTCTTTGAATAATGCTAGGTGCCGGAACTTCTACCGGTCTTGTTTTACCAGTATTTAGAGGCCCTTTTCCATCCAAAGGCTCACCTAGTGAATTTACTACTCTACCAATCAATTCGTCACCAACTGGTACTTCAACTATTCTACCAGTACCTTTAACAATATCTCCTTCTTTAATACCTTCTTCACTACCTAGAAGAACACAACCAACATTATCTTGTTCAAGGTTTAATGCCATTCCATACACATCGTTTGGAAACTCTAAAAGTTCACCTTCCATACAATCGTCTAATCCATAAACTCTCGCAACACCGTCTCCAACTTGGATTATTGTACCAGAATCTATTGTTTTTATTTGCTTTTCATATCTTTCTATCTCTTTTTTTATAATAGAAGTTATTTCTTCTGGTTTAATATTCATGGATTCACCTCTATTTCTTTTTAAGAACTAATTCTTTCATTTCATTTATTTTAGCTTTTACAGTTCCATCAATTACATTATTTCCTATTCGTACATAAACTCCACCTAAAAGAGACTTATCTACATTAGTTTCAAAAATAATTTTTTTATTGTATTTAGCTTCAAATATATTTTGAAGTTTATCTAATTCTTCTTGTAATAATGGAACTGCTGTTTTTATTAATCCTCTTACAGTATTTTTTCTTTCTAAGTCTATAATTTCCATTTGGTTTAATTTTTTTCTTAGATATAAAATCCTGTCTTTTTCTATTAATATTAAAAGGAACGAAAGAAGCTCTTCGTCTATTTTTCCCTTAAATATATTTATAAAGGTTTTCTTCTTTCTTTTTGTACTAATTTGAGGATGCTTTATTACTTCATAGAAATCATGATTGTTTTCAATTAAATCACATATTTCTCTTAGATCTTTTAAATATTCTTGGACTTGGCCTTTTTCTTCTGCAACTTCATAAAGAGCTAATGCATATCTTCTATCTAAATATTCATACATAATTACATCCCTACCTTAGCAATAAAGTCGCTAATAAGTTTTCTATGTAAGTCCTCATCAATTTGTGCATCTAAAGCTTTTATAGAAAGTTCTACAGCTAAGTCTACTGCTTGCTTTTTAACCTCATATTCTGCTTTTTCTTTTTCTCTCTTTATTTCTATTTTTGCTCTCTCTATCAGTGCTTCAGCTTCTTGTTTAGCATCATCGATTATTTCATCATAAATCTTATCTGCCTTTTTCTTTTTAGCCTCGGTAATTTTTTTACCTTCTTTTCTAGCATCTTTTAATATTCTTTCATTTTGAACCAAATACATTCTAGCTTTTTCAGAATCTTCATCAGCTTTTGCTAATTTATCTTCTATTTCATTTTGTCTTGATTCAATTACTTCTTTAAGTTTATTCCAAAAGAAGTATTTTAATATTAAAAGTAATATCGCAAAATTTATTATTGTCCATACCATTGTAGGAATCGTAATACTAATATTCATATAATTACTTTTATCCTCCCTTCGGAGTTAATACTCTCAACTCAAGTAATATTAATTATTTATTCATTAACATAAATGCGATTATTAATCCATAGATAGCTGTTGCTTCTGCAAGACCTCCACCAATGATTAATGCTGTTTGAATCTTTCCTGCTGCTTCTGGCTGTCTAGCGATTGCTTCTGTTGCCTTTCCTGTTGCTATACCAATTCCAATTCCTGCACCTACACCTGTAAATACTGCTATTGCAGCTGCTAAAACTCCTAAACTCATTTTATAATTCCTCCTAAAAATAATAATTTGTTTTTTTACTCTTCAGCTACTAATTTTATTTGAATCATAGTTAACATTGTAAATACTAGCATTTGAATTGATCCATCAAATACATCAAAATATGAATGTACTATGATTGGTAATCCTATTTGTGCAACACTAGCTACTTCAGCTAATGATTCATAAACTAAATCTACCAATAATGTTGCTGCTAGCATATTACCAAATAGTCGAAGAGCTAATGATACTGGAAGCATAATTCTTTCCATTATGTTTATTGGTAACATAACTATAAAAGGATGCGCATAGCCTTTTGCATATCCCAAAAGACCATTTCTCTTTATGGCTGTATACTGTATAGTCATAAATGTAGTTATCCCTAATCCAGCTGTTACACTCAAACTTTGAGTTGGTGGTTTTATTCCAATTAACCCTGTAAAGTTTAAACATAATAGATAAACAATTAAACTTCCTATATATGGAATAAAATTCATGTAACTATCGCCCATAGTACTTTTTACTAGAGATTCTACAGTTACGTACAATTTTTCTAAAGCCGCCTGCCTTTTATCAGGGATGCTTTTTAAATTCCGTGTTAATAGAAATCCGCCAATAGCTAAAACTAACATGATTATCCATTGAGTAACAATCTCACTACTTATACCCAATGGAAATCCTGTTGTCAAAGATATTTCCACTTCAAACACTTCCTTTCGTTCCTTTTATACAGAATTTCATATTAAATTTAATGATTATAAATTCTTGCATAATTTTTGAAGGATAATATAGCTTTTTCTCATAAAGATATCAATAACCCACTCTCATAATGTAGTTTGTCATTAAGAAAAGAAGTTTATTCATATCTTTAGATTAATGCTAAATCCAATATGAGATATTATATATCCTTTCTTCATCTTTAATAAAGCATGATTTGTAGTCAAATTATTCATTTAAGGATAATTTAATCAAATTACCTTTAAATTACTAGTAAATGCTTAGTCAATATTAATGTTTTCTCAATTTTTCTTTATTTTTACATAAATATCTGCTTCCTTATTCAATTGTCCGAATATTTAGTTATATGAATAAAGCCTTTCTAATCTCTGATAACATTTTCATATCGACAAATCTAAATTATCTGTAATATATTTTCTTAAATCTTCTCCATTTATTCTCTTTTTTGATGTTTATATCAATGAGTTTATAATTATCTCTTTTTATACTTGTGAATACGTATCCTAACACTTATTCAATAATTAATTTTTTATTCAACATATATTTACACTATATGACTCTTAAATCCAATGAGCCTTATGTTTTTAAGCTATTCTTTCATACACTTCACCTTATATAAATAAAAAATAATCTTTTAAAAACTTAATAACATTATTTTTTTAATCATGTAAAAAACCTCAGAGAAAATTCTCTGAGGTTTATCTAAATAAGAACTATCTTTCAACAACAAGAGCAGTTCCCATTCCTCCACCAATACAAAGAGTAGCTAAACCAGTTTTAGCATCTCTCTTTTCCATTTCGTGAAGAAGAGTAACTAATATTCTTGCTCCAGAAGCCCCAACTGGGTGACCTAAAGCTATTGCTCCACCATTTACATTAACTTTTTCCATATCGAATCCTAAATCTTTAGCTACAGCTAAACTTTGAGCTGCAAATGCTTCATTAGCTTCTATTAAGTCTAAATCTTTAACTTCCATATTAGCTTTTTCTAAAGCTTTCTTAGTTGCATGGAATGGTCCATATCCCATTATAGCTGGATCTAATCCTTTTGATCCGTAAGATTTAATCTTAGCCATTACTTTTAATCCTAATTCTTCAGCTTTTTCAGCGCTCATTATTACAAAAGCTGCAGCTCCATCATTAATTCCTGAAGCATTACCAGCAGTTACAGTACCATCTTTTATAAATGATGGTCTTAATTTCGCTAAAGTTTCTGCAGTTGTTCCAAATCTTGGGAATTCATCAGTATCGAATACCTTTGGTTCTCCTTTTCTTTGTGGAATAACAACTGGAACTATTTCATCTTTAAATTTTCCTGCTTTAATTGCTGCTTCAGCCTTTTGTTGAGATGATGCTGCAAAAGCATCTTGTTCTTCTCTAGTTAGTCCCCATTGCTTAGCAATATTTTCAGCTGTAACTCCCATATGATAATTATTAAAAGCATCCCATAATGCATCATTAATCATTGTGTCAACAACTTTATGGTCTCCCATCTTATGTCCCCATCTAGTATCCTTCAATGCATATGGTGCTGCTGACATGTTTTCCATACCACCAGCTACAATGCAATCAGCGTCTCCAGCCTTTATCATTTGAGCTGCTAAACTAACTGCTCTTAATCCTGATCCACAAACTTTATTTATAGTCATAGCTGAAACTTCTTGTGGTAATCCTGCTTTTATAGTAGCTTGTCTAGCTGTGTTTTGTCCAAGACCAGCTTGAATAACATTACCCATGATAACTTCTTCAACTAATTCTGGTTTAATACCTGCTCTGTTAACAGCTTCTTTAATAACTAATGCTCCTAAATCTACAGCTGGTACATCTTTTAAAGATCCACCAAAACTACCTAATGCAGTTCTTACTGCACTTACGATAACTACATCTTTCATAATTGACCTCCTAATAATCACATATATTATATTATTTTTTTAATTTCGTTAAATTATTAACATAATATAATTATAACCATTAATAACTTTTTTATCAAGGGTGTTGTTAAATATTAAACAAACTTTATTTAATTTAAACATATCAAATGTAGTTTTTATATTAATACTAATATTAATATTTAATATATTCTCTTATAAAAATCAATAAATAATAAAAAAGTCAAAAGTATCTATCTAATCTAATAGTATTAATACTTTCAACTTTCTTTATATTTATCCGCAAACCTTAAAGTTACACATTAAAAATTATCTTATAAATTCTTCTACTTCATTATCTGATAATTTGTAGTACTTTAATATTGCATCAACAATTCTCTTTGATGCAAGCCCATCACCATATGGATTTATTGATTTACTCATTCTAATATACGAATCATTATCTCTAAGTAACATATTTGCTTCTTCAACTATCTTATCTATATCAGTTCCAACTAGCTTAACTGTTCCCGCTTCAACTGCTTCTGGCCTTTCTGTAACATCTCGTAATACCAAAACTGGCTTTCCTAAATGTGGTGCTTCTTCTTGTAATCCCCCTGAGTCTGTCATTACCATAAATGATTTATTCATTAAATTATGCGTTTCCTTAGTATCTAGTGGTGCTAATAAATGAACTCTATCTTTATCCCCAAGCTTTTCAAATACAACATCCTTAACTACTGGATTTAAATGCACTAAGTATACTAATTCTACATCTTCATTTTCTTCTACAATTCTATTTAATGCTGTACAAATATTTTCTATACCTTCACCCCAATTTTCTCTTCTATGTGCAGTAATCATAATTACTTTTTTACTTTTGAAATCTATATTATTTAATTCTTCATTCTCAAAAACATAATTTTCTTCAACAGTATGCATCATGGCATCAATCACAGTATTACCTGTAATATAGATATCACCATCATTAATACTTTCTCTTAACAAATTGTTTTTTGAACCTTTTGTAGGTGCAAAATGTAAATCAGCTAAGCTTCCTGTTAATTTTCTATTCATTTCTTCAGGAAATGGAAAATATTTATTAAATGTTCTAAGACCAGCTTCAACATGCCCAACTTTTATTTGTTTATAAAAAGCAGCTAAAGCTCCAGCAAATGTTGTAGTTGTATCTCCATGCACTAGTATCATATCTGGTTTTTCTTTTTCAAAAACCTCTTCTAATCCCTCTAAAACTTTATTAGTTATACCTGTTAATGTTTGTTTACTTTTCATTATATTTAAATCAAAGTCTGGTGTTATATCAAATAACTCTAAAACCTGATCAAGCATTTCTCTATGCTGAGCTGTTACACAAACTTTTGATTCTATTTCTTCTCTATTTTCAAGCTCTTTTACTAAGGGTGCCATCTTTATAGCTTCTGGTCGTGTTCCGAATATAGTTATTATCTTCTTTTTACCCACTATGTTTCCTCCATTTCATTCAGTTCAACTACATAGTTTAAATAATTAAAATCTTTAAACATTAATCAACTGAATTCAATTGTATATTTATATCAACATTATACACCAAAAGAATCCCGATTGGCAAAATACCAATCAGGATTTGTTAGTATATAATGTAGTTATGAGTTGCTTAATATCCTGCTTCTTTCATCATCTCAAGAGAGTCATCATTTTCAATCCATTCCTCAACATCTATTTCTCTAAAATTTTCTTGAGTATCCCTTATAATAATATTTTTTATACCTGAATTTATTATAAGCCTCTTGCACATCGAACAAGAATTTGCATTTTCAACGTACTCACCCGTTTTAGCATCTTTTCCAACTAAATATAAAGTTGATCCAATCATATCTCTTCTTGAAGCGCTTATAATAGCATTTGCTTCACTATGTACACTTCTACAAAGCTCATATTGTTTTCCCCTTGGTACATTAAGTTTTTCTCTTATACATACATTTAAATCTATACAGTTTTTTCTCCCTCTTGATGCCCCAGTATAACCTGTAGAAATTATTTCATCATTTTTCACTATGATTGAACCATAATTTCTTCTTAAGCAGGTTCCTCTCTCCAAAACTGTCTCAGCTATATCTAAATAATAATTATGCTTATCGCGTCTTTCCATTTGATTTTTCTCCTAAATACTATTCTATTTAGTTCCAAATAATCTATCTCCAGCATCTCCAAGACCTGGTACTATATATCCATGCTCATTCAATTTTTCATCTATTGATGCTAAGAAAATATCAACGTCAGGATGAGCTTTTTTAACAGCATCGATTCCTTCTGGAGCTCCTACTAAACACATTAATTTTAAACTTTTAGCTCCTCTTTTTTTAAGCATAGTTAATGCGTCTATTGATGATCCGCCAGTTGCAAGCATTGGATCTACTACTAAAACATCTCTTTCAGCAATGTCTTGTGGTAATTTGCAGAAATATTCTACTGGTTGAAGTGTTTCTTCATCTCTATATAATCCAATATGACCTATTTTAGCAGCTGGAATTATATTCACAACCCCATCAACCATGCCAAGACCAGCTCTCAATATTGGAACAACAGCCATTTTCTTACCTGCAAGCACTTTACACTTTGTTGTACATATAGGAGTTTTCACTTCTACTTCTTTCATACTTAAATCTCTTGTAACTTCATAAGCCATTAACATAGAAATTTCTTCTACTAGCTTTCTAAATTCTTTAGAACCTGTTTCTTCATTTCTTAAGATTGCAAGTTTATGTAATATTAAAGGATGATTTATTTCTGTAACTTTACTCATGTTATGTTTCCTCCAGTATTTATATTTTTTTATTTTTCTCTTATTTTGAATACTTTTTCTCAATTTCTGATATCTTATCAATTCTTTTTTGATGTCTTTCGCCTTCAAATTCTGTACTTAAAAATGTTTTTACTATGTCTAATGCAAGACCAGTTCCAACAACTCTCTGTCCCATAGTTAATATATTTGCATTATTATGTTCTCTAGTTGCATGAGCACTAAATGTATCTGAACATAGTGCTGCTCTTATTCCTGGAACCTTATTAGCTGCAATACCAATTCCTATTCCTGTTCCACATACTAATATACCAAAGTCATATTCTTTCTTTGAGACTGCTTCTGCAACTGGAAGCGCAATATCTGGATAATCACAAGACTCTTCAGAATATGTTCCAAAATCTTTAACTTCATAATTTCCATCATTTAAGAATTTAATAATTTCATTTTTTAATTGAAAAGCACCATGGTCACATCCTATAGCTATTTTCATAACTTCTACCTCCAAAACCTTTTATTATATTTTATTAATTACCAATAGAAATTATATGTTTTAATATATTGATAATTAAATTTTGCTAACACTTATAGTTATACTTCTACAATATCAAAGCCTGCTGCTTTATTTAATCTGTTCATTATAGCTATACCTACACCTTTTTCTTCAAAACTTTCTGCAAGAACAATATCTGCACCAATATCATCACATTTTCTTAATGCTTCAAATAAATTTCTTGCTATGGTAGATAAGTCATTTAAGCTTCCCAAAGAAATTTTAATACCTTCATCATATTTTTTTTCATTTTCGTCTACTGTTAATATGCATACATTTTTGTCATTCTCTATATTATAATGTACCATTTCCTTTATCTTTTCAATAACATTTTTTTGTGATCCAGAAATTATGGTTACTTTTGCTTTTGGAGCATAATGTCTATACTTCATACCTGGAGCTTTAGGCTTCAAATTAGCTTCTGGCTTTTTCATTATTGCTGGATCTATATTTATATTAGGATCCAATTCTCTAAGCATTTCTAGAGTTATTCCACCCGGACGTAAAATTAAAGGTGGATTTACTGTGCAATCAACTATTGTTGATTCTACTCCTATATCGCTTTGACTTCCTCCTAATATACAATCTACTTTTCCATCTAAATCTTCAATACATCTTTGAAAATCTGTTGGACTAGGTCTGCCACTTATATTAGCAGATGGTGCTGCAATAGTAGTTTGACTTAATTCTATTAATTTTAATGCAATTTCATTGTTAGGCATTCTAATTCCTATTGAATCTAAATTTGCACTTGTTTCATTTGGTACAATTGATTTCTTTCTTAAAATAATTGTTAAAGGACCAGGCCAAAATTTTTCTGCAAGTTTATTAGCAATTTCCGGTACTTCTTCAGCATATAAATCAAGATTCTTTGATGATATATGTATAATAAGTGGGTTATCTTGCGGTCTTCCCTTAGCTTCAAATATTTTTTTTACAGCTTCTGAATTTAATCCATCAGCTCCTAAGCCATAAACTGTTTCAGTCGGAAATACTACTGTTCCACCCTTTTTTATTATTTCTGCTGCCTCTGTTATTTCTTTTTCATCATCACTAACATTATTTATCATGCTAATTTTAGTTTTCAAAATCTTACCTTCTTTCTATTCTGCTATCATTTGACCTCTTGCAATTTTAATATTTTGTATACTTTCATCAGTATAAATCGCTTTAACACAATTTCTGTATATAGAATCTAATAACAAATATTTTCTTAATCCACCTCTTCTTATTACTTGAAAATAATATTTTTTATCTGGATTTTTTTCTTTTATTTTATCATAATATTTTCTTATTTGAGGATATTTTCTCAAAAAATTATCTTCAATTGGTCTTAATGATTTATTTTTAAAGACAACACTTGTAATTATCACTATTTCTAAATCATAATCACAATTATTTGTATGTACTAAAAAAACTTTATCACATATAAGTAAATTTTCTTTTGTAAAAATTCCTGTTTTAAACATTAATTTATTATTAACACATCTATATTCAACTCTATATGAATTGAATTTTATTATAATTGCCATACATATTAATATTTCAATTACAAGTAAGTATGATATATAAAATAAGGTGAATAAATTAGTTAACATTAAAACCAAAGGAAGTAATAATGCTATCATAATCATAAATATTATAAATAGCTTAAGTCGCTTTTTTTCTAGCTTTATCGCCTTATGTATATCCATACAATCCCCCCAATATTATAATTTAAATCAAACAGTCATTAAAATGGGACTGTATCAAAATCTAACATTAAGTTAATTATTTTGTTACAATCCCCTTTTTATATATTAAGCTTGTGTATTTCCCATCATTTTCATTTTCTCTGCTTGGTCTGCTGTTATAAGAGCGTTTATCATTTCATCAAGATCACCATCTAAAAATGATTCTAATTTATATAAAGTTAATCCTATTCTGTGATCTGTAACTCTTCCTTGAGGATAATTATATGTCCTTATTCTTTCACTTCTATCCCCTGTTCCAACTTGGCTCTTTCTATCTTCAGCAATTCCATCTGCTCTTTCTCTTTCTGCTTGTTCATATAGTCTAGCTTTTAGGACTTTCATTCCTTTTTCTTTGTTTTTTAACTGTGATTTTTCATCTTGACATGAAACTACAATACCAGATGGTAAATGTGTAATTCTTACAGCTGAATCTGTAGTATTAACGCATTGTCCTCCATTACCAGATGCTCTAAACACATCTATTCTAATATCCTTATCGTTAATTTCAATTTCAACATCATCAACTTCTGGAAGTACAGCTACTGTAGCAGTTGATGTATGAATTCTACCACTTGACTCTGTATCTGGAACTCTTTGTACTCTATGAACTCCACTTTCATATTTAAGTTTTGAGTATGCCCCATGACCTTTTACCATAAATACAACTTCTTTAAAACCACCTAAATCAGTTTCATTTAAACTCATTATTTCTATTGCCCATCTTTGATTTTCTGCGTATCTTGTAAACATTCTAAATAGATTATATGAAAATAATGCTGCTTCTTCGCCACCAGCACCACCTCTAATTTCAACAAAAACGTTCTTTTCATCATTAGGATCTTTTGGTAATAATAATATTTGAATTTCCTTTTCAAGCTCTGCTTCTCTAGAAGTAAGTGATGAAATTTCTTCACTTAGCATTTCTTTCATTTCTTTATCGCTTTCAATAGAAAGCATTTCTTTATTGTCTTTTAACTCTTGTGTAACTTTTTTATATTCCCTATAACTATTTACTATGATTTCTAAATCAGCGTGCTCTTTGCAAAGCCTTCTCCATTCATTTTGATTTTGCATTATTGATGGATCACTGATTTTAACTGATAGTTCGTCATATTTATTTTCTATAAATTCTAACTTATCTAATAACATGTAATCACTCCGTACTCTAATTTTCGCATTTATATATTATATCACATATACTATGTTTTAATCAATCAACTCTAGCATTAATTGATGTTCCAATTACAATTCTGTCTAATCCTGCAAAATCTTTAATAATTTTAACGTCCTTAAAGTCATTTTCAATCATTAATGATTTTACATCATCACCTTGATTATATCCTATTTCAAATGCTAATATTCCATTTTCCTTTAGTACCTCTTTGCTTTGTTTTACTATCCTTCTATAAAATAACATTCCATCTTCACCACCACTTAAAGCCGTATGTGGCTCATATTTTTTTACATCATCCATAAGATTTTCTATCTCATGCTCTTCTATATATGGTGGATTTGAAACAATAACATCATATATTTTATTTTCTTTGATTGATTCTTCCAATAAATCACTTTTAATGAATTTTGCTATATCTTGAACATTATTTTTCTTTATATTAATTAATGTAACTTTTTCTGGAATTTCATATAAATCTAATAAATCTACAAGTATATTCTTCCTATTATGTGCAATTGATATACCAATTGCACCTGATCCACAACATAAATCGCATACTTTCATATTCGAATCTTCGGGTATCAATTTAAGCACTTCATCAACTAATATTTCTGTATCACCTCTAGGAATCAAAACACCTTCTTCGACATAAAAATCTAATCCCATGAAATCACATTTCTTTAATATATATTTTATAGGCTTTTTCTTCTTGCGTTCTTCTAGCAATTTCATATATTTTTCTTCTCTATCTTTACCTACAATTTCTTCTTTATGTGTTATTAAATACAATCTGTCTTTTTCAATTACATAACTAAGTAACAATTCTGTATCTAATCTTGCAGTATCTATTTTTTGTTCTTTTAAAATAGTAGTTCCATAAGTTATCAACTCTTCAATAGTTTTTTCAGGATCTTCAATTCCTTCCGATGCCTTCAAAGCAGCAATTGCAACTTCAATTTGACTATCATCTGGTTCTTTAGTAGTTAACAATTGCAATTTTAATCCTGGATATGCTATAAGTTTAGCTAATTTACCATTGTTTTTTCCTAAAAATTTTATTAACTCATAACTTATACCTGTAACAACTGGAATTAAAATTATTCTTAATAATAATCTTTCCCAAAGGCTCCCCCATCCTGTTAATGAAAAAATTATTATACTAACAATCATAATTAAAAACATAAAATTTGTCCCACATCTTGGATGAAGTCTTGGTTGTTTTCTAACATTTTCTATTGTTAATTCCTCCATTGCTTCATAACAAAAAATTGTTTTATGTTCTGCTCCATGATACTGAAAAACTCTATAAATGTCTTTCATTTTACTTATAAGAAACATATATCCTAATAAAAGTACTATTCTTATGCAAGCTTCAATAAAATGTAATCCAACATTAGATACTCCTGTGAACTTAAACAGTGATGCAATTCCTGTTGGAAATAACATAAAAAGTCCTATTGCAAAAATAAATGATATAACCATTGTTACACCCATTATTACATCATTTGCTTTATCACCTAACTTATCATCCAACCATTTTTCAAATTTTGATGGTTCCTCATCTTCATCATCTTCAAAAAATGATGCTGAATAATTTAAACAATCCATTCCAGTTTTCATTGAATCTATTAATGAAAAAAAGCCTCTAATAATCGGTATACCTAATATCTTGTATTTCTTAGTTAATGGCTTAGTATTTTTCATATCTATTTCAATCTTTCCTTTTGGAGTTCTAACAGCTGTTGCAAGACCCTTATTACCTCTCATCATTACGCCTTCTATTACTGCCTGACCTCCCACATCACATCTTTTCATAAATACATCACTACCTTTATATTATTCTTGAAACTTATATTTGTAGTAGCACTCTCCGCATAATGATTCATAATGAACATCATTTTCTTGATCAATAGCAATTTGTTCACCTTCAAATACAAATTTATTATTTATTTTTCTTCCATTAAATACAGCTTTTTTACCACATGCACATATAGTTTTCATTTCTTCTATACTATGAGCTATAAGTAAAAGCCTTGTGCTTCCCTCAAATCCGTTTCTTTTAAAATCTGTTCTGAGCCCATAACAAATTATTGGGATATTTAAAGTAACAGCGATTTCAAATAACTGATCTATTTGAATCTCTTTCATAAATTGTACTTCATCAACTAATATACAATCTATCGTTTTATGATTTTTCAACTTTTCCTTAACTATATTAACTACATTATCATTTTCCTCTAATAACAAATCCACTTTTCTTCCTACACCTAATCTAGAAACAAGGGTGTCACCACCTTTTTTATCAACCATAGGTTTTATTATTAAAACTTTCATCCCACGTTCTTCATAATTATATGCTACCTGCATTAAATGCGTTGATTTCCCTGAATTCATAGCACCATATCTAAAATATAATTTACTCATCTAAATGTTCGCTCCTTATTTACTTTTCATACTCGATTATAGCATTTAATAATAGTCATAAAAAGCTATTTATTTATTTTTAATTTTAAATTTAATTTATCGGCATTTCTTCATATTATTTACTTTGCAGTTTTATTGACGATACATAATAATCATGCTATAATCTAGTAGTTATAAACACGTGAAAGAGGTGAAAAACATGAGAGAAGGCATACATCCAGAATACCATCACGAAGCAGTGGTTAAGTGCGCATGTGGAAATACTTTTACAACTGGTTCTGTTAAAGAAGAACTTAAAGTTGAAATATGCTCTAAATGCCACCCATTCTTCACTGGTAAGCAAAAAATCATGGATATCGGCGGTAGAGTTGATAAATTCAATAAGAGATTCGGTCTTAAATAAGACTTTTTTATTGGAAATAGAAAAAAGAGATATCGTAAAACTGTTTATAAAATCAGTTATGCGATATCTCTTTTTATCGTTATTAAATTTATTCACTTATATAATATATTTCTTTATATACTTTCTTTTCTTCTAAATTTAAAAATTCTCTATATGGCTGTTCATTATCATACTTCCAAAATATTATATATATTGGTTTTACTTCTATAACAATTGTACCTTTTTTATTAATACTCTTATTATAAATAACATTTTTACCAATGAACCATTTAAAGCAAACTTCAATTTTACATTATATAATTAAATTCGTTATTTTCATTATACTCATCTCTTAAGTTGAGTATAACAAATACATACCATTATCAATATAAACTCTCAAACGAATTTTTGTATCCTAGTAGTTGCAGTTAAAATTAATCAAATTCTATTTTAGAAAAATATTTTAAAGCCCTTGACTATTACTATTAGTAATAATATTATAATGGTATAAATATATATTTTTTTAAAGGAGGTTATAAATATATGGATAAAATTCTTTTAGGAATGCTTCTATTTAGACGATCAACTATTTACGAAATAAGAGACTTTATACATAACCATATGCGTACCATGTGTAGCGATAGCATGGGTAGTATACAAGCTGGAATAAAAAAA
>SVCF01000006.1:0-6050 GCA_015058475.1 Clostridium butyricum | reverse complement strand
GAAATTGATTGGTACACCAAACTTGTTAAAAAATTAAAGAAAGAAGGTATTAAAAATAATATTGAACCATGTATTAAATGAAGATAAAACAGTTGATGATTATTATAGAATTGAATATCTAAAGCAACACATAATTCAAATGAAAGAAGCAATCGAATATGGTGTTGACTTAATGGGATATTTAAGTTGGGGGCCTATTGATCTTGTTAGTGCCAGCACAGGTGAGATGAAAAAACGTTATGGTTTTGTGTATGTAGATAAAGATGATAATGGTAACGGAACCTTAAACAGATATAAAAAGAAAAGTTTTTATTGGTATAAAAAAGTTATCGAAACAAATGGAGAAGTATTATAGAAAAATATAATCTTAGTTGTATAATAAGTTTCTAGTTTTAATACAAACAGGAGACATCCAAGTTCTGGTATATCCCCTGTTTCATAAAAATATATTATCTCTTATTCTTATTTTTTAACAATGCTGATGTATCGAGTATTTCATTTCTATCTTTCTTATTTTTATCATTTCTCTTCTTTGCTCTATTTCTCTCTTCATTATCCGTTTTTATAATATCTTGTTTCTGATGAAACTTAACTTTATTTTCTACTATAACTTTCTTTATTTTTTCATTTGTATCATTTTTATTAACCTTAATTTTCATCTTATTAATATATAGAGATAAATCTATATTAAGTCTTCTATATACTATATCTAATAAAAATAAGAATATTGCAAGGATTACTAATGGTGTTGTTAAGTTAATTGCTCTTATTGATGTTTTCATTTCTCCTAAAAATACTTCTTTAGGTTTATTAATAATTTTTCCATCAAGTTCATTTACTAATGTATCTAACTTTTCCTTATTATTATTAAATTTATATTCGTCAGAATATTGAAGTGAAAAAGCGCCATTATAATTATTTATTACTTCTCCATTACTTTCTTCTCTTATATTAAAATTATAGAAACCCAAATCATTTAATGAAACTTTTCCTGTAAATTTTCCTGGTTCTTCTTGCTTCAACTCAACTTGTCCTTGTTGTCCATTCTCACTATTATACACTCCATTTATCTTTATACCACTTGTATTAGACTCAGTGTAGAACTCTATAACAGCTTCATTTCCATCTTGTGTAATTGAGATCTTCCCATCATTACTGAACTCCTCTATTGTTGAATAGATTATGTTTTTAAACAACTGTGCACCTTTATCCCATGTTAAAAAGTGTCCACTCCACTGACCATTAATATCAGAAGTCCAGCTTGCACTTTTACCTAATCCATATTGCCATATTGCCAGTATTGGCTCATCATGATTTGATGATATGACTTCTATTGCCTTATCTTTTGTAGATGTACCTATATACCCTAATAATGTAGGTACCGAATTATCATTAATTACTCCACTTAACACTTCATTATTACTCACAATTTTAGGTGTAAATTCTTCATTTATAATATATGTTCCAGTGGATAATAGTACTTCTTTAGCAAAAATTCTAGGTATATCTGTGAATCCATCTGTATGGTAAGTTCTTCCTTGCCCTCGCACAGCTAATTCTTCAAGCAAATAAGAATCTGCATCTTCTCCTACTGAAACAGTTGATAGAGTTATTCCTCCATTATTTATATTATTAATCAATTCTTCATAATTGCTTAATCCAAATCCATCTTGTCCATCTGTTAAAAGTATAATGTGCTTTATTTTAGCACCACTTTCTGATTGTATTTTATAAGCTTCTTCTAAAGCAGGATATATAGATGTTCCTCCCCC
Source organism: Clostridium butyricum (assembly GCA_015058475.1). Classification (GTDB taxonomy): domain Bacteria; phylum Bacillota; class Clostridia; order Clostridiales; family Clostridiaceae; genus Clostridium; species Clostridium butyricum_B. The sequence goes on along the minus strand of SVCF01000006.1, from coordinate 4,278 downwards.
TTCACCTATTCCAGAAATCATTTCTTTAATTTCTTCTTTATCTTTAGGATTTTGTCTTTCAACAACTCTTTGATACTTATCATCAAATGCTATAACGCTGATTTCATCAGTTTCTCTTAAATTATCTAGAGATTTCATAGCTGCTTCTTTAGCTAAAGTAAGTTTACTTACCTTTCCATCTCCGCTACTCATACTTCCAGACTTATCTATCACCAAACTTATACTAATTTGTGGTATTTCATTTTTTCCCTTCTTATCCATATTGACAGGTAAAACTTTTTCTAAATTAGTGTCTTTATATCCTCCCAATGCATAAGAATTCTCACCACCAAAAGTAACTAATCCACCACCATAATCTTTAACATAAGTTTCTATATTATCTACAAAACCTGAACTTAAATCATCAATATGAACATCACAAAGAACAATAGTTTTATATTCAAGCATTTCATTTAGTGTGTTTGGCGATGTCATAGGCGATATAGTTGTAAATTCACTATTACTTGCTCTTAATGTTTCTATAACTCCAAGTGCACTATTTTCATTACCTTCAATAACTAAAATATTAGGTTTTGAAATTACATTTGTGAAAGAACTATATTCATTATTGTTACTATTACTATCCTTCTCTGGCTCAATTAAAACCCTATAAGGCTTAAATCCTCCTGATGTCTGAATATCCTTAAACACAAAAGTATTTATCCCTTTTTCCACTTGAACTTCTTGTTCACATTTTTTCTCCCTACCAGAAAACAATGTAAGCTTGACTTTTGTTTGAACATTGGACTGTATCTTAGTTACTACAGAAAACTCTTCGTCTATAGCAATATTATCTGGTACACTAACTTCATCAATATATACTTCATCACCTAAAGCATTATCAACTTTATACACTTTTAAATCAACATTTTCTTTTTTAAGTAAATTAACACTTTTTAGCATATCACCTTTGTTCTCTTCACCATCAGTTATCAAAACAATTCTTTTAGATGATCCCTTATTAAATAATGAAAATGATGTATTTATTGCTTCTTCTATATTTGTTGCTATACTTATTGGTAATGATTTAATTTCTCTATATTCTTTATTATTATCCATAGACTTATCCACAGATGCATTATTCCCAAAAAGAATTACTCCACACTTATTGTGATTTGGTTGTTCTTTAAGTGAATTATCAATAAACTTTAGCCCTTCATCTTTAAATTCACTCATACTATCTGATACATCTAGTAAAAATACAGTTTCAACATTTTTTCCTCTTAAATTTATAGTTATATCTGAAATCCCTGCTATTATAAGAATCAAAATTAAAATTCTGCTTATTAAAACAAATTTATCCCTTCTAATGACATCTTTTAATTTTTTTGAAATAAGATAGAAAATTAATACTACAATTGGTATTAATAATAATGCATATACTCTTGTTATTTCTATTCCCATAATCTACACCTAATTTCCTCGTAAGTACAATACATATTCAATAATTAATCCTATTAGCGCTAATAATAGAATAAATGGCACTATACTTAATCCTTTTTTTAATACTTTACTTTCTGACTGTATATTGCTTGTCTCTATTAGATTTTCATTGCTTAGATCACTTTCGCTGTCTGATGGGAAATTAATAGAAAATAATTCTTCTAATGCTTCCCCAGTTGCTTGTTTTTCTGATACTTTATATATTCCAAGTTCAGTTATATTGTTGTAAGTAGTTCCTGGATCTATATCTTTTATTTTTCTATTTGGCAATGTAATTTGAATATTTTCAGCTTGTGAAGTTCCATTTATTAAAATATCATCTCCACCTTTATAATTATTTTTATATAGTACTCCAGATTCAATCAATTGTTCTCCAAGCTCATAAATTAAAATAGGAAATTCCTTTTTAAGTGCAACATCACTATTATGAATATCAAATCCTAATGCTGCTATTTTTCTTCCATTACTTTCTCCAATAAATCCAGCATTGTCATCATTAATCTTCAATAGTGGATGACCATAATAAGGCATTACTATGTTCTTATAACTGGAAACTATAAATTTCATATTTGCAGTATATTTAGATAATGTATCTTTAACTCCAGTTACTTCACTAAGTTCATTTTTATCTTCAACATTAAAAAATTCATTTGATTCAGGATTTATAAATAAAATATTCCCACTAAAAGGCATACTTTTTGGCATAACATTATCAAAAACATATAAATCATAGTAATCATCTGTTATATTAGCCACATCATTTGTCTTATATAATTCAATATTTTCTATACCATTTAATCCTTTTTCTAAAAATACATTTTTATCTGTTACTAACAGAACCTTTTTACTTCGTAATTTTTTTATTACATCATAATAAATATTATCTTCACTTATTAAATCCTTTTTAGACAGCTCACCTTTAATATATTGCCCTTCATAATTTTCTAAAGTATAATTTAAAGTTATGCTTTCACCTTTAGGCAATTCTATAGTCTTTACTTCTAATAACTGAGATTCATTATATAGCGAAAAATCTCCATTATAATCTCCTTCTCCAGTGTTAGCTATAGTAGCTATAATTTGAATTTTATCATCAACAAATTTGTGAGACATATTTGTTATAGCTGCATTCTGTCCACTATTAGCTAAAGAAATAGCTTTTCCATTTATATCGCCTAAGTCAATGTCTTTATCACTTATAAGTAAAAGTTCATATTCTCCAAGTCCATCACCTAATGAACGTATATAAGATAGTATTTCACTAATATCTCCACTTCCATATCCTTGTGTTATATCATCAATGCTATTTTTAGTTTGAAAGTTAGAATTTCCATCATATTCTATTATAAAATTATTCGTATTATAATTAATTGATTTAATATATTCCTTAGACAATTCTTTTGCTTCATCTAATCTACTTTTATCATATTCATATAAAGTGCTCATACTTGCAGTATTATCTATTGCAACAATTAAATTAGTATACTGTTTTCCTCCAAAATTTAAAAACGGATTCATTAACGCTAAAATTAAAATCAGAAATATTATTATTTGAATAATCATCATAATATTAACTTTTAACTTTTCCCAAGGAGTATTAGCTTGCGTATTTTTATATGCTTCTTTCCAAAGCAGAGAAGAAGGTATTTCTTTTTCTTTATATTTTCTTTTTAATATATAAAGTAAAATTACTATTGGAATTATGCTAAGTAATCCTAATGGCCACAAATTTGTAATACTCAAAAACACACCTCCTTTTTTCAATCAATATATAATTCTCTTCTTACCTAAATCATTAAGTATTATTTCCTCAATGCTTTTATTTGTATTTACAGCTACTAGAGTTCCACCATATTTCATAGCTAATTTTTCTAATTTCTCATTATACTTTTTCAACTCTTCTTTATATGCTTGTATCATTTTATAGTTAAGATTTAATTTAATCTTTTCTTTCGTTTCAGAATCAATTAATGTAATTTCCTCTTCTAAAGATGGATTTTCTTCTTCCTCTGCTAAAACTTGAATTAGTATTATTTGCTGTTTTTTATATGCTAAATATTTTAATCCCTGCTCTAAAGATTCAACTCCCTCATTATTAAAGAAATCTGAAACTATAACTGATACACCTTTATTCGTTATTTTTCTTTTACAAATTGATTCTGAAAGTCTTGTTGCACCATTAAACTCAATTTTTTCAAGTTCTTTCAAAATCATTTGAAATCCCTTTTTTCCTGTGCCACTTCGTAATAAAGATAAGTTTCCTTCATCCGCTACATTAATATAAACTCTATCTAAATTATTTAATGCTACATAACTTAAAGCGCCTAATATCTGAAGAGCAGTTTTCCTTTTATTATTTTTTCCGAAATCCATTGATTTGCTTTTATCTATAAATAAATTAAATACCCCTTCTCTTTCTTCCATAAATACTTTTATAAATAATTTATCAAATCTACCATAAGCATTCCAATCAACTCTTCTAAAATCATCACCCGGAGTATATTCTCTAAAATCAGAAAATTCTACTGAGACACCTTTTGATTTAGATTTTCTTCCGCCTTGTGCTCCGTTTGATAATCTTAAATTTACATTTAAATTTATTTTATTTAATCTTCTAAAAAAGTCATTATCAAAAATTTTTTCTTCCATATTAAGTATTCAATCCTTTCAAGCAAAAATGCTTTAGGCCTGATATAGTAAGCATATTCTTGTATTCTTGTATTCTTATATTCTTATATTCTTATATTCTTATATTCTTATATTCTTATATTCTTATATTCTTATATTCTTATATTC
>SVCF01000045.1:12810-17059 GCA_015058475.1 Clostridium butyricum | reverse complement strand
AAAACCCTTCCCTTATAAAAGTTCTCATTTCCAAGTTTCTTTGCTGTCATTCTGAACATAACACATCCATCTGGACATACAATATCCTTGCTATATTTGCTACTGCCACCAACATTCTCTAAATTCCCACCACTTCTAACAGCCTCCATGATTGGGAACATCATCATCATTACTTTTGAACAAATCCCTTGTCCATCCTTATTCACAGGACAGCCATAAGTACAAGTATATTTATCCCCAATTTCCTCACCATTTCGGCAATACTGCTCTGTGCTGTCACCACGAAGAAAGCCTATGACCTCAATTTCCCATTCGTATTCCTCATCATACCATTTTTTCATAATTATCCTCCAAATTATAATTTATTTGTTTATTATTGGTTAATTATATTATACTTTCCAATAATCCATTATTCAATTTTTAAAGAACATATCTTTAATTTGCTACGCAAATATAGATTTTTCGAATAAAAAAATACCACAAATTTATTTTGCATAAATAGTGCGATATTCTAGGCTGTTATAAACTTAATACTATGAATTTTTTTTTATATAAATTCTTAATGCTTTAATAACTAAAATAAGTGTATATAGTACTACTCCCCAAAAACTAAAAATAATTATAGGCATAATCCAAATCATTAACTCCATATTATCCCTCTTTTCATATAAAATATATTGTTTTTATATACATATTATAACACATTTGTAAATTTTAATCTTGCTAGTAATACTTTTGTTAAAAATCTATGAAAGGAGGGTTTTATTTTTATATTCTGGGGGATAATTATGATTAATTATGATCATGAACTAATAAAAATTTATGATAAAATAGATTCTATCAGGTTTGATCTAAATGAATGCATGCATAAAGAGTATTTAAAAAAACTTTGCATTGAGATTCATAATATTTATACATTAGAGGATATACATCCATGATAAAAATTCTCATAAGCATCATTGAAACTTATTGTTTCTAGGAGCATTTCTGAAAGTTCTTCTTCAAAGATTTCTACATCTTTGTTTATTATTGCATTATGCATCTTAGTCAAATCTTTTAATTTTACTTTCTCATTAAACCACTTTAAGATTTTTGTTCTAAAAATATATTTAACTTCTTCATTAGGAATCTTAAATTGTATAAATTTTTCCTTTGTATTCTCATCATTTCTTTCATTTACTTTCTTAAAATATCCTGTAAAGAACATAAAGTTATAAAGGTTCTCTATTGAATCATAAACTTCATCATCTGCCATTTCAATAAGATTTTTTACAATACTGTTTGAACTTGTATTTGCCCAATATGGTGATGGATATTGATTTATATCAATGCCTCAATATTCTTTAATTCAAGAGATGTTAGGAAAATCTGACTTTGTAAATACTAAATCTAAAGAATATATGCTTAGAAAATCATGGATGAGTGAAATTTAAATGGTTTCCGTCATATGGCACCAATAGAAAAGCCAGATTTTTATATTAAAAGCATTAATATTAATTGATTATTTTGGTTAATTTATAATGTATGTAATTTTATTTTATAGTAAGGATGTGTTCAAGGATGAAATATTTAAAATATCTTCTTATTTTTATTCCTATAAGTTTTATAGCTAAATTTATGAATGTATCAGGTTCAATTATGTTTGTTCTCTCATGCCTTTCAATAATACCTCTAGCTGGGCTTATGGGTGAAGGTACAGAAGAAATATCTTTTTATAGCGGTCCAAAAATAGGTGGTTTTTTAAATGGAACTTTCGGAAATGCTACTGAACTTATAATTTCAATTTTTGCATTAAAAGAAGGTATGTTTGAGGTTGTAAAATCTTCTATAGCTGGTGCAGTTATTGGAAACATACTTCTAGTTATTGGCGCAAGTATGTTTGCTGGAGGATTAAAATATAAAACTCAAAAATTTAATGCAAAAGTTTCAGATATTACATCAAGTATGCTTTTATTTGCAGTAATTGGATTATGTATTCCCGCCCTATTTACACACTCAGTAAAACCAGAACTTCTTAATAGCAGATATGAAGGTTTAAGTATATTTGTTGGAATTATTATGATAATCATTTATATTATTAACTTGTATTTCTCATTTAGCAGCCATAAACATATCTATACCCAACCTGAAAATAATTCAGAACATAATGCTAAATGGAGTCTAAAAAAATCAATTACAATTCTTATTATTGCAACAATAATTCTTGCAATAGAAAGTGAATTTTTAGTTGGTGGTATTGAAGATATAACAAGATCACTTAACTTAAGTGAATTCTTTGTAGGTATAATTTTAATTCCTATAATAGGTAATGCAGCTGAACATAGCACCGCTGTAATGATGGCTTTAAAGGATAAAATGGATGTTTCACTTGAAATTGCAATAGGTTCCAGCCTTCAAATAATCCTATTTGTTGCTCCAGTTTTAATATTTATAAGTCTGTTATTTAAACCAATGAGCATAATATTTAATGAATTTGAACTTATTGCACTTATTGCATCAGTAGTAATTGCAAATAGAGTTTCACATGATGGTGAATCAAACTATCTTGAAGGTATTCAGCTTATGGCTGTATATCTGATAATAGCAGCATCATTCTTCATAGTTTAAATTAATGCGTTGTGCTAGTTAAAATTTAATAAAAAACTCTAACAATATTTAGTCATATCAATTAAAATATAATTAACAACAAAAATATAATATTGAAAAAGATATTTTATTAATATCCTTGAAAAGAAAAAATAGCTCAAATAAAACAACTTGTATTCGGTTAAAAATTATGAAATTCAATTCAAGGATATTTTGCGCTTTTATCAAATTACAATATTTGTAATTTGATAAATAGCACAACGTGTAAGATAATATGAAATTTATGTATTGTACAGTAAAAATACCGCAAATTCATATTCTGAATAATGCGGTATTTAAATATTTTATTTGTTTTTATTTCTGCATAAGTAATCTATGTACTTTTTACTTTTAGCTTAAGTATTATGATACCCATAATATTTGAACCTACAATTGTAAAAGCAATCAACATATATCTTAAAAAATTTCTATATATTGAAAAATCTTTAATTGTTCTTAAAAATTTTCCTTAAATTCTTTTTTGATTATAAGAAAATCTTCTAAATCATTTAAAAACTGAAAAAGTAATGCCCTATTTTCAAATTCTTCCCTATTTTTAGGTAATTCCATTATTCTATATTCTTCTCTTAATAACGTTAACTGCCTGATAAGTTCAATACAATCATTATCTGCATATATATTAATAGCTACTTTGTGGGTAAATTCTGATAATAGCTTAGTCTGCTCATATGTCATATAAAATCTTGAAAAATGTTTTTTCATTCTTTTTAATGTATCAAATTGTGCCATTCTCATATCTATATAGCATAAATAATAATCTTGATTTCTAAAAAAGTAATTATTACTTATTCTTTGTGACATAATCTTAGTTTCATAAATTAGTTTTTCAACAAACCCAAATATTTTCTCTTCATCCTTTGGTACTGCTTGAGTAATTAAGCTTTCAGATAAATTTAACAATATTAACTTGTACTGTTCTTCAATCTTATGCTTATTTTTTTCAAAATCATCTTCTAAAGAAGCAGTATATAAATTAAACATCATTGCAATACTTATTCCTATTATTGTTAAAACAAGTTCATTTATGATCCAATGCATATTTATATTAGTACTTATTAAAAGATGAGTAGATAAAACCGCACCTACAACCATACCATCTTGAATTTTAAATTTTATTGTTATAGGAATGAATATTAATAAAAATCCCCCAAATATAACAGGATTATTTCCTAAAAAAACATACAAGAGAAAAGATAAAAGTATAGCTATAGTTGCTGCAAAAAATCTTTTTACACCTACTATAACTGATTCCTTTTTTGTATCTTGAATGCTTAAAATTGAAATTATACCTGAAGTTACTCCAAACTCAAGCCCAATATAGTTTGATATTAATACAGATATAGTTGCTGACAATGCCATTTTAAAACTTTTAGATTGTAAATATTTTATCATTAATATGTCTCCTAATTATTTTTCTTAATCTTATAATATTAATTTTAACACTTTATTGCCTAACAAAAACTAAAAATAATCTATAAACTTAATAATGCCACTATAACCTCTATAACTTCTCTGCTTTAATTCATATCTTTGCTATTTTTTATACTATTATTACTGTTACACTACTACATAGTTTCCCATCTTGCTTTATTGCACAAAAAAG
>SVCF01000045.1:0-12710 GCA_015058475.1 Clostridium butyricum | reverse complement strand
ATCTTTGCTATTTTTTATACTATTATTACTGTTACACTACTACATAGTTTCCCATCTTGCTTTATTGCACAAAAAAGAACCCTATTTCTAGAGTTCTATATAGTTTTATTAATACGATTTTTTGATTTACTATATTTATTGTTGTACTTCATTAAATGTTGAACTAATAGAATTATTTTCTTCTGGTTTCGCTGGACTTAATGGATAAAAGCCTTTCTTGACCATCCACTGCCAAACTTCATATGAATGATTACAACTCATAGTAAATGCATCCTTTAAAAATTCTCTTAATTCTGGATTACTTGCTTCCATTGCACTCCAAGCATATTCTCTTCCAGCTCTTTTTAAGGTTAATAAATATGCTGTTGCCATTTCTCTATCATCAAATTGCTGAACATCTGTCCTTGGAGTAATAGGTATAGCTTTTACAGGTGCTTGAGTGAAATCTTGTAATATCTTTTTTAACCCTGGAACATTGAGTTTTTCAGATGGTGCACTTGATTCCTTAACAAATTTTACTTTCATATTATAATCTTGAACATGTATTGGAAAATGTTCTTCAATCATAGCCTTTAATTCTGGATCTGAAACATAATTTTTAAACATTGCCATATTTGTTATGCTGTTTACACAGCTTAAAATTAATTCACTTAAATTATGTAATTCTCCACATGTTAGTTTCATTATATATTCCTCCTTGTTATAACTGTTATTTTCTTGGGTTTTCAAATGATGGTGCAGTTGGATTAGGTGGTTCATGAGATGGACCTGGATTAGATAAATTAAAATATAACTTTGAATCTTCAGTAACTCCAAAATCCTTATTTGATCCAGTCTTTTGAACCTTGTTTAAAGCTTCTCTGAATAAAGCATTATGTGCTTCTTCTCTGTTAAGTAAAAAATCAATCGTAGCTCTTACTTCTTTGTCTTCAATTTGTCTATATAAATATTCATAAACTACTTTTGCTCTTTGTTCTGATGCTATATTAGATAATAAATCTGCAACTAAATCTCCAGTAACAGTTACATAATCAGCTGTCCAAGGTGCTCCTGATGAATTAATTAATACAGGTGATAGACCACATTGTACATGTGTTTGTATTTCACCATTAGCAACTTTTTCATTTGCTACATCATGACCATTTAATAAATTTATTGTTTGGGCTACCATCTCCATATGGCTAAGTTCTTCTGCTCCAATATCTAAAAATAAATCTTTTATTTCTGGATCTTTTATTCTAAAACTTTGAGAAATATATTGCATTGCTGCCTTAAGCTCACCATTTCCTCCACCCAGTTGCTCTTGCATAAGAACTGCGTACTCTGGATTAGGCCTTTCAACTTTTACTTCGTGTAATAACTGCTTTTTATGTTCAAACACTTTCAATACCTCCAAAAATATATTTTTCTTCAAACATATTTTTAGACTTATTGATATAAAATATTCATATATTACTTTTTTACAAATAATATATATAATCATCAAAATTATTGTTTAAATATTTTTATTTGACACAAATTCGACACATTTACTATATATAATATAAATACAAATTAATATAAATTAGTTTAAAGCTCATAATAATCCCTTAATAAATATATATATAAATATAAAAAGTTAAAGAACAGCTAGAAGGGAAAGCTGTTCTTTAACTTTTTTCAATATATTTTTCTACATCTGCATATTTGTGTTTAACCTTAATTTCATATAATAAATATGCACAAATTCCTTTGAGAATACTTGATAATGAAATACTTAACCATATTCCATTTATACCAAAAGGTTTAATTAGTAACAGTGCAAATGGAATTCTAAGTGTTGTAAATATAATGCTTATAGTTGCAGAAATATTGGGCTTACCTATTCCAGTAAATAAACCATTTGATATCATTTCCACTGCACTAAAAACTTGTGAAAAAGCTACTGCCTTTAAATATGCTGCTGCAATTACAATAGTTGCTTCATCTCTTATAAATAGCCTAATCAATGGCCTGTTAAACAGTAAAAACACACATGCCATAACCATTGAATAAATTATTCCTATAAGTAATGCACTTTTATATCCTTCTTTTATTCTCTTAAATTTTCCTGCTCCAAAGTTCTGTCCTGTAAAACTTGCAACTGCTCCATTAAGTCCCCCAATTATCATATAGGCAATAGATTCTACCTGAACTCCTACTTTTTGTGCAGCTATTGCATCTGATCCAAAAACTGCAATTATTTTGGCTAATAGAATATTTATAATTGTAAATAAAATTCTTTGGAATGCCATTGGAAATCCTAATCTCGCAATTTCTTTTATTTTTACATAATCTACACCTATTCCAAATGTATAATTAAAAATTCCATTAGAATTTATTCTAAACAAAGCAAACATGATTATATTGGCAATCAAAGTACCTAATCCAGCTCCTATAATTCCAAATTTAAAAACATAAATTAGTATAGGATCAAGAATCATATTAAGAATTACTCCAATTGCATTAATTTTAAATGCCAGCTTATTATTCCCAAAACTCCCTAATATCCTTGTATACATCATATTAAAAAATGCAAAGAATAAAATAGGTGCATTTAATGCCAAATAATAATATGCATTTCTTTCAACTTCATAATTATTGAGATTTAAAAATCCTATGAAGCCTTTGCCCCCCAATATTAAGACAAGTCCAAAGATAACACCTATAACTGTATTAATAACTATACCTGAATTAATATATTCTTTTGCTTCCTTATCATCTTTTCTGCCAATTGCATGTGCTACTTTTATTCCAGTACCAATAACAACTAATGAATTTATAGCATTTCCTATATTTATATATAAGCTTGATGAGCCAATACTTGCAACTGCACCACTTCCAAGTCCACCTACCCATATCATATCAATCAAATTATAAGTAAACTGCAAAAAAGAACTTCCCATTATAGGTAATGCTAATGCCATTATAACTGATATAACTCTTCCTTTTGTTAAATCTGTTTCTTTCATTTTTTCTCCATTCATTTAGCAAATATTTATCTAGAGCTTAAATTATAATTTACACTCCTTTTAATTTATAAAAGCTTGAATTAATAACCCGCCATTTAAATAGTCATTTTTATTCCTCCAATACATACAATATTTTTATTAACTTAATTCATATCTAAAAATTTCGATATGTAAAATATTTTTTAAACCATCTAACTGAAAGATGGCTTTATATTTTATGTATAACATTTTATATCGTTGCATTTGCCATGAACATTTACATTAGTCAATTTTTTTAATAGCTCATTAGCATACTCACACCCATCAGAACTAATTGAATAATAAGTCCACTTTCCTTCTTTTCTGCTATTAACAATTCCAGATTCACACAGTATCTTCATATGATGTGATAATGTAGATTGACCTATGCCAATTTGTTCTAATAAATGGCATGCACATTTTTCACCACTTTGTAACATTTCAAGTATCATCAAACGATTTTCATCACAAAAAGCTTTAAATACTTTTGCATTATTTTTATGCCTATTCTCCATTACTACCACCTCATATCTATTTTTTTCGATATGTATATCATAGCACTTCTATTCAAATTTACCAATATGCTATTTAATATTTTTACTTAATTTATATACTATTAATTAATTTAAAAATTGTTACTCATTATAAAAAAGCTACCAATCATGTTATGTAGAACCTCCATGCCCCAAAATCATATAAAATACATACGTCACTTAAAATTTCTACATAAAAAGTAAAAAACAATGGAAAACCTATTATTCTAAGTTTTTCCATTGCATCACATTTTGTGTTCTTATTTGATTAAGGCAATCCTTGACCTTTGAATTTCACCATTTTTTAGTTTATTATAAGTATATATTAATATTCTTACATTTCTAATTGGTATAAATTATCGTGATAAATACCCCTTATATTCACTTGTATGAAGAAGCTTATTGGCATTTTCTATTCTTTCCTTTGTAGGTGGTTGAACATCCTTTAAAGGATAATCAATACCAAGCTGTTCCCATTTGAAAGTTCCAAGAATATGATAAGGAAGCACTTCAACACGATCTACATTCTTCAAGGTCTTGATAAATTCATCAAGTTTCATCAATTGTTCATCATTATCACTTCCACCTGGTACTAGTACATGACGAATCCATACAGGTTTATTGATTTCTGATAAATGTCTTGCCATATCAAGAATATTTGAGTTGCTCCATCCTGTAAGTTCTTTATGCTCGGCTTCATTTATCTGCTTTATATCCAGCATTACAAGATCTGTTACTTTCATAAGCTCATTGAATTTACTAAAGAAAGGTTCTTCTCTTGTAAATGGATTTCCAGATGTATCAAGTGTGACATGAACACCTTTTGCTTTAGCTTTTTTAAAGAATTCAATCAGAAAATCTATTTGAAGAAGGGGTTCACCACCGCTTACAGTGATTCCCCCTCCTTTTTTCCAATAAGTTTTATATTTAAGAGCCTGAGACAAAAGTTCATCTGCAGTTTTTGTCTCAGCACCATTCATATCCCATGTATCCGGATTGTGGCAAAACTGACATCTCATATGACAGCCCTTTAAAAAGACAACAAAACGGATTCCTGGTCCATCAACAGATCCAAAGCTCTCTATTGAATGAATTCTTCCTATATTTTTATCCAAACTATATTCTTTCATGACATGTTCTAGAGATAACGTCAAGTTGTTGTTCTCTTGTTAAATCTATAAACTTAACTGCATAACCTGATACACGGATAGTGAAGTTAGCATATTCTTCTTTTTCAGGATGTTCCATAGCATCTTTTAATTTTTCAATACCAAATACATTAACATTTAAGTGATGTGGTCCTTGTTCAAAGTAACCATCTAATACTTGTACAAGTTTATCAACTTGTTCTTCTTTATTATTTCCTAATGCAGTTGGGTTAATTGTTTGTGTATTTGAAATACCATCTAATGCCCATTCATATGGAAGCTTAGCTACAGAGTTTAATGAAGCAAGTAATCCATTCTTTTCTGCACCGTAAGATGGGCTAGCTCCTGGTGAAAGTGGAGTCCAAGCTTCACGTCCATCTGGCATATTACCTGTATACTTACCATATACTACATTTGATGTAATAGTAAGGATTGATGTAGTAGGTTCAGAATTTCTGTATGTATGTCTCTTCTTGATCTTGTCAAGGAATGATTTAAGAACATATACACCAATTTCATCTGCTCTTTCATCATCATTACCGTATCTTGGGAAATCTCCTTCGATTTCATAATCAGTTACGATACCTTCTTCATTACGGATTGTTTTAACTTTTGCATATTTAATTGCAGAAAGTGAATCAATTACGTGTGAGAAACCAGCAATACCTGTAGCAAATGTACGTCTTACTTCTGTATCAATAAGAGCCATTTGTGCTGCTTCATAATAGTATTTATCGTGCATGTATTGAATTAAGTTTAATACATTTACGTAAAGACCAGCTAACCAGTCACTCATTTGTTCATATTTTGCAATTACTTCATCATAATCAAGGTATTCTGATGTAATTCCTTTATATTCAGGTCCAACTTGTTTACCTGATTTTTCATCTATACCACCATTGATTGCATAAAGTAAACATTTAGCAAGGTTTGCTCTAGCTCCAAAGAATTGCATTTCTTTACCTGTTTGAGTAGCAGATACACAGCAGCATATTGAGTAATCGTCACCCCATACTGGTTTCATAACATCATCATTTTCATATTGGATAGAGCTTGTGTCTACTGAAATCTTTGCTGCATACTTCTTGAAGTTTTCAGGAAGTGCAGAAGAATAGAATACTGTTAAGTTTGGTTCTGGTGAAGGTCCCATGTTTTCTAATGTGTGAAGGAAACGATAGTCGTTCTTTGTTACCATGTGACGTCCATCAACACCTATACCACCTAATCCGATAGTAACCCATGAAGGATCTCCTGAGAATAATTCATTGTAAGAAGTTATTCTTGCAAATTTAACCATTCTACATTTCATTGTTAAGTGGTCGATTAATTCTTGAGCTTCTTCTTCAGTGATAACTCCGTTATCAAGATCTCTTTGAATATAGATATCAAGGAAAGTAGATACACGTCCTATTGACATAGCTGCACCATTTTGTGTCTTGATTGCTGCAAGATATCCAAAGTATAACCATTGGATTGCTTCTTTAGCATTTTGAGCTGGTTTAGAAATATCATAACCATAGCTTTCAGCCATTTTCTTCATACCTTTAAGTGCATTGATTTGCTCTGTAATTTCTTCTCTTTGACGAATAACTTCATCTGTCATAGTTCCATCGCCACAGTTTTCAAAATCCTTTGATTTTTCTTCAATAAGTAAATCAATACCATAAAGAGCTACTCTTCTATAGTCACCTACGATACGTCCACGTCCATAAGTATCAGGAAGTCCTGTTATGATATGGCTGCTACGAGCTTTTCTCATTTCTGGTGTATAAGCATCAAAAACCCCTTGGTTGTGAGTCTTATGATATTCAGTAAATATCTTGTGTAATTCTGGATTTGGTGTATATCCATAGTTTTCACAAGATTGTTCAGCCATTTTAATACCACCATATGGCATGAAAGCTCTTTTAAGAGGCTTGTCCGTTTGAAGACCTACAATTTTTTCAAGGTCTTTTAATGATTCATCGATATATCCAGGGCCATAAGCTGTAAGTCCAGCAACGACTTCTGTTTCCATATCAAGAACTCCGCCTTTAGCTCTTTCTTCTTTTTGTAATTCTTGTAATCTACCCCAAAGTTTATTTGTAGCATCTGTTGGATCAGCAAGGAAGCTTTCATCACCATCATATGGCTTATAGTTTTTTTGGATGAAATCTCTAACATTGATTTCTTCTTTCCATATTCTTCCTTCAAAACCAACCCATTGTTCCTTTTCTAACATCTCTATTCCTCCTTATACACTATACATATATTTTTTAATTTATATTATTAATTATGTGTAAGCTAAATTTACTTTTTCTTATCCCTATTAACTTAATAAATTTATGTAGTATGTTTTATGAAATGTTGTAATATATATTTTATAATAACCAGTAATTACTAATTTATATAAAATATACTTGTACAAATTTCATTACAGAATAAGTTAATTTTTTATAATTACAATAAACATAAGTAATTATAATATAAAAAGGGTCGCGATGAGTAACTTCATTCCATAATAACTTACAAATTCTTTACCACATTTCATAAAACTATATAGCTTTTTATTTAAAAACTATTTTCAAATAAAATGCTATCTTAATTTGTATGCATTATCATTATAAATATATTTTTTCATTATACTGATAATTTATGCAACACACTTTGTTAATTTTATCACATATATAATATGCCTTACTTTTTTTTTTGTCAATAATTCATATAATTTTTTTTATATTTTAAACTAAACTTGCGCATCCATATCATCTGATATGATTACGTTTTTTAAATATGCATACATTTTTCTTGTTGAGTTTTCTCTTGAAGCTTAAGTTTTTCAAGAATTTTTCACAATTTCTTTTATTTCATCTTCTCTTATTGTTAAATTATTCAAATATTTTTTACACTAAGTTATAAAAAAACAAAGAATATGTAATATATGTACAAAATTATAAAAATAATGTATACTAAAAAAAATTAAATAGTTATCAATATTGAGGTGAAAAAATGTATTACAGTGATATTGAAAAGCTCACAAATTCATCAAAAACGAAAAAAGAAATAGCCGATAAAAGTACTTTAAAGTATTTTTCACGATGTATTATGGCAGGCATATTTATAATGCTAGCAACTATTCTTTCGTATACTGTTGGCGCTATACTATCCCAAAATTATCCAGAAATCGCAAAAATATCAGGAGCAGCATTGTTCTGCTTTGCAATTATAGCTGTTGTTTTCTTTGGCGGAGAACTTTTCACAGGAAATAATATGGTTATGTTTATAGGATATTTAAAGAAAAAAGTCAGCTTAAAAGATACCTTAAAAATATGGATATATTCTTTTATTGGAAATTTGATTGGTATAGTGATATTAGCTTATATGTTTGTAGAAAGTGGAGCTAATCTTGAGATTATTGAAAACTATATTGAACCTATAGTTTATGGGAAGTTGAATCTTTCCATAAGTCAGATGGTTTTTAGAGGAATACTATGTAATCTCAGTGTATGTCTGGCAGTTTATAGTGGCATAAGGCTTAAAAGTGAAACTGGAAAAATAATATTAATGTTTTTATGTGTATTTACTTTTGTAGTATCAAGTTTTGAACATAGCATTGCAAATCTTGCTGTATTTTCAATTGCTTTCTTTTCATTAGGAGGATTGCCTATTGTACCTTTACTTAATAATATATTCTGGGTAGTTATTGGAAATATATTAGGAGGAGGAGTACTATTAGGAGGACTTTTAGTAACTTCAAGTATAAAAGATAATTAGTGATTAAATCTTTTAGTATAATTTTAGGTGTATTATAATAATAAACTAAAAATATTTTTCTTGGAATCTAATCATTTTCTATATATTTACATATAAATATTATAAACAAGCACACAAAAATGAACTGCTCCTTATCACATAGACAAGGAGCAGTTTATTTTCGTGTGCTTAATGGTGCTTTCTTTATTGCCCCTTTTGCATCTCTGCGAGGACGAAAGCCAAAACTATTTTGTATTGCAGAAACTACGTTATTTATTGATAGCATCCTTTCTAATGAGCCATATTGAAATTCACTTGTTTCTCCATTTGTAGTTGCCGAGAATTTTCTATGCGCTCTTTGCTTATCTTCAAGTTCCACTCTATTTTCAGCACTAGAGCCTAAGTATTTAGTTTTCTGCAATCCTTGATTATTCTGCGAAACTTTCAAATTTCGAAACCTCCTTAGAGTTCAGTCCTTCATCCGCAATCGCGATTAGCAGAGTTACATTTATTTTCTCTATTATAATAATATCAGAAGCTTATAATCTACTTCTATAAACTTTACTCTACTCTTTTTAAGTTATTAATAAAATTTAACCTTGGATTGCTCCAAGGCCTGGCCTGCATTATTACGCTTCTTCGATAGGCTTTGCAGGATCTATTGATTAAACTATATCACAAGAAGTTAATATTATTACAATAAAAATAAAGGATTGATATACTTTTAATTATTTATAGCAGTAATCATAAGCTTAGAATTACTGCCAGAATGTACATTATTAGCCCAAATATAACCGCTACCAAGCATTATTCCCTGATAATTTACAAATAAATATTTTGTATCTGAATTACTAATTAATTGCTTATAATCTGCATAAAAGATTTGGTCATAATTCTTAATTAAATCATCTTTATTTTTAATTTCCATTAATTCACCATTTATTTTCACATTAATTGGATAATTTATTTCTTCAGCTAATTGCACTTTATTATCATTTACTATATAACTTTGAATTTTACTAAAGAAATTTTCTATATCTTGGTCACTTTTATTATCAGCAGCTACAGAATATCTTTTCCCATATTCGACTCCATTAATAATACTATCAAGGGATAATACAAACGGATAACTAGTTTTACCATCTGAACTTATCCATGTTCCATCAATCTTATCAACAGTACTCATTGTTCCTTGAAATATACCTGTATTTTTACCACTTTCATCATATTCATATAGTACAATTTTTTCTTTTCCTGATTTTCCTTTTAATCTTATTTCATTTCCATATTGTTTATAATAATATGTTCCAACTATATCTTTTTCTAATTGATAAATGCTCATTCTAATTGGAATATTATTATTTATTGTACCTTTATAATCATAATATCCTTTTTCAAACTGACTTTCTGTAATATCTATACTTTCAAGTAAGCTAGAATCTGTATCTTTAATGTTTGTAGATGTATCTTTTGATTGTGACTTAGGCTGTTTATCACTTAATGAGTTATTTTCATCAGTCTCATCATTAACATTATGGGTAACCTCATTATAAGCAGGTTTGTTTGTACTTGAACAACCAACTAGCATTATAATTACAGTAATTATAATGCTGATTCTTAGTATTTTTTTCACTTCTAATCCTCCTATTTAATAAAGAACACTTTTAAGCTTACATAAATTATAGCTAAAGTACCTAAAGTAATATATTTCAAATTAGTTTTAATAATTTTTTCATAATTATTAGTTGCTATTCGAATATAAGCATATAATAAAACATACTTGATAAGTGTAAATAAAAATCCTTTAGCATCTAAAAAGTCATCTAACAATCTATAAATAGCTACTGATAATAATATTAGTAATCCACTAAATATTTTTCCTTGTATAACTATTTCAATAAAATACCCCCATATTGAACAAATATAGTATATATTATATAAAAAAAATTAATTAAACACAATTAAAAAAGCCGTCATTACAATCAAGTGATGACTGTCTGGCGACTTTTTTAAAACTATATTCATTTAACTTTAGTTATATTAACCTATTTTATAATTTTAAATTTTCAACAAAAGAATTATATGGAGACCTACCATCCAGTATGTTACTATATGTATCAATCCAAGATGGTATATACCAACTACGATTAGCAACCATCTGAGAACCTATATTCGTCACTGATGCAGAATAAAAAGGAACAATACCTTCTTCAATAATATCTACTGTTAAATTAGATACTAATCTTGTCCCAAGACCACCTTTTCGATATTCAGGTTTCACATCTATTCCTACTTCCCATAATTTTTCTGTTTCCGCTGATGCACCTGCTAACCCAATAATCTCATCATCTTTTTTGCTAAAAATACTATCTTAGTTTTTGCTTTACCATTATAATCAAAAGATAAAGAATTATCAAATCCTTCAATCCCTCTTAATTGTTGAATATCATTTCCTTTCAATAGTTCGTATGAATATTCATCACCAAGTGATAATCCTTTTATTTTCTCAATATTTGGTATGTAATGTATTGTTTCTCCATATACAAATATTAACCTTTGCTTTTACCAACTTTCAATCCTAATTATTACTTTATATTATTTAATATAGAAACGCAAAACTTCCGACATAAAAAATTTACGTCGGAAGTTTACTTCTTTTTATCCCTATCTATTTTCTTGAATGCCTCTATTTCTTAATTAACTTAACAACAGTCTCAGCAGTAGGATGCATCCAATCAGTTTTCGCTTTGCTCGACTTCTTGGGCATCCCTTGCATGGATAGTTGTAAAAAACTTACTTCATCCCTTTGGTCTTTGTAAGTTTAACAACTGTCTCAGCATGAGGCGTATTGGGGAACATATCCTTCACCTTAGTCTGCACAACTTCATATCCTCTTTCAATAAGAACTTTAAGATCATTTACTAAAGTCTTAGGATTACAAGAAACATAAATTATTTCTGGTGCATTAAACTTAATCACATAATCAAGTGCTTTTGGATGTACCCCGCTTCTTGGTGGATCTAAAATAATTATGTCTGGCTTATCTTTAACTGTTTTAATTATTTCTGCCACATCTCCAGCAAGGAAAGTACAGTTATCTAATCCATTTAATTTTGCATTTTCTTTTGCTGCTTCAACAGCTTCTTCTATAAGTTCAATACCTATAACTTTCTTAGCTTTTGGTGCAACTATTTGACCAATTGTACCTGTTCCACAGTAAAGATCGAATACAACTTTATTTTCACTATCTCCCATAAATTCTCTAACCATTGAGTAAAGCTGTTCTGCTCCTTTTGTATTAGTTTGAAAGAATGAGAATGGTGATATGTTAAATTCAAGACCTAAAAGTTCTTCTCTTATATAGTCTTTACCATAAAGTACATTAACCTTTTCTGATATTACTGCATCTGATCTTGAATCATTTTCTGTATGTATAATAGAAACTAATCTTCCTGAATATTTTTGATTTCTTAGCAATTTTACATATTCACTTAAATCAAAATCTATTTGAGTTGTTGTTACTAAGTTTACTAATAATTCTCCTGTATTCTTAGCTTTTCTTATTACTAAGTGTCTTAAATATCCTTCAGCCTTCATTAATCTATAATAAGGTAGATTTTGTTCTCTAAAATATTCTACTGTTAACTTTATTATTTTTCTGTAATCTTCATCTATAAGCTTACATTCATCTACAGTTATTATTCCAAAAGATTTTCCTATCATGTGCATTCCCACACCAAGCGGTGCACCCTTTTCTGCATCTCCAAAAGTAAACTCCATTTTATTTCTATATTCAAATTGCTCTGGACTTCCTTGGATTCCTAAATAATTTCCCATTGAAACATCTGCATCTTTAAATAACTCTTTTATTTCTTCACTTAAAAATTCTAATTGCTTTTCATATGATAAATTTTGTGATGAGCATCCTCCACATACTCCAAAATGAGGACATACCGCATCAATTTCATATTCTGCTTTTTCTTCAACTTCAATAAGTTTTGCTTCTGCATAAGTATCTCTTTTCTTCTTAACTCTTGCCTTAACTGTCTGGCCTGGAAAAGCATTCTTAACATATATTTTTTTATCTTCTGCATAACCAATTCCTGTTGATGGGAATTCTGAATTTTCTATTTTAACAATAATTTCGCTTCCTCTTTTCATTGCACACCCCTAATTTATATCGTAATTTATTAATTTTTATATTATACGTAAAATTATTTTTTATTAATATTAATATACGTCTATTTATCGCCTTCTAGCTCCCATAAAATAAGAAAAGTTCCGTATTG
>SVCF01000044.1 GCA_015058475.1 Clostridium butyricum | reverse complement strand
ATAAATATAAACTTCTATATTAACTGTACATTTTATCATATCTTATATTCTATCATAAAATAACATCTTCAAACACTTTATTATGAGGCTATGATATCCTGTGAATAAAATATAAAATTTATTGCAAACTAATAATAGAGTATACAACGTGAAAGGATAATTGTTATGAGAAGTTTTAGAGAAGTAGCTGAAGAAATTTGTAAATGTAGAAGAGAACTAGAAAAAATATCTCGCGAGCAATCAGATTTATTAGCTCCTAAAGTGAAAGAAGAAGCTAATAAACTTAATGAAGCAATAAAAAAATTTGAGTATTTTATGATGGAGCATGAATAATAATATAGCTATTCAGAAAATATAAAAAATACTCCTACACAACCATCATAGTGTGCAGGAGCATCTTTTCTATTTTATACTAAACGTTGAATATCATATCACTATAAGTTGGCATTGGCCAAAATTCTTCATCAACTAAAGTTTCAAGCTTATCAGCATCTGCTCTTAAAGTATTCATTTGTTCAAATACTTCATATCTGTACATCATACCTAAGTCATAGATATCTCCATCAAAGTTATCAGCTTTTTCAACCACTTTTTCAAGAAGTGTTATATTTTTCTTTAATGAAGTAGTGAAAGTTGAAACTTCTTTTAATAATTCTGCTTGAGTTGATACATCAACACTTAATCCTGTAGCTTTTATAGTGTTAATCGATTCTGCAAGACTTGTAGCAAATTTAATTACTGCAGGTAATATTTGACGCTTTGCCATTTCAAGTGTTGTTAAAGCTTCTATATTTATAGTCTTGTTGTAATTTTCAAGAGTAATTTCATAACGTGCTTCTGCTTCTACCTTTGTTAAAACACCATGTTTTTCAAATACAGCTTGGTTCTTTTCAGAAACTAAAGCTTTAGCAGATTCTACAGTAGACTTAATGTTTGGAATACCTCTTCTTTCAGCTTCTTCAACCCATTCATCTGAATATCCATTACCATTGAATATGATCCTCTTGTGTTTTTTAACTATATCAGTTAAAATTGCTTGAATTTCAGCATTTATGTCAGTAGACTTTTCAAGTCTATCTGCAATTTGACACAAGCTTTCAGCAACTATTGTATTTAAAGTATGATTACAGCACCCAATTGAAGCTGAAGATGGAACCATTCTAAATTCAAACTTATTGCCAGTGAATGCAAATGGAGATGTTCTATTTCTATCAGTTGCATCCTTTGGAAGTTTAGGTAATGTGTGTACTCCTATAGTTAAATCACTAGAAGACTTAGAGCTTGTAGCTGATCCCTTTTCTATTTGTTCTAATACATCTTGTAATTGATCTCCAAGGAATATAGATATTATAGCTGGTGGAGCTTCATTTGCACCAAGTCTATGGTCATTTCCTGCATTAGCAGCTGATACTCTTAATAAATCTGGGTATTCATCAACAGCCTTTATTACTGCACAAAGAAATAATAAGAACTGTTTGTTTTCATGTGGAGATTTACCTGGTTCAAGAAGATTCATTCCATCATCTGTACCCATTGACCAGTTGTTATGTTTACCTGATCCGTTTACTCCTGCAAATGGTTTTTCATGAAGTAAGCAGTATAATCCATGCTTTTCTGCAACCTTTTTCATAATTTCCATTGTAAGTTGGTTATGGTCAGTTGCAATATTTGTAGTACTAAATATTGGTGCTAATTCATGTTGAGCTGGAGCAACTTCATTATGCTTAGTCTTAGCAGAAATTCCAAGCTTCCAAAGTTCTTCATCAAGATCTTTCATAAATGCAGATATTCTTGGCTTGATTACTCCAAAGTAATGATCTTCAAGTTCTTGTCCTTTTGAAGGTTTTGCACCAAATAAAGTTCTTCCAGTTAAAACTATATCTTTACGTGCATCATACATTTTTTTATCTATTAAAAAATATTCCTGCTCTGCTCCTACTGTCGTAATAACTTTTTTAGTTGTAGTATTTCCTAATGCTCTTAAAACACGTAAAGCTTGTTTATTTAAAGCTTCCATTGAACGTAATAATGGAGTTTTCTTATCTAAAGCTTCTCCATTATAAGAACAAAATGCTGTTGGTATACATAAAGTGTCATCCTTTATAAATGCTGGTGAAGTGCAATCCCAAGCAGTATATCCTCTAGCTTCAAAAGTAGCTCTAAGTCCACCAGATGGAAATGAAGATGCATCTGGTTCACCTTGAATCAATTCTTTTCCTGAAAATTCTAATATAACTTTTCCATCAGAAGTTGGATTTATGAAAGCATCATGTTTTTCAGCAGTTATTCCTGTCATTGGTTGGAACCAATGAGTAAAGTGAGTAGCTCCTTTTTCAACTGCCCAGTCTTTCATTGCACCAGCAACAACATCTGCTGTTTCTGATGCAAGAGATGTTCCATCCTCAATTGTCTTTTTTAAAGCTTTATAAGTAGCCTTTGGGAGACGTTCTTTCATAACTGACTCATTAAATACATTTAGTCCAAAAATTTCATTGATTTTGCTCATTAATAAAATCCCCTTTCAATTTTATGTAATATTTATTTATATTCTAATTAATCAAAACTTAGGCAAATTTAAAATATTTTCATAGAATTTAAACTAAAAAGGAGCCAAAGAAATATTCTTAATATTTCTTTAGCTCCATTGCTAAAATTCAGATTTAATTAATAAATAATCTATAAAAGATGCTATTTATTAATATTTTTAAATAAAAGCACCGTAGTTTTTACCTATTCAATAATCACATTATACTATCTAGATAAGAATTGTTCAATATACAAATTAAATTATTTTTAAAAATTTTGATTTAAAATGTATATTAAATTTAGAAAAGTCTCAAGAATAAACACTTTCATAAAAAGCTTTTTAGATAAATTTTTTGTGTTTTTAGCTTATACATATGTTTAGCTTTCTATTATTCCAAATAATTCATCTAAAGCATGTATTTCATATGTTGGAATTATATCTGTATTATTTACTGTTCCTTTTTTACAAAACCAACATGTATCTATTCCATAAAGATTTCCACCTTTTATATCTGAGGTAAGTGAATCTCCAATTATTAAAGTCTTTGAAGAATCAAAGTTTTTAATATTATTCTTGACATAATCAAAAAATTCTTTTGAAGGTTTATTTGCACCAATACATTCTGAAATAAATCTCTCTTCAAAATACTTAGCAAGGCCTGATTTGTTCATTCTTGAATCCTGCGTTTCCTTAATTCCATTTGTTATAACATATAATCTGTACTTTTTTTTAAGTTCAGTTAATACTTCATTTACATTTGGCATCTCTTGTATACCTTGATTTAAATAAAATCTATATGTATTTTCATATTCTACACCATCAACATCTTTTCCATACATTTTCATAAGTTTTGAAAATCTTGTATAAAGTATATCATTAATTTCTATTTCTCCTCTTTCAACAGCTTCCCACAACTCTTGATTAATTTTTTTGTAAGTTTCATATAGTTCTTCTGAATATTCTTCACCTTTATCAAAAATCATGCTTTTGAATGATTCTTTTTCATTTGCATCAAAATCAAGAAGTGTATTATCAACGTCAAATAATAATGTATCGTATTTCATATATTTCTCCTGTCTTTTATCCTAATGTATATACCTTTTATTTATATAATATTATATATCTTGTCTTATATTATATTATCTATTCTTTTTTTGTATCAATATTTTTAATTTATGCATGCCTTAATTCTATTAAACTACAACTTTATCTCATAAAATTATGTTCTGGCTCTTTACAGAACTTTTTAAATATTGTTATAAAGTTATGTACTTTCTGTCTTTATATGTTTATAATACATTATGCTTAGTCATTTTTTATATTGATTATGAATTTGAAATTTAACTAATTTTAGTTTTATACATATTAAGACAGAAAAGATATTATTTAATATGGTTATACTATTATTAGAGTATTAATTCTAAAGGATGGTAAGTGTAATGAACTATATAATATATGATTTAGAGTTTAATCAACCTCTATCAAAAGATAATAAAATTTTAGATATTAACTTTGAAATAATTCAAATTGGAGCATTAAAACTTAATAGTGACTTAGAAATCACTTCAACTTTTAATAAATTAGTGAAGCCTACTGTCCATTCGGAAATTCATCCATACATAGAAAACTTAACTAAAATCACAACTAACATGGTAGCTTCAAATGATTATTTTCCTAATGTATATAGTGACTTCATTGACTTTATTGGTGATGAAGATTTCGTATTATGTATCTGGGGTTCAGGTGATATAAAAGAGCTAATTAAAAATATACACTTTCATAATTTAGAGCCTCTAGACAGTTTTAAGAAGTATATAGATGTTCAAAAGCTTACTTCAAAACATATAAATACTCCAAGAGGAACAAGAATAGGATTAAAATCTGCTATTGAATTTTTTAATATGCCTATTGAAAAAGACTTTCACAATGCATTTAATGATGCTTATTATACTTCTGAGATATTTAAAAAAATTTATACACCTAAAATAATTCCTAGTATCTATAATAGCAATAATAATTCACATAAAATTGTAAAGCCTAAGCAAAAGCTTGATACTATAAGCTTATTTGCTCAATTTGAAAAAATGTATAATAGAGAATTGTCTGAAGATGAAAAATCCCTAATAAAGCTTGCCTATTATATGGGTAAAACACATCAGTTTTTGAAATAAAAAAATAGCTAAGAAGATTACCTTAATTATAGATAATCCTTTTAGCTATTTTAAGTTAAATATTCTTAAATTATAATAATACCCATATTAAAATTACTGCTGTAACTGTTTGTAGTAATCCTACAAACAGTCCATAAAGAGATACTGCTTTTCCTTGTTTTATCAAATCTTTAATATTAACTCTTAGTCCAATTGCTGCTAAAGCGAATATCTCAAGCTTATTACTTATTTCTTTACATAATATCGATAAGTCTTCTGAAATAAATCCTATGGAGAATAATGCACATGTTACAAAGAATCCTATAACATACCAAGGCACTTTTATCTTTCTTTTTTTTATATCTTCCACTTCTTCTTCAACTATTTCTTGATTTGTCTTATGCTTAATATGACCGAATATAAGTACAACTACCACAAGCAAGATAACCCTTACTATTTTAAATATAGTAGCAAGTTCTTTTACTTCTTCATTTACCATAGCACCACTTGCAACTACCTGCCCTACAGACTGCAAAGTCCCCCCAATTAATGCTGATGTTTGCATAAGTGAATGTTTATATAAAAACTGTGCGATTATTGGTAATAAGAACATTAAAAATATTCCCGTTACATTAACTATAGTAATTACAATTCCCTTTTCCTTATCATCTGCATCAATGACTGGTGCTGTTGCTGCTATTGCTGATGATCCACAAACTGAATTACCACTAGCCATCAAAAATCTAAAATTCTGAGAGAATCCAAGTCTTTTCCCTATATATAATGCTCCTATTATTGTTATAGTCATTTGAATTACTATAAATAATATTCCTCCAAAACCCAATTCCATTAATGTTGAAACACTCAATGTTGCTCCCAATAAAACTATTGAATATGCCAATAAATCTGTTTCTGAAAATTTATATCCTTTTTGAAAAATATCTTGATTTAAAAATAAGTTTCCTACAAACATTCCTAAAAATATAGAAATTGTTGCTGCTCCTAATTTTGGAACAAATCTAGATAAAAATATACTTAATATTCCTACTCCTACTGATACTGATAGGCCTGGTAATATTTCTTTTACTTTTTTCATATTAACCTTCCTTTCTTCTGTAATTAAAGCATCTATTTATAAGTCATTTACCTTTCATCATAATACAATAATGCTGTAATCAGTAGTAAAATAAATATAAAAATGATTCTCATTAATATTTTTAATGATGAGCTGAATTGTATAAGTATATTATTATCTAAATTCATATAGGATATTACTTTATTTGAAGAATTAAAGATATTTATTCTGCTGATGAGTATTTGAAGAAAAAAAATAGACCTTAGAATTCTTAGTCTATTTTTTCAAAAAGAACAGAATTGTTAGCTCTATTTTAAGTATTTACCACTATATTAAATTTTTTATTATTTTTTATTTTCTTCTACTGTGACATTACCTTCTACTTTAGCTATTATTGTATCTTTATCAATTCCTAATACTATTCCTTCTGGAATAGATAAATCACTAGCTAGAACCTTATCACCAAATCCTAATTTAGATACATCAAGTTCTATACTTTCTGGGAATTTATCTACTTCTCCATGTAATTCTATTTCATTTAAAAATGTTCCTAATAATAATCTCTTAGATTCTAAGATTCCTACGCCAATAAAGTTAATTTGAATTTTTAGTTTTATGTTTTCATCTTTTCTTACATTTTTAAAATCTATATGTATTACCTTACCATAAGTATCTTTTTGCAAGTCCTTAACTACACATTTTTCGATTTGTCCATTTAAATTTAAATCTAATATGGAACTTTTAGAGCACTTTAGAAGTTTGTCCACATCACTTCTAACCATTTTGATAGATATAGGATTGTCTAAATCATCTCCGTAAAGTACACCTGGAATTTCTCCATTTTGTCTTACTTTCTTGACATTTTCATTCCTATCACTAATATTAAATGCTACATTTGACATTATAAAGCCTTCTTTCAATTATTCAATTATTCATTTTATTGAATTCACTACCATTATACTCCTATATTACCATCAACTCATTGTCCATTTATCACAAGATTTCATTATAATAGCTTCTAACATATAACTAGACGTTGTCACCTCACTCAGGTCTATGTTCTTGTCGAATCCCCCCAATTAACTGTTCAACTCACATTTATATTCTAATTAAATATTCTCTCAAAATTCATACTATCCTACTATATCGCCATTTTCATTTTGATAAATAAATTTATTAAAGCATCCTTTAATTAAGAATATATATTCTAAAGTTCTAAAAATGCTTAGGAATTTAAGAATTTATATTCCTAAGCATTTTTAAAAGTTTTATTCTTAAATTCCGTAGTTCTGCTTTTTCATGCATATAAACTTAATATAAACATAACAAAGGAGTATATATAAATGATTAAGAGTAATAAAAATGTAAAAAATGATTTTGAAGTTAAAGAAGACCAATATGTATGTAGTTTTGATGTTGATGAAACCTCTCTTGGAGAATGCATTTCTGTATTTTCATTTGATAATGATAAGGATTTTGATTCAAAATCTTTATCTAGCACTATTATTTCAGATACATGTGAAAATACAAATGAAATAAATAATGGTTCTGAAAACTCCACTATATATAACTTAGAAGATGAAGCTTCCACCATTAAAAGAAGCTATAATCTAAGGACTTCCACTATAAGAAAACTAAATGAACTAAAAAGTATTCATCCAAATCTTACTGTATCTGTAAGTACAATTGTAGATTCAGCCCTTGATCACTACTACACATATATAACAAAAGAAAGTGGAACTTTTATGTAATCTTCTTTATTGGTGCATATATTCTATATATAACCATTAAAAGTAGTTAATTCTTGAACATCAATGTAATTATTATCACTAGTGTTTTAAGAATTTAGTAGCCGCTTCGCGCTATTTTTAAAGGTGCATATATTCTATATATAACCATTAAAAGTAGTTAATTCTTGAACATCAATGTAATTATTATCACTAGTGTTTTAAGAATTTAGTAGCCGCTTCGCGCTATTTTTAAAGGTGCATATATTCTATGTATAAAAGTAAAAAGGAGGTGATTTTTATGGCAGTAAGTACAGTTATTGATTCTACTTCTATGAGTATTGAAATTCAAACTGGAGTAGATAAAGCAGGCGATGCAACTTATTCTAAAAAGACATTTGCAAACATCAGAAATGATGCTAATCCAGAAAATCTTTATGAAGTTGCAGAATCTATCAAAAATATTATGGATACTAGCACTAGAGACACATTTGTAAATGTTATTTCTAACTTAGTCAATGCATAATATTCTTAATTTAATCAATATTTAAGAAAGGAGGATATACTTTATGGAATACATTATAACTATGATTTTTACTACTGAAGGTGGTAAAACTACTACTTTAAGCATAAATGGTATAAAACAAGATATAACTGAAGCTGAAGTGTTAAGTCTTATGGATTTAATAATCGCTAAAAACATCTTTCTTGTTGATTCTGGTGCTTTGATTGGAAAAAATAGTGCCAAGCTTACAAAAAGAGAGATCACAAAATATGAGGTTGCTTAATTTCTCATATTTCAAAAAAGAAGTCTGCAAGGTAATGCAGGCTTCTTTTTCTATTCTTAATTCTTATATCTCTTTTAAAAAATTCCTAACTGAATAATATAGAATTCTATATATATGATAACCCGAATTAACATTTGATGTAAATATTGTATTTTGAATGTACTTATCTTGAAGAGATGAAAGTTTTCCCATAAATGCTTTAGGATTAAGAGAACTTCTATATACCCCTTGCCTTATATTTTCAAGTCCATCTGGATCTTCAATTATCATAAATGTCTTTATATTGCTGACCTTACCACGTATAAGTTGTCTTTCAAATCTCATTTCATCTCTGTAATCTCTTTTCTCAATTAAGTTTTCTGCAATCTCATCAATTGAAGCTTTTCTTACAATGCAAACTTTAAAATACAAATCCCTGTATATTCCCATTTCTGGCCTTGCTGTAATTATTGCACTATAATCTCCTACATCAAGTTTTTTTCTTTTATAAGTAATCTTTTCTTTATCAAAATAATCTAAAATATGATTATTTACTGTTTCTCTTGTATCAAAAATAATTTTTAAGTTCTCGTTTAACAACTTTGTCATTTCTGTATTTGTAAACTTGTACATAAACTCTCACCCTCTAAATAAATTATTTTTTATTTACACTTTCATAGGATATGCATTTCATATCATCTTCAAGATAATCACGTCTTTTACCTTCCGCATCTTTAAAGTATTCAAAATCCTCTAGGGTAATGCTTTCTCTTGTACATTTTCCTTTTAAATAAAACTTACACGTACATGCACCACAATAAACAACCATTTCATTTCCCCTTTCACTATTACCATAAACAAGTTTAATTACTTGTTTTCGGCTTACAAATATATTTTACGTCATACTGCCGTGGAGCTCAACCTATTATTTACGTCATAACACGTCACCTGTGTGAATTACTCTATATTATCATATATTATCTATTCTTTCCTTTTATTCTCTTCTATTTATTGACATATTGACGTAAAAAACGTAATATTATATTAATAAGGTAACATTAAGATAAGGAGCATAGTTATGGGTAAAAAATTAGGTTTGAAAATTAAACAATTAAGAAGTGAATATGGTTTCAAAGCTGGAAATAAAATTACTCAGAAAGATCTTGCTGATAAACTAGGTATATCAAGATCCTATTTAGGTGACATAGAAAGTGGAAGAACTTCCGCTAGTGACGAAATTATACATAAATTAGCGCAAATTTTTGATATTAATGCATCTGAGCTTTTAAATTTAAAATATTCTGACGCTGATAATAATATAGACGAGGATAATAATATGATGGATGATGACTTAGTTATTATAGAACGTGCTAGAAAGAAAATGAGTGAAAAAGATAAAGAAAAAATGATGAATATGTTAAAGGTAGCTTTTGATGAATACTTTGACGATTAGATATAAGCTAGTACATCAAATTGTTAATGACATTTATATTAATTCAAATATCACTCAATTTCCAGTTGATATACTTTCTATAATTAAATCTTTTAGTACTATTACTGTTGTTTCATATACCACATATGCTAAAACTCATAATTTAACAAACGAAGAATTGTTAAATTGTTTTACTTCTGATGATGGTTTTAGTGTTTTATCTAAATCTAAAGATAAGTACATTATATTTTTTAATGATTTTATTGATAATTCCAAACAAAGAATGCGCTGGACTATTGCTCATGAACTTGGACATATATTGTGCAAGCATCATCTATTTAATAATGATAACTTTTCAGATGAAGAAATATATAGTTTTAAAGAACGTGAATCTAATTATTTTGCAAGTATGATACTTGCTCATTCAGTTGTTTTAAATGAACTCACCTTAACTTCATCAAAAGAAATAGAGTTCTTTTGTGATTTATCCAGCGCTGCTGCTAAATTTAGATTTGATAATCATAAAAGATATTGTAGATATTCAACAAGCTCTGACAGATACATTGTACGAAACTTTAAAGAATATACGAATGCAAGAAATCAAGACTATCAAGAGCATTTAGCTTTTTTACATGCTTTTCAGCTTTAGTGATGTAAAATTTATTCATTACTTTAAAATAATGTAGATTTTTCATCTTAAAGACAAGCTATTAATATATTTTTTTGTAATTATTACTTTAATAATTAAAAGTGTTCAATATTAATATTATTAAAACCCACAACAAATCAAACTGCCTTATGCCTACTTGATAAGAGCAGTTCAATTTATTGTGGGTTTATCATTTATAAAAATTTATTAAATTTATATAACACGATTTTCATCAGATATGAATACCATATATCTTAAAGGAGATGATTTTAAAAAATGGTATCAGAAAGAAATGATTATAATAAAGGTATGAAAAATTCACCAAATAAATATGAAAAGTACTTATACTACAACGTTACTTTAATAATGTCAGATGGCGGTATATTTGATGGAATAATTGAAAGTGTAGAGGAAGATCATATTATTATGTTGGTTGGGGAAGACGTAATGGAATTAGATGATAGTGATGATAATACTAATAATGAAAACAGACACTATGGAAATGGTCCACATAATCGTCGTCCTCGAAGAAGATCTAGACGTTTTAGACGTAGGCCTTTCCCATTCCCTAATATAGTTGCAGTAGAATTATTGCCATATATTCCTCCATATCCATATCCGTATCCTTATCCTTATTATTAAAAAATAAAGGGGCTGTCGCACAAACTAGAATTTGTAATGTAAATATAAATCATTACGAATTATTAAGTGCTATAGCCCCATTTATTTTCAAAAAAAGTTTATATTAACATATAAGTTATAATTTAATTTCAAATCCATATTCATGTAATATAAACTTCTCATCAATTTCTGCAATTCTACAGTCATCTTCTTACTATCTTTACTGCCTCTACCATATTCTTAAGACTGGCATCAGTTTCTGGTATACCTCTTGTTTTCAAGCCACAATCTGGATTTACCCATAACTTTTCTTTATCAATTTTAGTAAGCATTGTCTTAAGTACTGTAACAATTTCTTCTACAGATGGTACTCTTGGAGAATGAATATCATATACCCCTGGTCCTACTTCTGTTTCAAAATTACTTTCCTTAATTGCATCAAGTATAGTCAGCTTTGATCTTGATGCTTCAAATGAAATAACATCCGCATCCATGTTATCAATATCATTTATAATATCATTAAATTCGCTGTAACACATATGTGTATGTATCTGTGTTTCTGCCTTTACACTACTGTGACACAAACGAAATGCTGGAATTGCCCAATCAAGATATTCACTATACCAATCACTCTTTCTTATTGGAAGTTTTTCTTTAAGAGCCGCTTCATCAATTTGAATGATTCTTATACCAGCTTTTTCTAAATCAAGTACCTCATTCCTAATTGCAATACCAATCTGATATGCCATTTCCTTTAAACTTATATCTTCTCGTGGGAATGACCAATTAAGGATTGTAACAGGACCAGTCAGCATCCCTTTAACAGGCTTATTAGTCAAGCTTTGTGCATATGCAGAATATTCTACTGTAATTGGAGCAATTCTCTTAACATCACCAAATATAATTGGTGGCTTTACACATCTTGTCCCATAAGACTGTACCCATGCTTTATCTGTAAATACATAGCCTTCTAGATTCTCTCCAAAGAATTCAACCATGTCATTTCTTTCATACTCACCATGTACCAAAACATCGATTCCAATCTCTTCCTGCTTCTCTATACATTCTTTAATAAATGCATATATCTTATTATCATATGCTGCTTTATCTATTTCACCTTTTCTGTAACTGCTTCGATTCTTTTTTACTTCCTTAGTTTGAGGGAATGAACCGATAGTAGTAGTAGGAAGTATTGGCAATCCAAAAGCTTCTTTTTGCAGTTTTTGTCTTTCTGCACGTTTTGGTTGTCTTATAAAATCTTTTTCTGATAGAGAATCAACCTGATTTCTTACCTCTTCATTCTGGAAGAGTCTTTCCTGTTTAAATATTTTCTTATTATTAGCAAATTCTTTCTTTACTTTATAATCATCACATTCAGCTAAGACACTAAGTTCTTGTAATTCTTGAAGCTTTTCTAGTGCAAAAGAAAAATATTGCTTTACTTCATCTTTCAAATTACTTTCATTTTTAAGAGTATAAGGTACATGCAATAAAGAGCATGATGTTGATAATACAATCTGATTTGCATATTTCTTTAATTCATTAAGGGTAACAAGTGTTTTTTCATAATTACATTTCCAAATGTTTTTTCCGTTTACTAATCCAGCAAAAAGTATCTTTTCTTTTGGGAAACCATATTTCTCAACTAATTCTTTTGTCTTCCTTCCTTCAAGAAAATCTAATCCAATTCCATCAAAATTCAAAGAAGCAACATTTTCATAGCAATCTCTGATATCTCCAAAATAAGTCTGTAATAAAACTTTCAAGTTTCCCTTATCTGATAAAATTTGCTTATATAAAGTTTCAAATAAGCAGATATCTTCTTTTGTCAAATCCATAACAAGTGCTGGTTCATCAAATTGAATCCATTCAGCCCCAAGCTCATTAAATTTTTTTAAAATTTCTTTGTATGCACTAACAATGGAATCAGCATAATCATTTGCTATTTTGTTATCTTCATATCTTGCAAGCTTTAAAAATGTAAATGGACCAATCACTACAGGCTTTGTCTGTATACCTATACTTTTTGCCTCAGCATATTCTTCAAAAAGCTTATTTCCGTTAATCTTAATCTGTGTATCAGCTTCAATTTCTGGCACAAGGTAATGATAATTTGTGTTAAACCATTTTTTCATTGCAAGTGCTGGAACATCACCAACTTCACCTTGATACCCTCTTGCCATTGCAAAATAAGTATCTATTTCATTCAATTTTAGATTTCTGTAACACTTTGGTACTACATTCAATAAAACTGCTGTATCAAGCATACAATCATAAAATGAAAAATCATTTGACGAAATATATTGTATTCTAGATTCTTTCTGCCACTTCCAATGTTCCTTTCTTAATTCCTTTGCTGTTTCTAACAATTCTATACTATCTATTTCACCACGAAAATATTTCTCTGAAGCAAACTTTAATTCTCTAAGCTTTCCTACTCTTGGAAAACCAACTACTGCACTATTCATATGGCACCTCCTAAATTTCTTTTGTTGTTTAAGATTATATATCTCACATCTAATTTTGAAAAATACAAAAAAATATCGGTTTGAAATAGTTTTAAACTATATCCAAACCGATATTTTTTCCTGCTTAAATTCCTATATGTCTTTGTAATGCTTCCATATATGCTTTTCCATACCTGCTAAGATGCATATTCTTCTGTGTTATTGTACCAATCTTCATATATTCATCTACTGCCAGCGGTTTTGCAATAATGTTTTCTCCATTAAGTTCCTTGCTGATAACTCCTGAACTAACTGTATATCCATTTAAACCAATAGCTAAATTGAATAATGTTGCTCTGTCTCTTACCTTTATGTTTTTACTTCTATCCAAAGTACTTAGAATTTCTTCAGAGAAATAAAAGGAGTTATATTCCCCCTGTTCAAAAGACAGATATGGATATTGCTCAAGATCTTCTAATGTCAATATTTCACTATTTGCTAATGGATGCTCAGAATAAATAAAAACATGAGGCTTTGCTATAAACAATTCTTCAAATTTTAACCCATTCTGTTTAATCAACTTCAGTATTACTTCTTCATTTTTTGATGAAGTATAAAGAATACCAATCTCACTTTTCAGCCTGCTAACATCCTCTATAATTTCATATGTCTGCGTTTCCCTTAGAGTAAAATCGTATTGGTTTCCACCAAATTCACGAATAACATCCACAAAAGCATTTACAGCAAAGGAATAATGCTGACATGATACTGAAAATTTCGAACGCTGTTCTTTTTTATTCAAGAATTTCTCTTCTAAGAGGCTTGTCTGTTCTAATACCTGTCTTGCATAGGATAAAAAAATATCACCTTCATTTGAGATGGATACACCCTTATTTGTACGATTAAAAATTGTTATCTGCATTTCTTTTTCCAATTCATGAATCGCATTTGTAAGACTTGGTTGGGAAATAAAAAGCCTTTTTGCAGCTTCCGTAATATTACCAGTTTCCGCAACTGTAACAATATATCTTAACTGTTGTAATGTCACCTTATGCCATACCTTCTTTCTGTAATTCTACTCAATGCAAATAAAACATTTTTTTATCATCTTCTTCCAAATTGAATTGAGCTTTTCAATAGTTTTTCTAAAACAAACTAAATAAATCGCTGTCAACCATAATAAATATACCTATCACAATAAATACTACTGGAACATTAACAATGTCTTCTTCATTACACTTATCATAGCTTGCCTTCTCCTTAATATTGTAAAACAATAAAAAATTTTATACTGTTATTTCAATTTGATTTCCTTCAATTCCAATTACACAGCTCTCATAATACCCATCCCCAGTAGTTCTTGGACCACTGATAACTTCATATCCATCTTTTTTTAGTCGTTCTGTAAGTTCATCAACTTTTTCTTTGCTTCCAACACTAAATGCAATATGAATAAATCCAGTACGTGTCAAAGTTTTATCGGCATCTTCCATATTAGGTTTGTTCATAATTTCCAAACGTGCACCATCGTCAAATGTCAAAAAGTAAGACCTGAAATTAGTATTTTTATTATGATATACATCATTTGACTTTGCTCCTAAATAAGTAACAAAGAACTCTTTTGTCTTCTCCAAGTCATTTACATACATAGCAATATGTTCAATTTTCATAACAATACCCCCTAAAATTTTACTTATCTATTAGTAATTATAACACGTTTTGTAATTATCATATTATTTGATTTTGGAAGATTTACAAATTTCTTCATCCCTTCTATTTGTATTCTTATTGGATTTTCGTTTATAAAATCTGAATATCACCTATATTGCCATTTATGTTCAACATGATATTTATTATATTGATAGTCTGCGTTCTTCCATACCTAAATAAAGGAAGTTGTTGACTCTTCACTTTTTCAACAACTTCCTTTTATTTATAAACTATTACAAAAATTAATCAAAATTCTTTCTGCTTATTTCTTTTCCTTTTTCGCCATAACTATTATCATTTACAGATTCAACTTTAAATTCTCCATCTTTATAAGAAATCATTGATATGCTTGAATTATCTATATTTCGTATATTAAAGCTTTTATCAAGATAATCTATAATAAGTCTTATAATTCCTCCATGAGCCACTATTAGTATATTTCCACCTTCATTTGAATTATCTTTGCATATTCGCTGAAGTTCATTCATAACTCTTGTTATTGCAGTATTATAATTTTCAGCTTCCTTTGTTTCATCTAATATGGCACATGTGTCACAAAATGCTTTTTGAAAATCATACTTCTTTTCTGCTTCTTCAACTGAAGATACATTAAGATAGTTCAATATATCATCATGCATTACCTTATCATATCCAGCTTCATATTTTCCAAAGTAAACTTCTCTTAAACCTTCACATTCCTGTAATTTCAAATTATTACTTGCTGCATTTTCTTTTATAACAATTTGAGCAGTCTTTCTTGCTCTTCCTAAATCACTGCTATAAACCTTCTTAAATTCAATATCACGTAATCCAAACCCAACATTTACAGCAACTTCTATTCCTTCTTTAGTTAAAACTCCATCACACCAACCTTGTGTTCTTCCTGCTCTATTTAAAATAGTCTGCCCATGCCTCATTAAATATATCGTTACTTCCTTATTGCTCATTTAAACATTCCCCATCTTTCTATTTTTCTTCAATCATCTCTGTATCAATAATAACATAATTAGCTCTGTGTATATATAGAGCCTTTCCATCAATATTAAGCCTTGTCATCTTAGGTAAATCCTCTGGAATTGTAACATAAACATCATCACCTTGATATACTCCTATTGGCACTCCTTGCTGTGAGCTTATTATTACTGTTTTCTTCTTCCCCAATTCATTTTTAAGCTTATTTACAGCTCTATCAAAAGGAACATATCCACCACCTGAAGTTATTTTCACTTCATCTTTTACATCATAATGCTCAACAATATTTAATCCATCCTCTTCAAAGATTACAGTATTACCAACTTGAAACATCTGCTTTCCATTAACAGTAATTTCAAGAACCTCTGATTTAAAATCTGTTGATTCTGCATCAAAATTTGCACTATTTTCTAAAAGCCCAACTGTTACTTTATTACCTTCTATGCTTAAAGTTTTGTTTGCATAATCATCATATGTAGTTATTGTAAAATGCTGTCCTACAAGACTTCCTTTTAACTGACCAAACCAGTCCTTAAGTTTGGCACACCCTAAAAAAGAAACACCGAAAAGACATACCAGGCTGATACATATTATTGGTTTCATTTTTGATTTTAATCTCATTAATATCACCTTACCTTCAATTTAATATATATAAATATAATACCATCTTTAAGTTTATAATTCTCAATATAATTATTTATTATTATAAATAATTATTCATATCTTTATTAAGGAAATATTTCTGTCTTTTTATAATACCTAATGAAGTGGTGAGTCAAGCTACATCTTCATTGGCTAAATTCACTATATATATACCATATGATTATGTTTGATCATATGCTTTCTGATGGCATAACAAAAAAGTTTCCTTAAAATTATACTTAACTCTACGCCAAAAACTTTATATTAGCTTAATGTTTTGTTAAGAATTTTTAATATTTTTGACACAAATTCGTCACATTACATATATATAATATAATCATAAAGTGATTTAAAAGTTTTTTTCATTATTATCCCTTAT
>SVCF01000043.1 GCA_015058475.1 Clostridium butyricum | reverse complement strand
AAATTTTTAGCTTCATTTTTGTAGCAAGCGAGCCCAATTTGAGATCTTTATTTCGGTGTATCCACTAAACTCTGATTCTACATCCTTTATTTATATTTTGAGATAAATTCTTTAATATTATCCCAAAATTTTATCAATTAATTCTAATTCTTCTTTTGAAAATTCTAAATTTTCTATTGTCTTTACATTATCCTCAATTTGCTTAACACTACTTGCACCAATAATTACTGAAGTTAAATCATCTCTTAAATTCCAAGCTAATGCCATTTGTGCAAGAGTTTGTCCTCTTTCTTGAGCAATTTCATTAAGCTTAATTACTTTATTTATTTTTTCTTCTGTTATATCATTCTCATGCAAATATAAACTATTCCTAGCTACTCTCGAATCCTTTGGGATTCCATGTATATATTTATTAGTAAGCAATCCTTGTGCTAATGGACTAAAAGCTACAGTTCCTACTCCATTTTCTTTATGTACTTTAAATTGCTTTCCTTCAATTCTTCTCTCAAACATAGAATATCTCAGTTGATTTACGATGCATGGTGTACCAAGTTCTTTTAATATCTTGCATGCTCTTTCAGTCTGTTCTGGATTATAATTTGAAATTCCAACATATAACGCTTTACCTTGTCTTACAATCAAATCTAATGCTGACATTGTTTCTTCAAGTGGAGTTTCTGGATCGAATCTGTGATGATAAAATATATCTACATAATCTAGTTTCATTCTCTTTAAGCTCTGATCTAAACTAGAAATTAAATATTTTTTAGATCCTCCATCATTATACACGCCACCTTCCCACATATCATAACCAGCCTTTGTTGCAATAACCATTCTGTCTCTATCATTTGATGAAAAATTCTTATTTAATATTTTGCCTAATGTTTCTTCTGCTGAGCCATCAAATGGTCTTCCATAATTATTTGCAGCATCAAAATAAGTAATACCCATTTCAAATGCCTTTTTAAATATAGCTTCACTATTTGAATAGACATCTCCAGCACCAAAATTATGCCATAATCCTAATGATATTACAGGCAATTTA
Organism: Clostridium butyricum; assembly: GCA_015058475.1. Lineage (GTDB taxonomy): Bacteria > Bacillota > Clostridia > Clostridiales > Clostridiaceae > Clostridium > Clostridium butyricum_B. The sequence continues at coordinate 16,256 of SVCF01000043.1, read as the reverse complement.
AGTCCGCTATTTCCACATCTTCTATATTCCATTTTTATGCCTCCATAAACTATAATATTTGCACTACTTTGAAATTGTTTTCTTAAAATAATTATACACTAGTACTATATTTTAACAAAGAAAACTTTCATTATTTTAGAAATATATTATAGTTTTTCTAATATTCCTTTTACTACTGCCATTCCAACACGATATAACGCTTCATCTGTATTTGCTCCAATATGTGGCGTTGCAACAAAATTATCAAGACTGAGAAGTGGATTATCTAAATTTGGTGGTTCATTAATAAATACATCGCAAGCTGCTCCTGCAATATCATTATTTTTTAAAGCTTCATATAATGCTATCTCATCTATAACTTTTCCTCTAGAAGTATTTATTATATATGCACTTTTTTTCATCATCTTAATATTTTCACTATTGATCATATTAATTGTTGAATCATTTAAAGATACACCTATATTAATAATATCAGCTCTTTTAAGAACTTCATTCAAAGATTCACAATATTCTATCTCTAATGCTTCGGCCTTTTCTTTAGTAAGTGATCTAGAACACCCTATTATCTTCATTCCAAACCCATATTTCATTATTTTTGCAGCACGAAGTGCAATATCTCCTGTACCGACTAATCCAAATATCTTTTTCTTTAGCTCAGTTCCCTTTAATTCAGCTGGGGCATTATCTATTTTCTTGCCCATTCCTAGTAATTTTCCTGCTAAAGAAATTTTTCTAGTTAAACTAAGTACAAGTCCAACTATAAGCTCTGCAACTGAGTCTGCATTTTGATGTGGTGTTGAAAAAACATCAATTCCTCTCTTCTTTGCCTCCTCAATATCCACACCATCTGTACCAGTTCCATGTATTGCTATAACTTTTAAATTAGATGCTTTCTCCATTATCTCTTTTGTGATTTGAAGGTTTCTATTTATAATAGCATCAACTTCATTTATCCTATCCCAATCACTTATTATTTCAGCATTCATCTCTAAATAGTTTTTGGCTTCTGGATGAATAAATTCACATAAAAATACTTTCATTTTTAAACAACACCTCATTTTATATATTTACTATAAATACTTCATGCAATCTAAAAATACAATAGTAACATAAATTTATTTTTCTATATAATTAACAACATTTTTTACAATTAAATTAATACTACCATCACCATTTCTAACAACTTCGAATCTTTGTGGGTCATGATAAGTCTCTTCATTTATGTATAAATCAATTTGTCTATCAATATTGAGTCTTATCCTTTTAAACTTTTTATCTACCCAAGTCTTATCAACTGCCACTTCTTCATTTAATCCCTGAGATTTTATATAATTAGTAAAATCTTCTTTAACTTGTGGCGTTTCATTAAATAATTCATGTGAAAATTCCTCAATATTAATGCTATCTTCTTCCTTTAGCTTAGTTTTTATAGCTGTTCTCACTTCTTCTGCTTTTTCAGCATTATCTGTAATATTTTTTCTTGTCCAATTCTCAGCTGCTTTAACAAAAGTCTTAGTCATATCACGTTCATTTGTCACAATACTTGCACCTAAAAATGTACCTATAAAATAGTTAGCACCATATTCATCATCCTTTGATGCTTTTTGTTTATCTAAAACCATAAGATTATATCTATCTTCTTCTCTTATAGGTTTAATGAATGCCGCCTTTTGAATTCTTTGTCCACTCCCTGGTAACCCTGCACTTTGTGGAACTATACCTATTCCTATTTTTTCATCAATAAATTGTATTTCATGAGTAAAATTTTTTACATAGTCCATTTTTAGAATCGCAATCATTGGTCCTTGATCTGTAGTTAACGATGCTACTATAAGGTCTGCTGATGGAATATTTTCATTAGTTTGTATTATTATAAATAGTTGTCTTGCCAATTCTTTTGATAACTTAACTAAATCATCATCTATTCCATTTAAATAATCTTGAACTACTTCCTTAACAATATTTCTTTCTGGATTAAATACTGCATATTTTAATTCTTCATCCTTTAAACATTTTTCTATATGTTTGTATAAAAACATATATATATCTTCATTTAATTCTAAACTGTATTCATTAAGTACGGGTGTACTGCCATTACTATCTAGTATATGTATAACTGCCTCGTTTATGTTTATATCATTAATGTATTCCATTAAATCCACTCCTACTTTTATAAATAAAACTTATTAATCTCAATCAAATTTTATCATTTAAATTCTGCTACAACTAATTATATAATATTTGCTTATCCGATTAAACTTAATCTTAATTATTTATATTCTACTATATAAAACTCTAAAATAATAACTTTCAATCCTTTCGCTAATATGAATATATAATCAGAAAGAATCTATATTATATTAAATATCCATGCAGAGAAAAATAAAAGTACCAAAAAAAAATAAACATAGTGTTGAAGGATTTAAAATTTAATAAGTTTCAAATGTTATATTTTATAGTTCTTAAAAAATTATTATTGTTATTACCTTTCTTATAAACTAAAATATTAATTATGAAAGGAATGGTTATTTTATGGAATTAGAAACTAGAATTATTGATATCGATGTAGATAATATAAGAAATATTCTTACCTCAAACAACGCTAAAAAAGTTAAAAGTGAAGATCAAGTTAATGATATTTATGATTTTGAAGATGGCAGATTATTAGCTAAAAAAGGATATGCTCGTATAAGAACTGTTCAAGATAGACTTAATAAAAAAACAGTATACTATATGACTACCAAAAAAATGATTTCACAAAATAAATTTAAAGTAATGGAAGAAAATGAAGTTATTATTGACAATAAAGAAATGGGCGAAGGAATTTTCAAATCTCTTGGATTAAGCTTAAAAGAATCTAATAAAAAATATAGAGAAAGCTATAAGATATTTGATTCATTAGTTGAAATAGATATAAATGATAAGAACTTCTGTCCTTTTCCATATATAGAAATTGAAACTGATTCTGAAGAAAAATTAGATAAAGTAGTTAAATTATTAGGGTATACTCTTGAAGATACTACTTCTCAAACAATTTATGAAATTCTATCAGAAAAAGGAATAACGCCAAATACACAAAAGGGAATATAAATAGTATGTAATTTCTAAGCTTAATGAATGAAAACAGAAATTCAATAAACTAAACTGGACTCAATTTATATATTGAATTTCTTTGTTTTCTCTAAACTCATAAATAATAAACAAACCTCTGTTAGATAATAATTATTGCTACTATAGTTGTAACAATCAAACCAATTACTACAGGCTTAATGTTCCTTTTAGCTAATTCAAAGGCATCAACACCACAAATAGCTGCTACTGGTATTATGGCCCATGGTATTACTGTTCCTCCACCTATCCATATTCCTGCTATCTGTCCTAAGGCAGTTAATGTTGCAACACCTCCACCTAGAGCTGTTGAAAAAATTTTAGCTATTGATCCTACTAAAGATATTCCCGAAAAACCTGATCCATCTAACCCTGTGATTGCTCCAACTACTGTAAGAGTACTTGCTGATATAGTTGAATTAATTGGAACTACATTTGCTAATGCAACACCTAAATCATTTACTATACCATTTGAACCATCAGGAAGTATATTTCCAAATATATTTCCTAAAGCTGAATCCCCTAAATAAAAAAATGCTGCTATTGGTATAACAACGCCAAATATCTCAAATCCAAACTTCAAACCTTTTACTATATTCTCAGTAATCTTCTCTAAAGATTTTTTCTTATAGCTCATTATTGAAATTAAGCTCATTATAAATATAGCTGTACCTCCTATTAAAGCAGTTGCATCTCCTCCTTGTAATTTATACTTATACATTATAAAAATATCTAACAAAAATAGTGCAAGTATTAACACTGCTAAAAAACGCCTTACCTTTCTAGAAGAAATTAACTTTAAATCATATGTTTTTTCACTTATTTTATCTTCATCACTAATATTTCCATTTTTTATATCTTTTCTGAGGAAATAAAAAGCTGATATAGTTGTGACAATTCCCATTATAATTGTAAGAGGTACACTTGCTGAAATAACACTAGATACTGGTATTCCTGCTGCATCAGCTGTAAGCTTTGGTGCTGCTTGAATAATATAATCACTTGATAATGCTATTCCGTGACCAAATAAATTCATCGAAATAGCTACTCCCATAGCAGGTAGTCCTGCTTTTTTTGCAATAGGTAAAAATAATGCTCCTACGAGTGCTACAGCTGGTGATGGCCAAAAAAACCATGATAAAGTCATCATAATAATTCCAATTATCCAATAAGCAATCCAGTAATTTTTAATCATTCCTTTAAAAGGAGATATCATTTCATCATTTACGCCCGAATCTATAACAGCATTACTCATAGCAGTTATGATGGATATAATAAATATTGTCGGCATAAGCTCCCTTGCTGCATATACAAAACTATTAAATACCCCCATAATTGATTTATATATAGATTGTGTTCCTATTAATCCAAGAACAAAGATTCCCAGTATACATAATAACGAAATATCTTTCTTTTTTACCATTGCTATTATTAATACAATAATAAATACAAGATAGACATAGTGTATTGGCATTAATGTTACGCTAATCATATTTTTCTCTCTTAAAGTTGTTATATTACTAAGCTATGCTGAAAATATTCTATGCGTTACTTACGAAATTTCTTTTCTTTAAATTCTTTATATGATTTCTTGACATTAATTATTTAATATACTTTGCATAAATAAAAATAACTGATGCATTCATTAGTTAAACACATCAGCTGCTTAATTCCTGTACTTTACCTTATACTAATAGTTCTAAATTCTATTCTATCTCCTCTATGGTGTGATTTTGAATACTCAAACGCTTTTCCATTATCCAAAAAACCTACCTGTTCAACTTCTAATATAGGAAAACTTTTATCTATCTCTAAATGTTTTTGTTCAAGATTATTGGGAACAATAGCCTTTATTGTTCTATGTGCACTTTTTATTTTTAATTTAAGCGAATTTTGTATGTAACTATAGATTGATTTTTCTAATACGTCATTCTTTATTCCTGGTATTAGTGATATTGGCATATATGTATATTCAACAACCATTGGAAGATCGTCAGAGTACCTCACCCTAATAATATGATATACAAAATCTTCTGTTGTGATTCTAAGCTTATCAGCAATTTCTGCTGTCGGATTAATTACTTCAAATTTAATAATTTTTGATTTTACTGAATTTTGTTTATGCTCATCTGAAAATCCTGAAAATTGTCTAGACATTGTTAACTCTTTTGCTTCTGTTGAATCTAAGTCTTTAACAAATGTTCCTGCACCTCTTCTTTTAACAACTAATCCATCATTCACTAATTCATCAACAGCTTTTTTTATTGTAATTCTGCTAACATTATAATGCTCACACATTTCTTTTTCTAAAGGAAGTTGTTGATTAATTTTATATTTGCCATTCATTATATTATTTCTAATATCCTGAGCTATTTCCTCATATTTCGTCATTGTTTTTCCCCCTAAACTTGTTTAAATTTATTATACCATATTTTTTAAATTTTCATTCCATGCACTTTGTAATTAGAACTTTTAGCAAATTTGTATTAATATATTTCATTAAATAAAAAAATATATTCTATCAAAATAAAATAATTTTAATAAAATATATTTTTCAATTTCATCATTCCTTATAATTTTTCTCTTCTTTTTGTTGATTTTATAAATAATTCTTTAAGAGTATTTGTATCATCTTGCCTTATAGCATTCTTAATCTTATCTAATTCTACTTCAAAATTCTCAATAGATTTAAGTAAATTATATTTATTCTCCAAGAATAATTCTGACCATAATTCCTCATTAATATTGGCAATCCTTGTTAAATCTCTATAACTATCACCAATAAAGCTACCTGTTTCCCGCCCTTCAACATCACTATTTATTAATCCAACAGCAATAGCATGTGGAAGCTGACTTACAAATCCTATCATTTCATCATGATATTCAGGGGTTATTCTTTTTACTCTTTTAAAACCTAATTTATACACTAAATCTTCTATTAAATCCAAACTTTCAGGCTTATTTCTACTTACAGGTGTCAAAATATAATTTGCACCTTTGAATACTTGACTTGATGCAAAATCTATCCCTTTCTTTTCTCTTCCCGCCATAGGATGTCCAAAAACGAAATCTATATTTTCTGGTAATATATTTAAAATGTCTTCAATAAAAAATTTCTTTATTCCAGTTGCATCTGTTATAAGTGCTCCATCTTTAAAATTGTATTTATTATCAAGAATAAATTGCTTCACTAGTCTTGGATATAATGAGATTATTATCAAATCTGCTTCTTTAATAATTGAATTTCCATTAGTATACCCTTCTTTTATTAGCTGTCTTTCCTTTGCTTTTCTTAAGCTTTCTTCATTTATATCAATTCCATAGACTTCTTTATATCCGGCCTCTTTCAAGGCCATAATAAAGGAACCTCCAATAACACCAAGTCCTACAACTACTATTTTCATAAATACACAGCCCCTTATAATATTTTGTATTCTTTACTTAATATTTGCTTAAAACACTATTCTATAATTATATGTGAAATGTTCCTTATTTCAGCATAGCTGCTCTTTGGCATATAATGCTTGGTAAGATACGAACCTCTAGCAGTATAGCCATCTCCACCTACTGATGAAGATGTTTCCCTTCTATTTTTGCTAATGCTTTTACTTTTGTCATTAGGTTATCAAATGCATCTGGAGTTAAAGATTGTTGCCCATCGCTTAATGCATTTTCTGGATCATTATGTACTTCTATCATAAGACCATCTGCACCAGACATAATCGCTGCTTTAGCCATCGGTTCAACTAAGTAAGCATATCCTCCAGCATGACTTGGGTCTATTATTATAGGCAAATGTGATAATTTTTTTATAACAGGAACTGCTTGCAAATCTAAGGTATTTCTTGTTATTGTTTCAAATGTTCTAATACCTCTTTCACAAAGTATTACATTTTCATTTCCTCCAGCCATTATATATTCAGCTGACATAAGCCATTCTTCTATTGTTGAAGATAATCCTCTCTTTAATAAGACTGGTTTCTTTGTTCTACCCACTTGCTTTAATAAATCAAAGTTTTGCATATTTCTTGCACCTATTTGAATCATATCTACTTCTTCCACAAATGTATCTAAGTAATCTGTAGACATAAGTTCTGTAACAATTGGTAATCCTGTTTCCTGTTTAGCTACTTTTAAAAGCTTTAAACCTTCAAGCTCTAACCCCTGAAAACTATAAGGTGAAGTTCTTGGCTTAAATGCTCCTCCTCTTAAGAAGTTTGCACCTGCTGCTTTTACTCTTTTGGCTACCTCTATGATTTGCTCTTCACTTTCTACAGAACATGGTCCTGCCATTACCCCAAGATGGCCACCACCTACTTTTGTACCTTCAACATTTACTACTGTATCTTCTGGTTTAAATATTCTATTTGCTTTTTTATAAGGCTCTTGAACTTTCATCACTCTATCTACACCTTTAAGCACTTGTAACTTTTTAGGGTCTATTACTGAAGTATCTCCAACTATTCCTATTATAAAATAAGTATCACCCTTAGAAAGATTAGTTTCTAATCCCTTACCTTCGACAATTGCTTTTACCTTTCTAACTTCATCTTCTGTTGCTTTTGGTTTCATAATTACTATCATTTTTATATCTCCTATCCTACTTTTTATAATTGTCAATGATCATTGATAAATGATCAATTTATGTAGAAAAGACTTCGTCTTTTCTTAATAATTAATTCCTAAAAATCTCAAAAAGATTCATAATCAATTGCACCTGTGTACCTGCAAGAGGCAATCATTAATCATTACATTCTGTATATCCACAAGTTACAAAAATTGATCATTACTTATCCTACTATACTACATGAATTATTAAATATACTATACTAATAATTCTTTCTACTATTTTTGATACATTTCTAAAGCATTAATAGCCAGTATATATCCATTTTCTCCAAATCCACACATTTGTCCTATACAAGCTGGTGCTGTAACTGATTTATGTCTAAATTCTTCCCTTGTATGAATATTAGACAAATGTACTTCTACAGTTGGTATATCTATTCCTTTTATTGCATCATGTATTGCATAGCTATAATGCGTATAAGCCCCTGGATTGATTATTATGCCTTCATACTTTTCATAATATGCTTTTTGCAATTGGTCAATTATTTCACCTTCACAATTACTTTGAAATAATGTTATCTCGTGGCCTCTCTTCTGTGCTTCATCTTTAACAAAATTACATATATCCTCAAATGATTTTACTCCATATATGCCTTTTTCTCTTACTCCTACCATATTTAAATTAGGACCATTAATAAGCATAATTTTCATTCTTTCACCCCCTCTTTACTTAACTATTATAAATATCAATTATGCTATCTTTAGTAACATATATATCACTATTATTCATAACTATTTTATCTGAATATTTTTTATAAAGTAAGTACCTTTCTTCGTATAACTTTAACACTTTTTCTTTTCCTTCTTTTAAAAGTGGTCTTCTAGAAATATCAACATCTCCTATAATATTATCAACAGGTCTATCAATAAAAATAATTACACCATTTTTCTTTAAAAAATCAATGTTTTCTTTTCTCTTTATTACACCTCCACCTGTAGATATAATTGAACTTTCTTTTTTAGCAAGTTCTTCACATATTGAACTTTCTATATTTCTAAAGTACTCTTCACCTTTTTCAAATAGTTCACTTATCTTTTGCTTTGTCTTTTTTTCTATGTAGTCATCCATATCATAAAATTCCATAGATAATTCTCTGGCTAGAATTCTACCAATTGTTGTTTTGCCACATCCTGGCATACCTATAAGAACAATATTTTTTGTCATAACTGCCCCCAATCAATTAACAATGAGCGATTTATAATTCGCAACACATATTACGATTATTTATAGTTCAAAATTAATTACTTAACATTTATTATCATAGTTTCTTATCAATATAATCATAAACTTCATCAAGCACCTTATCATCTATCTTCATATCTTGCCAAAGTTCTTCTGATTTTATTGCCTGACCAACTAACATTTCCAGACCACCACAAATCTTTTTATTTAGTTTTTCTCCAATTTCTAAAAATTTAGTTTTTCTTGGATTATATATTATATCTACTAGAACTTCAAAATTATCTACTATTTCTTCTGATACTGGGCTTGCATCAATATTAGGATACATTCCAACTGGTGTAGTATTTACAATAATATCACCTGTTACTTCTTTCGCGTCACCATATGTAGCATATTCTACTCTAGAATCCGTATATGAAGGAACAGTAACCTTATTTCTTGAAATTAAATATAACTTCGAAATATTATGATCTAAAAGGTACGTTACTACAGCTTTTGAAGCACCACCTGTTCCAAGTACCATAGCTACTTTATCCTTAGTTTCAACATTATTTCTCGTTAGTATAGTTCCAAATCCATAGTAATCTGTATTATATCCATATAGCTTGTTATCTTTCAATAATATGGTATTTACTGCATTAATTTTTTTTGCTTCATCTGATATATCATCTAAATAAGGAATAATATCTTTTTTATAAGGAATTGTTACATTAACTCCTTTTATATTTAAAGTTTTTATAGCGTCTGCTACGTTGCTTAAATCCTCTTTAGAAACTTCAAATTTTTTATATGCCCCTTCTATGTTTAAAATAGAAAAAACTTTATGATGAATTTCTGGAGAAACACTATGGCCTAGTTTCTCTCCTAATAATCCATAAAACTCCATTTTTACACTCCTTTTTAGTTTATGATTACAAAATTTCATTTTTATATTGATTGCCTTTAATACCTAAGAAAAAACTATTACTCATCCATTATAAATAATCTAAATACTTCTATATCCACCAAGTAATTTAAAATATGAACTCTTTTCATTAATAAGCTTTAATGCTGTCTGAACCTTACTATCACTAAGATTACCTTCAAAGTCAACATACAAGAAATATTTCCATACTCCAGCTTCCATTGGCCTTGATTCTATCTTCATCATATTTATTGCATTTTCTGCAAGATGCCTAACTAGCTCATACAATGCTCCTGCTTTGTGTTCCATTGAAAATACAACACTTATTTTATTACATTCTATATCAGACTCTATTTTCTTTGATATAACTATAAATCTTGTAGTATTTTCACTATTATTATTTATTTTTTCTTTTATTATATTTAAACCATAAATTTTAGCTGCTCTTTCACCTGTAATTGCAGCTTTGGTTTTATCCTTCAAATCTTTAACCAATTTTGCACTAACTGATGTACTATGAAAAGGTATAAGCTTCCACTCTGGATATTGTTTTAAAAATTCTGTACTTTGTTGAAATGGTTGTTCATGTGAATAGACTTCTTTTATATCTTCTATTTTAGTACCTTCAACTCCAACCAAATGTTCATTTATTTTTACACATTCTTCTCCAACAATATAAAAATCATATTTATATAATAAATCATATACTTTTGAAATAGCTCCAGTTGATGAATTTTCTATTGGAACTACACCATAATCTATTTCTTCATTTTCAACTGCTTCAAATACTTCTTCAAATTCATTGTATGATTTTGCATCTTCTCTTTCTCCAAAATGACTTATCATTGCTTCTTCGGAAAATGATCCTACTGCTCCAAAAAATCCAACTTTACAATTTTCCTTTTTATGCTTAATTATATTATGCTTTGCAAAAACATCATTAATATTAGATTTTTCTTTCATCTTTTTATGTTCAAGATCCTTAGCTATATTCATCATACTAATAAAGAATGCTCTCAATTCATCTGCATAGTCTTTATTTTCAAGATATCCAATATTCTTTTTAATAACCTCTTCTTCTCTTGATTTATTTAATACTGGAAGATTATTAGCTTTCTTATATTCGCCAACCTTCATTACTGTATTCATTCTTTCTTCAAAAAGTTTAGTTATCTTTTCATCTATTTCATCAATTTTCTTTCTATAATCATCTAATTCTGACATCATAAACCTCCCGTTATCAATGTACAATTGACAATTAAGGTTGAAAAGTCTTTGACTTTTCTTAATAAACATAATTGTAGAAATCTTTTAAAAAGATTTCTTCCTTCATTGTCAATCGTTCATTGTTAATTGTTCATTATTAAGTCAAGTATCCCAATTGCGGTAGCAGCTTCAATTACAGGAACTGCTCTTTGTACTATACATGGATCATGTCTTCCTTGTATCTCAAGTTCAGCATTTTTCTTTTCAGCTATATCTATTGTCCTTTGCTTTTTAGCTATGGATGGAGTTGGCTTTATTCCTACCTTAAACAATATTGGCATACCATTAGTGATTCCACCTGTAATTCCACCATTATTATTTGTATAAGTTTTTACTTTACCACCATCATAATAGTATTCATCATTACATTCTGAACCTCTAAGTTTACTCATTTCAAAGCCTTTTCCAAACTCTATGCCTTTAACAGCTGGTACTGAAAACATTAAATGTGCAAGCTGTGATTCAACTGAATCAAAAAATGGATTTCCGATACCTGGATTAATACCTAGTACTGTACATTCAATAGTTCCCCCTACTGAATCTAAATCCATTCTTGCATTCATTACAGTTTCTCTCATAGCTTCTTCTTTTTCTTTTAGCAATAATGGTAATTCATTAATCTTTAAGCTATCTAATAAATCTTTAGTTAATTCTACCTCGCTAAAGCTCTTATCTTCTATATCTCCGATACTCTTAACATGAGCACCTATGCTTATACCTTTACTTTCTAGTATTTGCTTACATACTGCCCCTGCAAATACAAGTGGTGCTGTTATTCTTCCCGAAAAATGTCCACCACCTCTATAATCATTAAAACCACTATATCTAATATTTCCTGGGTAATCTCCATGTCCAGGTCTCATTAAATCTTTTAATTTACCATAATCTTTAGAATGTTGATCACTATTTCTAATTATAGCGCAAAGTGGTGTTCCTGTTGTTTTTCCTTCAAAGTATCCACTTAATATTTCTGGTAAATCTGCTTCTTTTCTAGCTGTAGAAAGTTTACTTTTTCCTGGTGCACGTCTTGACATTTCTTTAAGAACTTCTTCCATATTAATTTCAAATCCTGAAGGAAGCCCATCTATAGTAATTCCTATTCCTGCTCCATGCGATTCACCAAAAATAGAAACTTTTAATTTATTTCCCCACATTCCACTCATCAAACACACCTCCTAAAGATTTAAAATCTTCCCAAAATTGTGGATAAGATTTTGAAACACATTCATAGTCTTTTATTATAATCGGCTCTTCACAAATTGTAGATGCTATAGCAAGTGTCATTGCAATTCTATGATCTTTATGACTCCAAACTTCTACACCACCTTTAAGTTTTTTAACACCTTCAAATATAAGTCCATCTTCTTTTTCAGTAATTTTAGCTCCTAATTTATTAAGTTCAGAAGTTACTGCTGCTAATCTATCACATTCTTTTATTCTTAGCCTTCCTGCATTTATAACTTCACATGTTCCTTCACATAAACTCGCTACAAGTGATACTACTGGAATAATATCTGGACATTGTGAACCATCAATTACCGTGTTTTTTAAAGTTTTAGGTGCTATACCTAAAAAACCATCATTTTTAGGAGTAATTTTAACTCCCATTCTTTCTAATATATCTATTACTTCCTTATCTCCTTGAAGAGAATCTAACTTCAAATCATTAACTACGACTTCACTTGAAAGTGCATCAGCGCAAAGGAAAAATGCTACTTGAGAATAATCTCCTTCAACTCTATAATCTCTGCTTACATAAGTTTGATTTCCTTTTATAATAAATTCCCTATAATCATTATTTATGATTTCAATTCCAAAGTCTTCCATAGCACTTAATGTCAAATCTATGTATCCTTTTGATTCCATTTCTGTTGTTATTATTATTTTTGAATCACCATCTAATAAAGGAAGAGTAAATAATAATCCTGTTATAAATTGTGAACTTATATTACCTTTTACCTTAAATTCCCCAGCTTTTAATTTCCCTTCAGTAACTAGGTCTAATATTCCTTCTTTATAAGTGTATCTAATTCCTTGTTCATCAAATATATTATAATAAGTATCAAGTGGTCTTTTTCCAAGATTTCCTCTTCCTATAAATCTATTAACTCCATCAAAAATTGCTGCTATTGGAACCAAAAATCTTAATGTTGAACCTGATTCATTACAATCTATAATTCTTTCAGAATCTATATCTTTACATTTATTATCTGGAGATTTTATTCCTATAACTTCAAGATAGTCATTCTTCTTATTGATTATTGCCCCAAGAGATTTCATAGCTTCAATAGTTGCAATTATATCATCTGAATAATCAATATTAGAAATCCTGCTTAAACCATTACTAAGTGCTGCACAAATTACTGCTCTATGTGCCATACTCTTAGATGGTGGTATTTTTACTTCGCCTTTTAACTTGTTTGGATAAACTTTATAATTCCCCACTGCTAACCGCCTTTCAATGATCAATTATCAATGATCATTAATCAATGAATGTAGAAAACCATAGGTTTTCTAAAAATATATAATAAAAAGCATATTGCTTTTTTCCTTCATTAATCATTGAGCATTGAAAATTGAGCATTTTTAATATATTTTTTTAATTTCCATGTAATAATTTATCTGAAAAAATCCACTGTCGTTTTTTCTAGATATGCTTCTCCCATTATTTTAATTAAAACAACTTTAAGCACATTATCTATATTCTTTTTATCTAAAGCTATTGTATCTAATATAGCTGAACTTTCTTTTATTGGTGCTTCATATGGAAGTCCATATTGAATTAATATCTCTTTAATCTCCTCTGCAAGTCCATGTTCTGTAAGACCTTTTGCTTCTGCTATCTTACTTATTTCATACATTCCTATAGCAACTGCTTCCCCATGAGTAAATTTACTATAATTATAGTAAGTTTCTACTGCATGACCTAGTGTATGACCAAAGTTTAATAACATTCTTTCACCAGTATCTTTTTCATCATTTTCCACAACACATCTTTTTATATTACAACATGTGTGGATAATTTTTTCAATATTGTGCATTACTTCTTCTTTTCTTTTTAAACTTTTTAAGAAATAAAAAAATTCTTTATCTTTTATGCATCCATATTTAATTACTTCTGCCATTCCGTCTCTAAAGAACCTATCACTTAAAGTCTCCAAAACATTTGGATCTATTAACACTAATTTAGGATGATAAAAACTTCCTACTAAATTTTTTCCTCTTTCTAAATCTACAGCAACTTTTCCTCCAACACTACTGTCAACTTGAGCAAGAAGTGAAGTTGGCATCTGTACAAAAGCTATTCCTCTTAAAAATGTTGAAGCAACAAAGCCTCCTAAATCTCCAATAACTCCGCCTCCAAGAGTAATTATTAAATCACTTCTTGTTATTTTGAAATCTAAAAGTTCATTATACACAGATGGAAGTGTGTTAAAAGACTTAGTCTCCTCTCCTGGTTCTAAAGCCATTAATTTTACATTATAACCTTCTTTTATTAAGCACTCTTTAACCTTATCTCCATAATAAGAATTTACATTTTTATCAGTTAATATAAATATCTTTTTACCTTTAAAAATTTTTTTAATTTCTAATCCTGTTTCGTCAATCAGTCCTTTTTTAATTATAATTGGATAGCTTCTTTCACCTAGATTAACTACTAAGTCTTCCATTTTTACACTCCCCTTATTTATATATTTTCTATTTTGCTTATTGATTTAAATATTCTTCTCTATATAAATAAAAAATATATATTCCTAAATTCCTATATTCTCATATTCTTAAGAATATATATTCTTATATTTCTAAGCTAAATTCTTCGCTAAGAGCTATATTAAGGAACATATCTACCTAAAGGTAGATATGGGCTATATCTCTAAGCTCAATTCTTCGCTAAGAGCTATATGCCTCTTCCAACTGCTTCTGCGATTGGCTTTAATTCTTCAACTAACTTTTCAAATTTTGATGGCTTAATAGATTGAGCTCCATCACATAAAGCATTTTCAGGATCATTATGCACTTCTATAATAAGTCCATCTGCTCCTACTGCAATTGCTGCTTTAGCAAGTGGTTCTACCATCCAGTACTTACCTGTAGCATGACTTGGATCAACTATTATAGGTAAGTGGCTTAATTTCTTAATCGCTGGAATAGCACTTAAATCTAATGTATTTCTTGTGTAAGTTTCATATGTTCTTATTCCTCTTTCACAAAGAATTACATTTTCATTTCCTTCTGACATAATGTATTCAGCAGACATTAACCACTCTTCTATTGTAGCAGATAGTCCTCTTTTTAAAAGTATTGGCTTATTAGTTTTTCCAAGTTCTTTTAATAAATCAAAGTTTTGCATATTTCTTGCACCAACTTGAATTACATCAACATCTTCAACAAATTTTTCTATATCATATGGAGACATAAGTTCTGTAACTATTGGAAGTCCTGTTTTCGCTCTTGCTTCCTTTAGTAGTTCTAACCCTTCATATTTTAGTCCTTGGAATGCATATGGAGAAGTTCTTGGTTTAAATGCTCCTCCTCTTAAGAAATTAGCCCCCATTTTCTTAACATCTTGTGCTATTCCTACTATTTGCTCTTCAGTTTCAACTGAACATGGTCCGGCAATCATAGCTATTTTATTTCCACCAATTTGAGTTCCATTAATATTAACTATTGTGTTTTCTGGATGAAACATTCTATTAGCTTTTTTGAAAGGTTCTTGAACTTTCATTACTCTATCAACTATTGGATTTGCTTCAATATTTAGAGGATCAATTCTACTTGTATCACCAACTAATCCTAAAATTTTAATCTCAGTTCCTTGAACCGGGCTTATTCTAACACCTTTTCCTTCAATTTGTTTTATTAATCTATCTACTTCTTCTGCATTTGCTTTTTGTTTTAATATTACTACCATTTATTTTGCCCCCTTATAATTATTGTTTTTGTTATAAAAAAATAGAACTCATTATAGTTAATGAGTTCCATAATATATCAAAATATTAATTTCGTTTTAAAAAAACTTATACAAATTCTAAGCACTCATTAAAAAGGTTTTATTCAGTTTTTTGCAAAAGAAATAGCCAGCGCTAAAATAAAAGCCCCAGTTCATAAAGTAAAAAAAGCTATAAAGTTTTTGCATAACTGTTATATTATTATCCTTTTTCATGC
>SVCF01000042.1 GCA_015058475.1 Clostridium butyricum | reverse complement strand
GGCTCAGTAGCTCAGTTGGTTAGAGTGCCGGCCTGTCACGCCGGAGGTCGAGGGTTCGAGCCCCTTCTGAGTCGCCACAAAAACAAGCTTTTATAGCTTGTTTTTTTATTGTAAAAAATACTACATCATTTATAGGAATAGAAACTATACTTATAGATGAGATTAACTTAGTACTGCTATTTAGATATAAATAAGTTATGAGATACGTTATAAACTTATCTTGTAATTATAAAAATGAGGATATTTTGAATTATAAATCATTCAAAATATCCTCTATTTTTATATTGAATTTTACATTATCTATTTCTATTAAAGTTTTGTTTTATTCTTATATCGTCTGAATAGAACTTACAAAGCCTAAAATCTCCTAATAACCTTGAGGCAATTCTTTCAGTGTAATGCTTAGTTATTGCTGCTAACGTTAAGTTAGTAGAAATAAGCATTTTTTTATTTGTAAGTATCCTTTTATTAATTATATTAAATAGTTCAGTAATGGAGAACTCATTTATATGTTCTGCACCTAGGTCATCTATAATTAATAAATCACATTCTAGTAATAACTTTTCTATATTGCCGTCAGCACTTTTAAATCGTATATCTCTTAAGATTTTTATTAATTCCTCTGAAGTTTTATATATTACTAAATTTCCAGTATCTAAAATAGCTTTTGATATGCAATATGATAAATATGTTTTACCACTACCAGGATTACCATAAAACAATAAATTAGTATTAATTGTCTTAAAGTTAGGAAGATACTCTTGCATAATATAGTTTAGATTATTCTCCATGTTTTTTCTTTCAGAATATTTTTCATTTTCATTTTTATGTGATGAAAATAAACTTAAATCAAAATTATCAAAATTGCATGTTTTAACGATATGTTCTAGATCAGAGTCCTTATAATATAAATCAATAAGTTTTTTACTATAACAGATACATTTACTATTTCCTATAAATCCTGTATCCTCACATCTTTGACAATGGTAATGAATGTTTAGATAGTCGGTAGAGTAACCTCTTTCAACTAACATTTCACATTTTTTCACACGCAAATCAGTAATCTTTTCTTTATACTGTTCTACAGTTTTCTCGCTATCATTTGATTTTATTACAGCTAAAGCCATTTGCAATGAAAGCTTTTTTATTTTATTATCTAAATCTATTATTTCTGGATATTTTTCAGAAATTTCAGCTTTTCTTTGTTTTAAAGCTCTATTTTCAGAAGCTCTTATATTAGCATATATTTTTAAAAGTTCTGTCTGATAACCATTAATCATCATTATCCCATCCTAATAATTTTTTTTCTAAAGAGTCATAATCATATTCTCTTGGTTCAAAGTTATTAAATCTAAGAGGTGGTTTTTCTTTAATATATGAAGATGAAGATTGAGATTTAGAATATTTATTACTATTAACTTGCTTTTTATCTTTAGCTGAAATCTCTTCTAATGTTCTAAGATTATTGCTGTTCCAGTTATTAAGAATACCATCTATATACTTAAAATCAGCTCTATTTAATCTTTCAAAGCATATATCACAAGCTTTGTGTATTATATCTATAGAATAATTATAAGTAAGAAGCCATTTTTCAATCATATCTTGTTGTGGTTTCATTATATCTGTATTTGTAATTCCTAAATAAGATAAAACCTTTCTAATATCAACCCACTTATCTTCTGCTTTTTTGATTAGATTTTGAGCCTGATCAATAGTTGTTATTTTTAGGTCATGCCATGATAAAGCAACTTTTTCTAGATATCGTGGATCACTTTTACCTTTAGACATACAATATTCTATTAATATTAAAATTAATTCAGATGAGAATCCAAATTCATTCTGCCAATTCAAATAAGTAGACATTTCAGTTGGTGAAAGTGGTCTTGCTAAAAGAGACTCAATATCTTTTAACATATCTTTAGTATTGTTACTATTTAAAGCAGTTAGTAAATCAATTTGATTTTTATTTTCTTTAGTTGATTCTTCACTTAATTCTAAAAATTCTATATTAAAGTTTCCCATTTGATCTATTTTATTAAGTTTTATTATGCCTTGATCATTCCAATAATTAAGAGCATTCATAATATCTGATTCCAATAAATTAAGAGAGGAAGCTAATATTGATGAGCTGACACCAGGTTCACCTGCTATGTTGTATTTTAAAAACAATAAATAAACTTTTATAAATTCACCTCTAGCTTTTGGCATATATTTTTCAATGAAAATATTGCTAACTGGAGTAAAGTTTATAGAATTATTTTTTAACATAAAAGTGCTCATTTTGCCACCTGCCTTTCTAACTATATTTATGAGTATGTAAATAATTATAGCATATTATACTTATGTTTAGATAAATAATAAATAATAAGTATACATAAAATATAAAAAATACAGACCTATCCAGCCATAGTTCTGCATTTTTTATATTAAAGTATAAGTTTTTTTGTATCAATAACACCTTCACCTTGAATTGTTTTTGGAATATCTTCAAGGGGGGTACAAGTAACTTTTAATAAAGAAAGTACATCTTTAAATGTAACATTAGGATTTTTCTCACATATTAGTGCACACAAACCACATATATATGCAGTTGATAGTGAGGTACCAGAAAATGTTTTATAAGAAACATCAAGCTTATGAGGATATTGCTTTAAACCATTTTTTTCTGATATATAGTTTTTATCACAATTTAAAGAAACAATATTGACACATGCAGCAGATAAATCAGGTTTAATTATCTTTTCATAAGTACCAGAAGAAGAATATTCATATGGCTTTGGTACAGCGGAAGTTGTATCAAGTCCACCAACGGTTATGCAATTACTAAGAGTGGATATCCCCATAATTGAATAATTATCTTTTAAGCTGCCAGATGGAACAACTGGTATCAATCCATTTGATATAGCTTTACTCAACATTGAATCGAATAGTGATATTATAAAGGTATTATGTGATAGAAGCTCAAATGGTAAACATAATACCTTTATATTGTATTGTGAAGAGATGCTTATTACATGTTCAAGCGAATACAAAATATCTGATGCAAAACCTTTTCCAAGTTTATCAAATGCTTTATAGCAAAATAATTTACTTTTATGGCATATCCCCTTATATAGATCATTTGAATCAGAACCGCTACTACATAAAATTCCAGCAATGGAAGTTCCGTGTCCATTATCATCATAAGGATAAGTTAAATTATTTATTAAATCTATAAACAATTCTATTCTATTACCTGGCCTTACTAAATTTTGATGTGGATATACTCCACTATCAATAATTCCGATTCCAACTCCAGCTCCAGATAATTTTGAATTTGCAGATAGATGTGTTTTATTTGCAGTAGATACACTCATACCACAAAGAAATAAGTATTCATCTAAATATATTTTTTCTATTTCAGGATATTCAATAAGACGCTCAATTCCAAGACTAGTCATACTAGCACTAATTATATTTAAGGATTCAATTGTATTATAAACTTTGCCTTTATAGGAAAGCACTTTCTTGCTAATTGAAGATTGAAAGTCTTTACACTTAATTAGTACTCTATAATTTTTGTACGCATTTTTAGATATATAGTACTTTAAGTTGTTATCTAATTTATTTTTGGACGAAAACATATTTTTCTCCTCAATATTTATTTCATTATATATTATATGAATCTTTTCTGTATTGTTAATACCAAAATTTATGTATTTATTTAATATTAGATTTCAAATATATTCATTTGGTATAAAGGCACTAAAAAATCTATTATTCAAAACATTATTTAATAAAATAATTATGGAGGGATTGCAATTATAAAAATAATATTATTTTATAGATTAGATATGTAAGATAAAATTTTAAAAATTAGTATAAGAAACAAAATATAAAAATATAGATATAAAACAATATAAGAATATAGGAATATAAGAATAGAAAATTATAAGAATATGAGAGTAGAAAAATATATGAATATAAGAATATATACTTCAAATTCGTGTTAAAAGTCTAAAGTTATATAGTTATAGAATCTGAAGCACATATTTTAAATAATTAGATAATTATGTGTGATCAATGTTTCCATTGAAAGACAACTATACCTACTATCATAAGTGATATTCCTATAAAATTATTTAGAGTAAAGTTAATTTTTTCGGTATCAAACAATCCAAATGTGTCTATAAGAGCAGCAGAAAGAAGTTGAGCAACTAATATTGTTCCGATTCCTATAGTAGGCCCCATACTGCCAACACTTTTCATAACTGTAAAAGTAATTATTACACCTAATATTCCACCAAGTAAATAAAGTTTATTTGTATCTCTTATTTCACTATAACTTCCCTTGCCACAAAAGAAAGAAATAATTAGAGCACAAACTAATGCAATACCTTGAACTATTACAGTAGTTTCCCAAACACCTATTTTTTCACCTAATCTTGTATTGAACACGCCTTGAACGCTCATTGCTATTCCAGAGATTATTGCTGTTATTATTCCAATCATACTATATATCACCTCGAAGATAGTATTTCCATTTAGGAAAAATTTATTAAAAAAGCATCCTAACTTTACATTAGAATGCTTATGGAATACTGTATTTAAACTTTATTGTGTAATTAAGAAACGTTCGTTAATTACATTTTCTGAGAATCCTAAAAATTCTCCAACAGCCAACATATCTTCAAATAGAGTTTTATAATGATCACGACATGGTGATACAATTAAATCATTTATGTCTACGTATAGATTAAGAAATTGATCACTTAAACAGTTATCATTAGGAGTTACATTTATAGAAGTAATATCATCGTAATTATGATCTATACCCAATGTTATTAGATTAGAAATACAATTTATGTATTTTTCTAAAATTAAATCTGAATTTATATCTGTATCTACCATAGTATCTGTTAGATATTCATAACATTTAGTTGCTTTAGCAAATTCACCTAAAGCTACTTGAAATTCTAAAAATTTACGAACTCTTAATTTATATGGGGCTAAATCGGTATTAATTGACATTGAACTAATTCGTTTTTTATTTATCTCAAACATTGGATTAATATTCATAATAAATCCTCCTATAACTTTTAAAAACTAATATTATTTTACAAAATCTTTTGAAGAAAGGAAAGTATAGAAAACGAATACAGAAAAATTTATTTTGATTAATAAAAAAATAGCATGATTATTGGTCATGCTATTTTATATAATATAAATTAAAAGTTTCTTAATTCATACGATTTTAATGGTACATTTTTTTTAATTGTGGGCAATTTCCATATTTCTATACTTTTAACTTTCAATTTAAGAAAATTATCTTTATCATATAAATTTGGATAATTTAATTTAACAGTTTGTTTTTTATTATCTTTATTTATATATGGTACATTCCCTAAAAGAATGAAATTATCATCAAAAGATTTTACATTAAACCCATGTAAAGATAATGTATCAAAAAGATTACGGGCAATCCTTTTAATATATCCCTTATTATCCAATTTTAGATTTATGCTCTTTGTTTGTTCAAGGGGATAGATAATATCGTTTGCATCTACTTTAAATGTTTTGTATGGAGAGATAAGTTTATCTACTACTGGATATAATTTGTCTAAATTTGGATTTTCTATAGATAATAATGGTATAAACGGTTGTGGTGAATTTCTATTAGTTCTAAATTTTTTAGATACATTTTTTTGAATTGGTGAAATTACTTGATAAGTTTCCTCGTCAAATAATGCAACTATGTAGTATTTCATTATTAAACCTCACACTCTCTCGATTATTGTTTATTTAATGTTGTAATAAATTATACCATATTAATAAAAATAAAAAAATAGACATAAATCTAAAAAATAAATATTAATCATAAATTATGTAATATGAGAATAAATTACATAATTAATACAAATATAGCCATAATATAAAATGATGAGATGTAAATACAAAAAAGCAATAAAAAGTCTTTAAAATTAAGTTCTCTTAAAAAAATATATTTAAATAAATTTATATTATGTTATAATGATTTAAGACAGATTCTAATAAGTATAATAGGTTAATAATGTGATTTTATAATAGATATTAATAATGTGATTTTATATATATAAATTTGGATATAGATTTTATAGATAGGGTGAATATAAATGGAAAGATTAGTTATAAATGGAGGAAATTTGCTCAAAGGCAGTGTAGATATTAACGGTGCTAAAAATGCTGCTGTAGCCATATTACCAGCAACTGTAATGGCGCATGAAGGTAAATGTATAGTTGATAATATACCAGACATTGAAGATGTTCATTGCTTAGAAAGAATACTAGAAAGTTTAGGATGTTGTGTAAATAAAATAGATAATAATACATTAGAAGTAGATAGTACAAATGTAAATAATTTTGATGCGTGTATAGATGAAGTAAGAAGAATGAGAGCTTCTTACTACTTTATTGGAGCTTTGCTTGCAAGATTTAAAGAAGCAAGAGTTGTGCTTCCTGGTGGATGTCCTATAGGAGTAAGACCTATAGACCAACACATAAAAGGTTTTGAAGCTTTAGGTGCAAAAGTTGTAATAGAGCATGGAGCAGTTAAGGTTAAGGCGGATAGATTAATTGGTGCAAATATTTTCTTTGACGTAGTATCAGTAGGAGCAACTATAAACGTAATGATAGCAGCAACTCTTGCAGAAGGTGTTACTACTTTAGAAAATGTAGCAAAGGAACCTCATGTTGTTGATGTAGCTAATTTTTTAAACTCAATGGGTGCTAATATTAAAGGCGCTGGAACGGATGTAATTAAAATACAAGGAGTTACAAGCTTAAAAGGATGTAATTATAGTGTTATACCTGATCAAATTGAAGCAGGTACATTTATGATTGCAGCAGCAGCTACAGGTGGAGATGTATACATAAAAAATGTTATACCAAAACATTTGGAGTCTATTTCTGCAAAGCTTATTGAAATGGGAGTAACTATTGAAGAAGGTGACGATTCTATTAGAGTAAAGGTTGATAAAGAGCTAAAAGGAGTAAATGTTAAAACGACTCCTTATCCAGGATTTCCTACAGATGTTCAACAACCTATGTCTTCATTGTTAAGTGTAGTTCCAGGAAGAAGCTTAATTACTGAATCTATATGGGAAAGCAGACATAAGCATATAGATGAATTAAAGAAAATGGGTGCTAATATAAAAGTAGAAGGCAGAGTAGCTATAATTGATGGTGTTGATAGATTGACTGGAGCTATTGTAAAGGCTACTGACTTAAGAGCAGGAGCTGCTATGGTAATAGCAGGATTAATAGCGGAAGGTACAACTGAAATAACTAGTATAGAGCATATAGATAGAGGATACCCTCACATTGAAGATAAGTTTAAAGCACTAGGTGCTGATATTTCAAGAATAAGCGTAGAAGAATAGAGCAAATTGGGGAGGGGTAAAAATGGTATTTTGTTCTTTATATAGTGGAAGTAGCGGAAATAGCATGTTTGTTGCCACTGAAAGGGCAAAAATATTAATAGATGCTGGACTCCCAGGGAAGAAAATTGATATTGCACTTAAAGAAATTAATCAGAATCCTACAGATGTAAAAGGAATATTCATTACACATGAACATAGTGATCATATAAAGGGTGTAGGTGTATTATCAAGAAAATATGATATTCCTATATATGCAAATGCAGACACATGGTCTGCAATGGAAGGATCTATAGGAAAGGTAAAAGAACACAATATAAAGATTATTGATAAAAGATCAATTACTCAAATTGAGGATATGAATATTAAAGCATTTAATATTCCACATGATGCTAGTTCACCAATGGGGTATACTATTAGTGATGAAAAAAAGAGTATTAGTGTAGCAACTGATTTTGGTACTTTTACTAAAGAAATATATGATAATATTAAAGAATCAGAGGTTATACTTCTTGAAAGTAATCATGATGTGAATATGTTAAAGTTTGGACCATATCCATATCCATTAAAGAGAAGAATATTAAGTGAAATAGGACATTTATCTAATGATGATTGTGGAGTAGCAATAACTGAATTAGTTAAATATAAATTAAATAAACAGATTATCTTAGGACATTTAAGTAATACAAACAATCAGCCAGATTTAGCTTATCAAACTGTATTAAATGTAATAAGAGAAAATGGAATTAAGGAAAACGAAGACGTAATTTTAACTATGGCAAGTAGACATAATCCAAGTAATTATATAAGTATCTAGTTAAATAAAAATTAAAATTAATATATAAAGAAATTTAAGGGAGGACTTAGAAATGAGTTTATATACAAACTGGACTGATATGGTAGTAGAATATGTTAAGACTAAAGGGGAAAATGCTTTTTGGGCAGAATATAGCAAATTAGAAAAAGCAATATACAAAGATTTATTAGCTAATCACAAAGAAGTTAAAAAGACTACAGTTGGAGATTTAGCTATAGATTATGATTCAACTATAGAATTTGCAATGGGATTTGTTGATGGAATCAACGATAGTTTAAAAAATCCATATGATTTAGAAACATTAGAAGCTGATACTGAAATAACATTAGATATTGACTTAGAAACTTTATATTTCAATATGTTAGATGCTAAAGCAGAATATTTATATACATTACCACAATGGGATGGAATATTCTCACCAGAAAAGAGAGAAGAAATAAAGAAGTCGTACAAGGATTCTAAAACAGTAAGAAATACTGAAAAAATAGGTAGAAATGACGCTTGCCCATGTGGAAGTGGAAAGAAATACAAAAAATGTTGTGGACAAGGAAAGTAATTACATATAATAATTAGTTACGAAAATAAAGGGATCTTAGAATTTACTAAGGTTCCTTTATTTTTATAACTGAAATAATTCACAAAAAAAGGAAGATGTGGTATAATTCATAAATATAAAATATAAAATATAAAATATGAAATGAGGTGAGTGGATGGATAAAAATGTATTATGGGTAAACGAACAAAGGATTTTAAGAACTATAAAAGAATTAGAAAAAAATAATATGAACGGATATTTAGTTAAATCAAGAGAAGAATTAATAAAAAAGGTTGAGGAAATAGTAGAGCCTAAGTCAAAGGTTTCATGTGGAGGTTCTATGACATTATTTGAAACAGGAATAATTGATTATTTAAGAAGTGGTAATTATGAATTTCTGGACAGATATGAAGAAGGATTATCAAAAGAACAAGTAAAAGAAATTTTTAGACAATCTTTTTTATGTGATGCATATTTCACAAGTACTAATGCTATAACAGAAAATGGAGAAATTTATAATGTTGACGGTAATGGAAATAGAGTTGCTGCAATGTTATATGGACCTGATAAAGTAATAATAGTAGCAGGTGTTAATAAGATAGTAACTAATATAGAAGAAGCTGTTGCTAGAACCAAGCACTATGCATCACCCATAAATGCAAAAAGATTAAATACCGAAACTCCTTGCGCAAAAATTGGACAATGTATAGATTGTGATAGTAATAAAAGAATATGTAATGAATATACATTAATAAAAAAGCAGATGAATAAAGAGAGAATACATGTAATATTTATGAATGATAATTTAGGATATTAATATGTTTAGTTAAAAATAAAATATCATGCAACGATAGCACTGATAATTGGTCAACAGATAGACCTTTTATTAGTGCATTTTTATTTTATAGGCAATAATAATGGGTAGGGAATAGCTATATGAATTTAAAATTAAGATTAAAATATATAATTAATAGAAATCTAAGGGAGCATTCACAGAATGTATTTATTTGTTTTTCTTTAAACTTAGTAGTTCCTTTATTTAAGTTATGTGAGATCTTCGTTTTTTGATTTTAATTAATATGATAGAATATTACATAGAATAAATCGAGATATTAATTAATATTGAGAGATTAATTAACAAATGAAGGATGTGTAGTTAGTTTATATGAATATAACAGTTATTTCAGTAGGAAAATTAAAAGAAAAATATTTAAAACAAGCAATTGATGAATATTCAAAGAGATTATCTAGGTATTGTAAATTAAACATAATAGAATTAGCTGATGAGCAGACTCCAGATAATGCATCAGAAAAAGATGAACTTATAATTAAGGAAAAGGAAGGCAATAAAATTTTAAGTAACATAAAGGATAATATGTATGTTGTAAGCTTAGATCTTAAAGGAAAGATGATATCTTCAGAAGAACTGTCTAAGTTTATTGACAATTGCGGTGTTAGAGGAGATAGTAATTTATGTTTTGTTATTGGTGGAAGCTTAGGATTAAGCCAAAGCGTACTTAATAGGGCAAATTATAGTCTTTGCTTTAGTAAAATGACTTTCCCACATCAACTTTTTAGAGTCATGCTGCTTGAACAGATTTATAGAGCTTTCAGGATAAGTTGTGGGGAACCGTACCATAAGTGACACCCCAAATTTTATATTTGGCTGATGGAACTTACACAGAGTGAAAGTGACACCCCAAATTTTATATTTGGCTGGTGGAACTTACACAGAGTGAAAGTAAATGCAAAATTTACTTGAATTGGATAATGACTTGCTAAAAAGGCTTACCAAATAAAAAATGTGGTAAGCCTTTTATTACTGAATATAGATAACTTAAAACTGTTTATTATTGATATTATTTTACTATTTTTTTAATTCCTTGATATACCCAGTAGATTATTATTATTCCTAATATATATGAAATATTTACAGATAAGATAACTACATTACCTGTTAAATTTGGTAAAAATACAAGAAATATAATGAAAATAGCAAAAACAGCTCCCAATATAAACTTTGAAGGTTTTG
Source organism: Clostridium butyricum (assembly GCA_015058475.1). Lineage (GTDB taxonomy): Bacteria > Bacillota > Clostridia > Clostridiales > Clostridiaceae > Clostridium > Clostridium butyricum_B. The sequence goes on along the minus strand of SVCF01000042.1, from coordinate 6,659 downwards.
AAAATTGTTTTCTTGAAAGTTCAAAACTGTTTTTTCCAATGTAATCGAAAATGGCAGAAGCAACAACAAGAATAATAATATATTTTATTATTGTATCCAATTTAATTGGGTACTGATAATTAAAAATAAAATCTTCTTTTATCATTTTAGGCAAATATTCAAAAATAAAATCTATGGTTAGAAGTAAGCAAAATCCCATTACAGAAATCTTAGAGTATTCTTTAATTTTATTGATAATAGAAACTTTGGGATTCATAGCTGATATTATATTATCTGTAAATTGTTTATAATCTTCACCAATGATACTTTCTATAGGTTTATCACTTTCTTGGCAATCTAAAAACATTCTTAATATATCACTAATAATTTCTTCCTGACTTTCCTCATTTAGATTACTAACTCTTAAATAGCAAACTATATCTGTAAATACTTCATTATTCTTATCTGTAAGATTTTTACTGAATTTAAAATTTTCGTTTCTTAGAATTTCCATACTATTCATGTTCTATTCTCCCTGTATAATCTCCAAATATTTTATTTATACTATCCCTGAGTTCTTGCCAATTATTATAAAAATAATTTAGCTCTTCTATACCTAAATTAGAAAGAGTATAATATTTTCTTTTAGGGCCGAATGAAGACTCCTTTTTTATAGAATTTACAAAACCATTTTTTTCGAGTCTTAGAAGAAGAGGATATATAGTACCTTCACTAACTTCATTAAGACCGTATTTTTTTAATTTTTCTGCGATTTCATATCCATAAACTTCATCATCATTTATAATTTTAAGGATACAGCCTTCTAATGTTCCCCTATAAAATTGAGATTTATCTCCCAAAAAGTCACCTCCTTAACTATCTTGTTAAACAAGTTACTATAACTATATTGTACCACAAGATAGTGTTGGTGTAAATAAACAGTTGCGATTTCTAGCCTTAACCATTGATATATGGGCTAAGGCTGTTTTTTATCTTAAAATAATATATAATAGGAGATTTTAGTATTCTCTTAATAATACCAATATCAACTGATATAGCTTTTACAGTAGGTATATTTATGATATTAAAATATAAACTTAATCCATTATTAAAGATATTTTTATTATCTTTGGCTGTTGTGGATGACTTAATATCAATATTAGTAATAGGGATATTATACTCTTCACATATAAATGTATGGTGTTTATTAATTTCAGTTATTATATTATTAATATTACTTGCTATTAATAGAAATGAAGTGGACAATATTGCATCATATCTCTTAGTTGGATTAGTATTATGTTTTTTTATATATTACAGTGGAGTGCATGCAACTATAAGTGAAGTTTCACTTGCTAGTGCAATACCATCAAATATGTCAATATTTGTATCTGAGATAGCATTTGATAATAACTCTGAATTTATTAATATATCTAAGATATCTATATTAGCATCAGCTATAATATCTATTGTTATTACCTATATTGTAGCTACATTAATTAATTTTTATCAAAATAAACATAAAAGTAAGCCTAATTATCATAAATAAATGACATTATACTAAAATTAGATAATATAAAAGTATATTATAAATGAAAAACAGAATTAGGATAGTTCACCCTAATTCTGTTTTTATGTTTAAGATATATTATCAATAAATTTACCAAAGTATTTATTAAAGAATAGCCCATATATAGCTCCTATAGCATTATTAAATACTCTATAGAAGATAGCTGCTGGGAATCCTAAAATTGTTGTAGCAATAGATATAGCACCGAAGGTATTAAATACTGATTGAAACCCATAAGTTGCTGAAAGGCCTACACCTATCCCACCAATAATTCCAATGTTATTATAAATAACATTAGGACAGTATTTATAAATAAGAAAAACTATTAAGGCACCCAAAATATTACCTATAATTCTTGTTTTTACTTTTTCTTTTTGACCTGTTGGAAATGGAGTAATTATAGACATAACAGCAATACCTATCCACATAGGCCTTGGTATATGAATTAATCTTGCAATAAACAAAATAGAAGATATGGCAAGAGTAAGAGATAGCTGCCATTTTGTTCTATCAGATTTAAGATTGAATTCCTCAATAAAAGTTGAAAGATTTAATTCATGTGTTTTTTTTCTATGGTTTCTATAATATATTATTATAGTGATTAGAGCACCTAAAGCAAGTCCATTTATTCTTTTTGTATATGAATATCCAGATACATCATAACCATACAGTAATAGATAGCTTAAAATTAATGTAGAGTGATTAAACATCTTTACATTATAGCACCCCATAAACAATAATAAAAAAATACATATAATATTAACTAATAATTCAACAAAAATGTTACTAGCATTACATAAGCGTGGTCCTAAAGCTAGAATAGTAAATATACATATTAAAGAAGCAACAGCATGTGATGTTTTTATTGATAAATCTACATTTCTAAATACTAAAACAAAAAGTAGCACAACAACCCCAACAATACTATTTGAATTACCAAAAATCTTACTATAAGCAATTACAAAAGTCATACAAAATACCATGGTAATAAAAATCTTAAATAGATAAATAACAATATGCCTTAATTTTTCGTTATTGCTTTGCGCATTTCTAATAAGTTCTTTGGAACCAACTTGGTTTAATTGTAATTCTTGATAAAATGTCATATATTAAAACCGCCTTTTTATAAGGTATATAATTTTTCATAGCAAAGAAAAATTATACTATTCAAAAAATAAAATGTCAAAAAGTTAACTTCATAGGATATGGGTAAACCATGAAAGTGAGTACGTAAAGTAACCTTAGTCAATTAATATTAGTGGCTAAGGTTATCTTTATAAGTTGATATAATTTTGAGTATATAGCGTAATTGTACATTACCTTGCTTATCAATAATGAATTATTATTTTTCTTGTAGGTTTAAAATGCTTTCACCAAAGAATTCTTTATCTAATCCCTCTTGTTGTATCTTTTCACTAACCTTGATACATTTTATTTTATTAACAACTACAAATATTATATAAGTAACTATAACTGAATATAAAGCAATTAAAACTGAACCAATCAATTGAATTAAAAATTGCTTAATTCCAGCTTGAGCTACATTAATAGATTTATTAGCAAATACACCAATTAAAAGCGTACCTAAAAATCCACCCATTCCGTGTGTACCCCATACATCTAATGCATCATCAAATAGTTGTCTTTCAAGTATTACACATAAAAAACAAACTATAGCACCTGCAATACCTACAAAGATTGAACTATATGGCGTAATATATCCTGAACATGGGGTAACAGTTGCGAGCCCAGCAATTGCCCCTACAATCATTTCTAAAAATGAAAATCTTTTATGTTGTATATAATGAAGAATAGTCCATGTAATCATCCCAAAGGCACTTGCAACACCTGTATTTGTAAATACTATAGTTGCAGTATCAGCTGCAGCCAGTGAACCACCGGCATTAAATCCAAACCATCCAAAGAGTAAAATACCTGCACCGATTGTAACAAAGCCTAAGTTAAATGGTCCTTTTGTATTTTTTACTGATCTCTCTCCTAAGACATATATACCTCCTAAAGCTCCAAAGCCTGCAGTTATATGAATAACAGCTCCGCCAGCATAATCGACAAATCCTAATTTGGATAAAAATCCTCCACCCCATACCCAATGAGCTACAGGAAAATATATTAGTATCATCCATAATATTAATACTTTTATCCATCCACTAATAGTAATTCTATTAACAAAAGCTCCTGTCATCAAGGGTGCAGCAATTATAGCAAACATTAATTGATACATAAAGAATAATAAAAATGGGATATTATTGCTATATTGAGGGTTTATTAAATAGTCCATTCTGGCAAATCCAAAGTAATTAAGAGGATTTCCTATAATACCACCTATATCATTTCCAAATACCATACCAGATCCACCAAATATCCATAATATTGTAACTATACCTATTGATATAAAACATTGAAACATTATAGTTAAAGAATTTTTTTTTTCAACTAAACCCCCATAAAATAATGCTAACCCTGGGGTCATAATAAAAACAAGAACTGTAGAGACAATCATAAATGCAACATCGCCATGAATTATCATTTTATCACTCCATTCAATTTAATATATATTAAAATATTCTTTAATAGCTTTCCACATTTTTGATTTTTTTACTACAAATTAAATAAATTGTTAAACTAAAAGTGAAGAATCAACTTCAGAAGATGTGATTAATATGAGCATTTATTTGTGAAAATGGGAGAAAATATTTAAAATAGCAATAAAACTGAATAGTAAGTTATCCGAGAACTAGGAGTTAAATATGATGAAAATGTGAGAGTAATAATAGTTAAAGATAATGATTAGTAATATACAAAATGAGGTTTAAAGCCATAGGAATTGTTATAAATATTATTTATAAAGCGATTTAATAAAAAAACTATAAATTGCACTTCATGCAATTTATAGTTTTTTTATTAATTTCCCCAAACTCCATCAACATTCATTTAGTAGCTACCTACTGTTTGACTTGTAGTCATAGCTCTATCTGATAGGAAGTAATACCATTTACTGCCTATTTGTTTCAAAATGTTTTACCCAATTATAACCATTAGTTGAATAGTACCGCTTACCAGTTCCGTTGTCTTTTGCCTAAATGTATCTAACGGCAGGTATTGTATTTGCTGTAGTTTTAAGTATTCTATTTTATAAAATAGAATGAAAATACCTATAATTAGTTATAATGTATAAAAAAGTATTTAGGCAAGTATATTATACATTAGTTATTAAATAAAGTAAACATTTAAAAGTAAAATAGTGGATTTGATGGAATTAAGAGTTAGTTAAAATAAAATTATAGTTAGGTTGTGGTAAAGAAAAAATAGTGAAAAAATAGAACAACTAAAATAATAGATATAGATAATAAATTGACATACAGAAGGCATTACATATGGAATGTTAAATAGTATTTCTATAAGTCTTCCAGCACTTATTTTTACTGTAAGATTTATTTTTTATTATAAATATTAAATTACATATTTTATAATGCTTTTAGGAAATTTATTCTTCAACTCTGAAAGGAAAAACTCTTTCATTTGAGCTAATTGCTCTTTAGTATAAATATATTTTCCATATCCAAATTGTCCATATTTGAATTTTCTATCTTCATTAGTCATAGGTAGCGTAGTTTCAGGAAATATTTCAAGTATTCGATTTTTAGCTTTAGTTGTATATCTATGTGATATAACCTCAAACATAATATGTTCATGAAATTTTTCGGGTAACTTCTCTTTTATATCTTGAATAAGCTGTCTATATTCGTCTTCCCAATTTTCATAAAGAAATACAGGTGCTATTAAAAAACCTATTTTGTATCCAGCTTTAGCAATCCTTACAGCAGCTTCAATTCTTTTATCAGAAGATGCAGTAACATGTTCATGAATATTTATTATTCTAGGTGTATTTATACTAAATCTAATTTCAGTATGATTATTATGCTCTATATTTATCAAACTATCTATATCATTATATTTAGTTACAAATCTAAACCTACCTTTTTTTTCTTTTGCAAAAAACTCTATAGTATTTTTTAGAGTATTAGTATAAGGCTCAAGAGGAACAGGATCTGATGTTGCAGAGCCTTCAAATATAGTTACAGCGGGTAATCTTTCGTCAATATATTGTTTTGCTTTTTTTAAAATATCATCTAGATTAGTAAATACACGTACAAATGGTTTATCACCTAATTGTGTATTTAAATAGCAATACTCACATCTTCCCATACAGCCACTAACAAGTGGTAATTGATAATTAGCAGATGGTTTACAGGTTTGAAATTTTAAACTTTTACGTTCTCCTACAACCAAGGTTTCTTTACCAGATCTATATTGTTCATATAAGTTTTCTCCTGGAATATGAATTTTTATTTTATTTGAACTAGTATTTATAATTTCAATATTAGGATTATCTTTTATCATATCATATATATTTTTTCCGACTTCTGTATCTAATGATCCTTTTTCGAATATTACTCTCTTAGGCTTAAACATTATTTCACCTCTCATGTGTTAAATTTTTATTAATCTATATATTTAGTATTTGTTGATTTTAATTTTAAATACATATGGCTAAATATATAGTTTTTATTATAAAAATGTTATGGAGAAACTTAGAAATGTTTTTGAATGAAATTTTGAAAATTAACTTTAGGTTATAGATGAAGTATAAAAAACTAATTTATGAATATAAATATAAAAATGAATTAAGTTTTTAACATTAATAATAAAAATTAAAAAAGTTGACAAAAACTAAAAAAATATATATTATTATGTAATAAATAAAATATATGCCTCACTTTACTGTGAGGTAGAGGCGCGGAATCTAACAGTCTTTAGTGGAGCTAGAGAGAGCAATGAAGCTATTGAGAAGGAGATTCTGCCGAAGTTTGTAATATATCTCAGTATTACTTGCTGGGTCTGTAGTTAAGAGCTGCAGGACTGTCTTAATAAACTTCCCGGTTTATTAAGTTGTGCTATCTCAAATGGGAAAGATGAGGGGATTTAGTATGAATTTTAAACTAAGCCATATAGGATTAGTTTTTGTATTTATATATTATTCTCTAAAATATTGAAGATAGCACCAGCCCTTTGGGTTGGTTTTTTTTAT
>SVCF01000041.1:9007-17594 GCA_015058475.1 Clostridium butyricum | reverse complement strand
GCGTTTTAAGGGATTCGAACCCCTGACCCACGCCTTAGAAGGGCGTTGCTCTATCCAGCTGAGCTAAAAACGCATATTATACAAATTAATATTTGTAATGGAGCGGGTAGTGGGAATCGAACCCACCTTGCCAGCTTGGAAGGCTGGAGTATTACCGATATACGATACCCGCATATTGAATTCTAATCATTTGTTATGATTATTGGTCGGGGTGACAGGGATCGAACCTGCGACCTCATGGTCCCAAACCACGCGCGCTCCCATCTGCGCCACACCCCGAAATGGTGCGTTTTAAGGGATTCGAACCCCTGACCCACGCCTTAGAAGGGCGTTGCTCTATCCAGCTGAGCTAAAAACGCATATTCAGACCTTAATTATTATAAAACATATTTCTTCTTTTGTCAACTTATTATCATTAGAACGTCTTTTATTCTAATCTTTAAGAAGACATTTGTCAAGATTTTTTCAAATTTTTGATCAAATCTTATTGGAGCGGGTAGTGGGAATCGAACCCACCTTGCCAGCTTGGAAGGCTGGAGTATTACCGATATACGATACCCGCATATTGAATTCTAATCATTTGTTATGATTATTGGTCGGGGTGACAGGGATCGAACCTGCGACCTCATGGTCCCAAACCACGCGCGCTCCCATCTGCGCCACACCCCGTTATTTTTATTTACCGTTCAGCGACAATGATTATTCTACAATATCAAGTTTGATTCGTCAATACCTTTTTTAAAATAAATTTTTAAAAAATTAAATTCTAAAATATTAATACCCTACTCATTGCTCATATTTTCAATATTTGCGTACATTATATTAATTCCACTTTTTTAATATAAGTATGCTATAAACTATATTTTTTAAATTATTTTATAGCATACTTATCTAATTAAATTATATTATGATTAGCCAATCAAAAGATTAGATGCCTTTTGACCCACAAATAAGTTAATATCTTTATTGCATCCTAATATCATAGCTTTATTCCTATATTTCTTTTAAATAAGCCTCTACATCTCCATTTTCTATCTTTATAAATCCAATACTCCTTTTTGATAATCTCGGTAATGATGGGCTACCTGGATTCATTAAAATAATTTCACATGACTTTTCTATAAAAGCTTGATGAGTATGGCCAAATAATACAATATCAGCCTCAACTTCCCTACCCTTATAATATATATTATTTAAACCCATCTTTACTCCATAAAGATCTCCATGAGTCATAAATATTTTCTTATTATTAACTTCTATAAGTTTATCCTTAGGATATTTTCTTGAAAAATCACAATTTCCTGCCACTATGTAAACTTCACCCTTGAAGCTTTCTTCAAGAAACTCAGCATCTTCTATATTGTCTCCAAGATGAATTAATATATCCGCATCTTCAATTAAATTTTTAACTGCTTTAACGTATTTATCTTCCCTATGAGTATCACTTACAACCGCAATTAACACACACTTCTCCTCCTAAACAAATAGTTTTATTCCTATAACTGAATCTATATTATTTTTAATAATACTTCTTTCAATTTACATAAGGCAATTCCTCTGTGACTTATCTTATTTTTTTCATCACATTCAAGTTCTCCAAATGTTTTGTTTAATGGCTCATAAAAGAATAAAGGATCGTATCCAAAACCTCCTGCTCCATGAAGTTCTTCAATTATATACCCTTTGACTTCACCTCTAACACTATAATATTCTCCTTTATCGGTAAATAAAGCTAATTGACAAATGAATTGTGCTCCTCTATCGCTTTTACTAACTCCTTCTAGATTTTCTAATAACTTCTCATTATTCTTATTATCATCTCCATGCTCTCCTGAATATCTTGCAGAATATATACCTGGAGCTCCATCTAAATAATCTACCGCTAACCCTGAATCGTCTGCAAGAACAATAAAATTCCTTTCTCCTTTAGATAATAAAAATTCATATATTTCTTTAGCCTTTTTCTTGGCATTTTCTTCGAATGTTTCACCATCTTCAACCACTTCTATATCTATTCCCTCTTCTTTTAGCGATCTTACTTCTATAGGTAATTCATTTAATATTTCTTGAATTTCCTTTATCTTTTTTGCATTATTGCTTGCTAATATCAATTTTTTCATTACTTTTCGTCCTCTCCTGTTCCTATCCAAAGTGCATCCATCTTAAGCGCATCTTTTTGAACTTGAATCATTTGTTTTATTCCTTTTTCTGCAATATCTATCAATTGATTCAACTCATCTCTTGTATACGGAGCTTCCTCACCAGTTCCTTGTATTTCTATAAATTGCCCTTCTTCAGTCATTACTACATTCATATCAACTTTAGCTTCTGAATCTTCTAAGTAACATAAATCTAAGATTTTTTCATCATTTAGTATACCAACACTAGTTGCTGCCACAAAATTTCTAATAGGATATACCTTAAACGGCTTCACTTTATGCATTTTATTCACTGCATCAACTAGTGCAATAAATGCTCCCGAAATAGAGGTAGTTCTAGTACCTCCATCTGCTTGAATAACATCACAATCAATCCATAATGTCTTCTCACCAAGAGCCTTTAAATCAACTACTGATCTTAATGCTCTTCCTATTAATCTTTGTATTTCCATAGTTCTTCCATCAATTTTCAATCTTGCAATATCCCTTATTTTTCGTGTTTCTGTAGATCTAGGTAGCATATTGTATTCAGCAGTAATCCAACCTTCACCCTTACCTTTTAAAAAAGGTGGAACTTTTTCCTCAATTGAAACATTACATAGAACTTTTGTATCTCCAACTTCTATAAGAACAGAACCTTCTGCATATTTAGTATAATTTCTAGTTATCTTTGTACATCTGATTTGATCATTTTTTCTTCCATCTATCCTCATAAATGTCACTCTCCTATTTTATGTTAAATAATTCATCTCTTTTGGGTGGTTCAACCTGTATTTTCTTTCCATTTTTTATTAATATACCACCCTTCTCAATTATCTTCCCTATTATTGTAGACCTTATTCCTGAACTTTCAAGTTCTTTAACTAGTTCTTTGCCTTTATCTGTAGTAATTAACATACTTCCAGAAGATATTAGCCTAAGATAATCTATTTTAAATTCTTCACAAATTTTTTTTGTTATATCCAATACTGGCACTTTTTCTTCATATATCTCAAATCCTGTATTAGCTGCTGCAGAAACCTCAAATATAGCTCCTAAGAGTCCCCCTTCAGTTATATCATGCATAGAATGTACTTCAAACTTACCAGCTATCCTGCCTTCTCTTAATACACTTAAATTATCTATTAATTTTTTTCCCTCTTCTATTTCTTCTTTTGATAAAATATTACCAACTCTTTTTTCATAGTCATTGATTAAAATGCAGGTCCCTTCTAATCCTATTGTCTTAGTTACTAATATATCATCTCCAATTTTTGCTCCGGCTGTCTTAATTGATTTTCCTCTAGGATTTTTTCCTATCACTGTTACTGAAATAATCATTTTATTAACAGCATCAGTAACTTCTGTATGCCCCCCAATAATTTCTACATTTATTTTGGCTGCTTCTTCATTAATTTCTTTCATAACTTGATTAATTTCATCTAAACTTGATGTTGTTGGTGCTAATATTGTTACTAAGATTCCTATAGGCTCTCCACCTGATGAAGCTATATCATTACAATTTATATGTACTGCTAACTTCCCAACATTTTCATTTGCTCCTGTAATTGGATCAGTAGAAAATATAGCTTCACATTCTCCAAAATCAATTATAGAGCAATCTTCACCTATATCATTTCTAACAATAACTTCATCCCTTTTGATTGTTTTGTTGTTAAAAATAATATTTTTCAAATCATCAAAGTCTAGTTTTCCTTCCTTAATCATAAAGAATCTCCCCTTTTATTTGTTTTTTTATGCACCTTTTCACTATTAACTTCATATTAATGAATAAGATTAGAATTTTATGAGAGGTGTATACATTGAGATATATAGGACCATTTTTTAGGATGAACAGTCTTTCTCAAAAAGAAATTAGTGGTCAACTTTTTTACTTATCAAAAGAGTCAATTAAAACATTAGTGTTAAATTCCAAATGTGGTCTTTTAGCACCAGTTAGAGTTTCAAAAAAATCTTCTATAAATGATATTAGCATATTAAATAATTTTTCACCACTATTATGCTTATATAGAAAAGCTTCTCCTATGTTCATCCACAATAAAACAAGTCATGGCTTTGATGAATCTACTTTTAAGAAGGAAATATCACCATCACCTAATGCTTTAATGACTTTATGTCTACTTGAGCTTAGTGAGTATTACTCACATTTTACTAAGGGTAATAGAAATATAAATTCTCTTGAAAATGCTTATAAATATTTATCTAAAGAACAACTTCAATTTTATTCAGAAAATTTGAGAAATGCAGAGGGCTTATTTGTAACTAAAAAAAATATGTCTGATGGAAATTCAAAAGGTTATGAATTAGTTGATAAAGATAATAAATTTAAATTCTCAGATCAAGCATTTATGATGAATGCATATTTACTATATTCAATCTACAATACAGATGATAATGCCTGTGAAGACTATAAAAAATTTTCATATGAAATCTTAGAAGTTTTTAAAGACTATAAAGATTCTCTCTATGAATTATCCTTTACTGAAAGTATAGAGATATTCTTGTCTCTTAACATTTTTTATAAATACTCAAATTCACCAGTAGCTAGAGAACTTATACTTGATTTAGGAGATTATCTAATTAATAAATTTCAAGAAAAAGATTATTATATAGATTCATTGGATGATTGTTCTCTATTCGCTATATGCTTAATGGAAGCTTATAAACATACAGATATTATTTCATTTAGAGAAACAGCTAAAGAAATAAACGAAAAACTTATTAGTTTATATGATAATGACAAAAATATTTTCCACAAAATTTCAGATAAAAAAGATATTAAATATTCTTGTTCAGAAATAAATTTCTATTTACTTTCATTAATTATGTATTCTGAAGAATCAGATAAAATTAATGATTTAAAGCCTATTGTGTCTGGAATTTTTAAAAGATTTTATGTAAATGGAGGTTTATTATCAAGTTGGCCCGAAGCCCCTACTTTAGATGAAGTAGAAAGATATAAGAGATTAAGTCTTCGTGCAAATGATATGTTAGATGAAAGTTATTTTAGGATGTCAGTTCTTCCTACTCCCAAAAGTACAGGATTAGCTCCTATATTTCTAAAAAATTTAGAATACTCTAGAAAAAAAGATTCTTTAAGTAAAGGTAAGGCTAGTTTTGATAGCAGTAAGAATATGATTAACTTTTTCTTAATAATACATCTACTTAAAGATTCTGTTGAAAATACTATGGAGCTAAATCTATCAAATGAAAGAGATGAATCTACAGAAAAGTTGTCTAGAGAAGTTACATCTAATGCTATCATTTCTGATGTTAACAAAAAATCTTTTGATGATTCAGTAAACACTGTTGAAATAGAATCTGACAAATTAAAGGTAGATTCTATTGACTCAGAAAATACTTCTACTATTGTAGAAAGTTCTATTACTCTAAATGGTCTTTCTGAAACCAAAAGTACTGTTAATGAGCATTCTAGTGTTTCTAAAAATAAAAAATCTAAAAAAAAATAATCTAAATTTGCCACAACAAATAGGATTAAATAATATTTAATCCTATTTGTTGCTGCTAATAATATTTTTACAATTAATTTATACTATTAAAATTAATATTTCCATTTCCATCAATTTTAAGAGTAGATATATCTTCTGAAAATCCTATGTTCTCATTATAAAACACTAATGGCAATATGCTATAGTTATTAAACAAGAAATTTTCTAATGAATTATAATCACTCTCAGATTTAATAAATAAATTTCGTTCCTCCTCATCCATGTAAGAATAAAAATCATAATACAAGCTATACTTATTGTTATAATCAGCTTCGGTATTTATTAGCACCACATCATACCTATTTCTTACTTCTTCACTATTTATCTCATCCTTAACCAAACTATATCTTATAGAAATATTGCTATTTTCTTTAAACCATATTTCAATAGCTCTACATAAATTTCTATTTTCAATATTATCCTCAGCCAATATTGTTAATATTTGTAGTTGACTCTGCTCTCCATTTTTATTTATATTTACTTTTCTTTCCTGCAATTTCGTTAAATCATTTTTATCTTCTCTAAAATAACTGCATTCTGCAAGCTCAAATTCTCTATTATTTTCTAAATATGATTGGCTTAAAGCTTCACAGATATTTTTATAGATGTATCTTCTCTCTTCTAAAGATATATCTCCATCTTTTTCATTTATATAAATATAAGTTGAATTAGTAATTGGTAAAGTTATCAGTTTATTTTCTTCTGATAGCTTATTCAATTCACTTTCTGGAGGATCAATAATAATATCTCTTTGTTTTATTTCAAATGCTGCCATCGATAATTCAGTATTTTCATCTTTGACTATATTTATTATATCCTTTTTCTCCGAAACTTTTTTTATCCTAGCTAACCTTATATTTTCACCATCTATTTTTTCAATTTTATAATCTCCACTATATATTAAATCATTATAATTTTTACTTATATTACTCCACATCAATAGATTCTTTCTTACTCTATATTGTGGTTTAGTTAATTCATCTATAAAATTTTCATTCGGCTTGTTTAATCTAATTACAACATTTCCTTCTTTTGCAGTTATTGCAACTCCAGTCATAAAAGTAACTTTACCATTTCTAAATTCCTTAGCTCCATAAACATCAAGTATATCCTGTATATTTTCTTCGTCTTCTTCCTTGATCAAATCTTTAAAGAAATTTACAATATCATCACAAGTTATCTTACTGCCATCACTCCAAAAGATATTATCTTTTATTTTAAACTCATATTGGATTCCATCTGAACTCTTTATTATCTCATCACATAAAACAGATACAATCTTATCATTTTCATCTTTTTCTATTAACCCTTTACTTAATGCACAAATAATATCTGTTTCTCTTGTCGATAAATTCGTTATATTTTTCAAGTCATCAGGTATATTCTGAACACCATAAGTAAATACATTTATGTAATCATCACCTTCAACATTACTCTCTTCTTTATATACAAAACCCAGACAGAAAACTATAATTAGCATTGTCATGGATATAAGAATAAAATATTTCTTCAAATTTATCCCTCCCTATTAAATTACTTATATGTAAGATATTTCTATCATTTTGAAACATACTATATCTTTATCATTTCCATTTTTTAGTTTTAGTAAACAGTTATATTTTTATTATTATTATGATATAATCTTAATATCTTATTTGGGAGGTTTTTCAAATGAAATACTTATTTGGTGCATTTGCAATAGTTTCTATAATATTTATGTGCGTATTTATGTTTTTAGGAATATGGCTTTTTGTTGTAGCGCTAAAAGCATTTCGTCATCAACGTTATCATAATTACATATTAGAAAAAATCTATCAGCAACTTTCAAAGATATCTGATGTATTAAGTAGTGAAGTAAATAAGAATGATTACTCATACCTAATAGGTGAAGAAGATTTCAATCTTGCTGATGATAGAAGTACTGATGAAATTGATAATGTAACTGATTTTAACAAACAAGAAAAGTTTACTAAATAATTAAAAACTTCTAAAGCTCTAAATTCTCTAGAGTTTCAGAAGTTTTTAATTTTGTAGTTTAAATTATTAGAAATTTATAAATCTATTAAACCATTAGCTTTTATATCATATAGTTCTTCTTCTCTTAAGGTTCCTTCTTTTTTTACTTTTGGTAATATTAAAAATACTATTGATAATTTAAGCATGAGATAAAGGACTAAATATAAATCTATTTTCATTAAATAAATTCACTTTTTTACCAAACACAAATAATGTTGTATCTTCTTCATGATATAAATTTACATTATACGAATATTCACCTTTAGGTGTAAACCCCAATATAACCCTATTGATATTTCCATTTGCCATAACATTTATAATATTATCTAACTCTATATAGCTTCTTCCAAATATATCAATAATAATTAGAGTATCTTCCTTAAACTCTGCAAATACAACTAAATCATACTCCTTTATATAATAAATATTCTCTTTCATATATCCAATGCAATAAAACATAATAAGATCCACATCATTTTTTATCGATAACTTTGAATAAGAAATTGAAGATTTTACTTTATCATAAACAAAATTTCTTTGATTCTTATCATCCATATTTAATTTTTCAAATAAAATATTTGATTTATTGTAAGAGATACTTTTAGAATATTGATATTCTTCTGCTTTATTAAATCCAAATTTAGGATAAAAATTAAGTACAGTATCATTTGCAAAAAGATAAATCAAATCACATTTATCTTTCCATTCATCTATTATTTCTTCTATCAAAAATCTACTTAATCCTAAGTTTCTATATTTTGAATCTGTCATAATAGTTCCAAGTTGTATAAAAACTTTAATTTCACCTAATACTTCAAAATCTATAATATTTACAGAAACATTTGAAACAACAACATTATCATCTACAATTGAATATGGTATATATCTATCTTGCCAATATCC
>SVCF01000041.1:0-8907 GCA_015058475.1 Clostridium butyricum | reverse complement strand
ATATTTACAGAAACATTTGAAACAACAACATTATCATCTACAATTGAATATGGTATATATCTATCTTGCCAATATCCGCTTTGATACCATATTTCAAAATTTATATATAATTTCTTTCTTTATTAGGATGAGCAAAGGCTATTTTTACTTATTATTAAATACAATAGCCTCTGCTATGCATTTATAGATGGTGTTATCATAAAACCTACCTCCCCTATTTACAATATCCATCATAAGCTTGTTCAAAATGATAATCTATTTTTATCAAAACATGCTATCTTTATCGCTCACTCTTCATTCTCAAGATAATTTTATCATAACTTTTGTAAATTAAGTAATTAAAATCCATATTTTTATTAAAATAAGCAGTAGATAATTAGCTTAAATTATCTACTGCTTATTTATGTAAGACTATCTCTTCTTAACTTCTTGTTCAACTAATTTATTAACTATTCCTGGGTTTGCTTGACCTTTAGCCATTTTCATAACTTGACCTACAGCAAACCCAAGTATTCTATCTTTTCCTGCCTTAAATTGTTCAATAACTTGTGGATTTTCATCTAAAACTTTATTAACCATTTCAAGGATAGCACCTTCATCATTGTTTACTTTTAATCCTTTTTCATCGATTATAGTTTTAGGTGATTTTCCACTTTCAAACATATCTTCTACTACTTGTTTACCGATTGCTGTTGATATTGTACCATCTTTAATAACTTCTATTAATTCTGCCACATCATTTGGAGTGAATTTAAGATCTTCAATCCAAGTTCCATCAACCTTCATAAGTCTTGATATATCACCCATTATCCAGTTAGATGCTGCCTTTGGATCTTTTGAAATCTTAGCCGCTTCATCAAAGAAATCTGCCATAGATGTTGTTAATGTTAATACATGGGCATCATACTTAGGTAATCCATATTCATTAATAAATCTAGCTTGTTTTTCATGTGGAAGCTCAGGTATAGTTTTTCTCACTTCCTCAATCCATTCATCAGAAATATTAAGAGTAACTAAATCGCCTTCTGGGAAATATCTATAGTCATTAGATTCTTCCTTGCTTCTCATAACTATAGTTAGATTATTTGCTTCATCCCATCTTCTTGTTTCAACAAACATTTCTTCATTATTCTTAACTGCTTCAACTTGTCTCTCGAATTCATAATTCAACACTTTTTCAACAGATTTAAATGAGTTTATATTCTTAATTTCTGTTCTTACACCTAACTTCTCATCGCCTTTTTCTCTTACTGAAATGTTAACATCACATCGTAAAGAACCCTCTTCCATCTTACAATCAGAAATTCCTGCTGCTGAAAGTATACTCTTTATCTTTGTTAGGTATAATGTAACTTCTTCTGTAGTTCTCAAATCTGGTTTTGTTACAATTTCAATAAGAGGTACTCCAGCTCTGTTAAAGTCGATTAATGCTCCCCTCTTAGTATGTAATAACTTACCAGCATCATCTTCTATATGAATTCTTTCAATTCCAATTCTCTTAATCTCTCCACTTTCAAGTTCAATATCTACATATCCATTTCTACAAAGTGGTAATTCATCTTGAGTTATTTGATAGTTTCTAGGACAATCTGGATAGAAGTAATTCTTTCTATCCATTCTTCCTACTTTAGTTATTTCACAATTTAAAGCTAATCCTGCTTTAATTCCTAATTCAACAACATGTTTATTTAATTGTGGAAGTGAACCTGGAAGTCCCATGCATACTGGGCAAACGTGAGTGTTTGCTTTTCCACCGAATTCAATAGCACAACCACAATACATTTTTGTTTTAGTTGAAAGTTCTACGTGTGTTTCTAATCCAATGACTGATTCAAATTCCATTACTTTCACTCCTTCTCCCTATAAATTTGGATGCATTTCATGCCAATTAGTTGATTGTTCATAGCTATAAGCTAAATTAAATAATGTATCTTCTTTGAAATAGTTCCCCATGATTTGCATACCTATAGGAAGACCATTTGATAATCCGCAAGGAAGTGAAATTGCTGGAATACCTGCTATATTTACAGGCACAGTATAAATATCACCTAAATACATTTCTAGTGCATTAGCTGTTTTTTCTCCAATTTTATAAGCTGGAGTTGGTGCAGTTGGTGATATAATTGCATCAAATTCTTTAAATATCTTATCAAAGTCACCTTTAATAAGATTTCTAACCTTTAATGCCTTTTTATAGTATGCATCATAATATCCTGCTGACAAAGCATATGTACCAAGCATAATTCTCTTTTTAACTTCTTTTCCAAAACCTTCACTTCTTGATTTGAAATATAAATCTACTGCATCTTCTGGATTTTCTGTTCTATGTCCGTATCTAACTCCATCAAATCTAGCTAAGTTTGAAGAAGCTTCAGCGCAAGCTACTAAATAATAAGCTGCAATAGCATAATCTGCAAGTGGAAGCGATACTTCTTTAACTTCTACTCCGTTTGCTTCAAATACTTTTAATGCATCATATACAGCTTTTTTAACATCTTCATCTAATCCTTCTTTAAAGAATTCAGATGGTACTGCTATTTTCTTACCTTTAACATTTGTATTTAAAGAATCTAAATAATTAGGTACATTTACGTCTGCTGTTGTAAAATCCCTATTATCAACACCTGCAATTGCTTGAGTTAATAGAGCACAATCCTTAACGTCTCTTCCTAGTGTACCAACTTGGTCTAATGTAGATCCATATGCTACAACACCATTTCTTGAAACTCTTCCATATGTAGGCTTAAGTCCAACGATACCACAAAAAGAAGCTGGCTGTCTTACTGATCCGCCTGTGTCTGTTCCAAGTGCTATTGGAACTTCTTTTGAAGCTACCGCTGCTGCTGATCCACCTGATGATCCACCTGGAACTCTTTCTAAATCAAAAGGATTCTTAGTTATCTTAAATGCTGAATTTTCAGTTGATGAACCCATTGCAAACTCATCCATGTTTAATTTTCCTAAAATCACTCCACCTTCAGCTTTTACTTTTTCAGAAACAGTAGCATCATATGGTGAAATATATCCTTCTAAAATTTTAGACGCACAAGTGTTTTGCATTCCCTTAACACTTATATTATCCTTTATTCCTAATGGTACTCCACCTAATACCCCTAAATCTTCACCTTTAGCCAGTCTTTCATCTAAAGCTTTTGCATCATTCAACGATTCTTCTTTAGCCACATACAAAAATGCATCAACTTTAGAATCAACATTTTCAATTTTGTCTAAATGAGCTTTTGTAATTTCCTCTACTGAAGCTTCTTTTTTTGCTATTATTTCCTTCAATTCATGAGCCTTATAATTTGAAAACTCCATTAAATTTGCCTCCATTTCTACACTATTCTTTCATGATACTTGGAACTACAACATATTCTTCTAATGCATCTGGTGCATTTTTCACTACATCTTTAAGATCTAAAGAAGGTATAACAACATCTTCTCTAAATTTGTTTTCAATATAAATTGGATTCACTATAATATCTTCATTTTCAGTATCCAACTCACCTAACTTTTCTACATAAGCTAATATTTGATTTAAATCTTCTGCTAAACCTTCTTTTTCATTTTCATCAAAGCTTAATCTTGCAAGCTCAGCAACATATTCAACTTCTTTTTTGCTAACAGCCATGGTTAAAGCCTCCTTCTTTATAATTAACAATTTATCAACTCACATTAATGAACGATCTACCAAATTTTTATAATTCTAAAAATACATCATTTAATATATTTTTATTATTCATTATAAATTGCAAGCTGTTAATTGTACATTGTCTAAGATTAACATAATAAATTTTATCATAAATTTCGTTATTTTACTATTTAAGTATTACTAGTATTATTTTTTATTATTTTATCCAATTAAGCGCAAAATAAAGTAGGCTTAATGATATTACAAAACTAATACCTGAGTATAGTATTCTTCTCTCTATAGTTTTATCTAAAATGAACCTTATAGCTAAAACTGCCATAGTAGCGCTTACACCAAGTTGAAGGGGCACATATGAGTTGAATATCTGATTAACATAATAAAATTGATATGTTGTCAGAAACGTACATATTATTATTATGCTAGTTATTATAGTTAAGACATAAACTAATGTATCAACTACTTTTTTCATATAAATCACCCTTTCAACATCTCTTCAAATTCTTCTTCTGAAAGTACCTTTACGCCTAATTGTTGTGCCTTTGTAAGTTTTGATCCTGCTGCTTCACCAGCTATAACATAATCAGTCTTTTTACTTACACTTCCTGCAACCTTAGCTCCTAAGCTTTCTAATTTTTCTTTTATTCCTGTTCTTGAATAATTCTGTAGCGATCCTGTTGCCACTACTGTTTTTCCTTCAAATGGACTTTGTATAACTTCTTTTTCTTCATATTTAGGAGTAACTCCTAATTCTAATAATTCTTCAATTGTAGATAATACTTTTTCTTCTTTAAAGAAAGCCAATACATCTTGTGCAACTATATCACCAACATCTTGAACACTAACTAATTCTTCAAATGTTGCATTTTTTAGTCCATCTATTGACTTAAATTTATTAACTAAGTCTTTAGCTGTTTTAGCTCCTACATTTGGTATTCCTAATGCATATATAAATGCATGTAATTGACAATCCTTGCTCTTTTCGATAGCTTCTAAAAGATTTTCAGCTTTTTTAGGACCAAACTTTTCTAAATCAACTAGCTCTTCTTTTTTTAATTTATATAAATCAGAAATAGACTTAATATTTAGCTTTTCAAATAATTGTTCAGCAGTTTTTTCTGAGAATCCTGCTATATTCATAGCTTCTCTCCCTGCATAGTGGACAATACTTTTAACCAATTGTGGCTTACAAGATAAAGTGTTCTCACAAAAATAATGTGCTCCATTTAATACTAAATGACTTCCACATGCCGGACACACTTCTGGAACTTTTATTTCTTCAGATCCTTCTAGTGATTCTGGTACAGTACCCATTATCTCTGGAATAACATCATTACTTCTTCTTACAAATACATCAGCACCTATTCTTACACCTTTTCTTTGAATATCATCCATATTATTAAGTGTAGCTCTTTTTACTGTTACCCCTGCAAGTTCAACTGGCTCTAGTATTGCAGTTGGCCCAACTCTTCCACTTCTACCAACATTCCATTCAACATCTAAAAGCTTAGTTGTTGCTTCTTGAGCCTCAAATTTATATGCAATAGCCCATTTAGGAAATTTAACTGTAAACCCTAAGAGTTCTCTTGTTCTAATATCATCAATAGCAATTACTAATCCATCAATATCATAACCAAGCTCAAATCTTATATTATTTATATATTCTATTTGCTCTTCTATTTCTTCAATAGTAGTACAAACCTTTATATAATCATCAACTGGTAAACCTTTTTCTTTTATGAAATCCATCATTTGCAAATACGATTTAAATTTATTGCCTTCTTTATATCCTATATCATAGAAAAAAGCTGATAAATTTCTTCTTGCAGTTTCTTTTACATTAAGATTTCTTAAAGCTCCAGCTGCTCCATTTCTTAAATTTTTTAACGGAACGTCTGAAGTTTCATTATACTTATCAAAAGCTTCCTGCGTCATAATAGCTTCACCATGAACTTCAAATATATTATTATTATCTAATTTTAAAGGAATTGATTTTATTGTTTTAACTTGTGCTGTTACTTCTTCTCCTATTTCTCCAGTACCTCTAGTTGCAGCTATTGTAAGTATACCTTCTTCATTATATGTTAAGTTTATAGTTAATCCATCAAACTTTTTAGTAAGCACATATTTTAAATCTGGAAGATCCTCTCCTTGACTTCTCATTTCATTTACAAATTTCACATTTCTATTATGCCAGTCTTTTAATTCTTGTACTGTCTGTGCTTTATCCATACTCCATAATCTAGCTTTATGTGTATACTTATTAAAACCTTCAAGTACAACATCCCCAACTCTTAACGTCGGAGAATAAGGAAGAACATATCCTGTTTCTTCCTCTAATTTTTTTAGTTCATCATATTCTTTATCATATTGTTTATCACTTACAGATGGATCATCTAAAGAATAATATTCATATGAATATCTATTTAATTTCGTAACAAGCTCTTTAATTTTTTCTTTACTATCCAAATTTATTATTCTCCTTTTAAATATTATAATGATTTTAATTTAGCTAAAGATAACATTAAATTTTTCACACCTTGTTTATCAAATGCTATTGTAAGCTTTTTATCATTGCCACTATCTTGCACCTGTACTATTGTTCCAACACCAAATTTATCATGTTGTACTTTTCTTCCAAGAGTTGCTTCACTTACACCTATATAATCTCCAGAAGATTGATTAATACTATTTGTAGTTATGTCAAATCCATTTCTACTTAAAGACAATCCACTTTTTGCCACAGAATTATTTCCATTTATATTATTTCTTAAACTGTGAGGATTATTATAGCTACTTTTATTAATAAAACTGTCTCTACTTTTAATTTTCGCTTTATCATTTGATACATATTCTTTAAGTTCAGGCTTTATTTCATTAATAAAATCTGATTGTGGATATGCTACAGTTCTACCAAATACTCTTCTAACTTCCGCTGATGTCATAAATAAGACCTCTTTTGCCCTTGTTATACCAACATAGCAAAGTCTTCTCGACTCTTCCATTTCCGATTCTTTTTCAAACGACGCATTTCCCGGGAAAATACCATTCTCCATCCCAACCATAAATACAACTGGAAATTCAAGTCCTTTTGCACTGTGAACAGTCATAAGTACTACACTATCATCTTCATCTTCAATTTTATCTGTATCTTGAACTAATGATACTTTTTCTAAGTAAGCAGATAATGATTTATCTTCACTACTTTTTTCAAATTCAACAGCATCTGATACCAATTCTTCTAAATTATCAATTCTGCTCTTATCTTCAATTTCTTTTGATTCTTTTAATTGCTTTAAATACCCTGTATCTTCTAATATAGTTTTAATAAGATCTGATACTGATGCTCTCTCACTTAAATCCATGAAGTTTTCCATCAATTGCACAAAAGGTTCAATTGTAGATACATTTCTAGATGTTAATGTAGGAATAGTTCTAACTTCTCCTAAAGCATCCCACATGTTTAATTCAAAGTTTTCAGCAAAATCTCGAATCTTATTTACTGTAGCCTCTCCAATACTTCTTTTAGGAACATTAATAATTCTTTTTATACTTATATCATCTTGCGGATTTATAAGTACTTTTAAATATGCTAATATATCTTTTATTTCTTTTCTGTCATAGAATCGAGTTCCACCAACTATCTTGTATGGTATCCCCTTTCTTCTAAAGCTTTCTTCAAATATTCTTGATTGAGCGTTAGTTCTATAAAGAATTGCAAAATCATTATAATGCTTACCTTCTGATTCCTTTATTTTTGAAATCTGCATTCCAACAAAATCACCTTCATCGCTATCTGCATAAGCTCTATACACTTTAATTTTACTTCCGCCCTCTTGCTCTGTTCTTAAAATTTTACTCTTTCTATTAGAATTGTTTATTATAACTGTATTTGCAGCATCTAATATATTTCCCTTTGATCTATAATTTTGCTCAAGCTTAATAACCTTTGCACTTGGATAATCTTTTTCGAAGCTTAAGATGTTCTCTATATCTGCTCCTCTCCACTGGTAGATGCAATTATGAACAACAACATTATTTGCCACATAATTTCTTGCACTATCAACATTCAAGTCATAAACATATCCATTATATTCTTCTACTTCTACTGAAACTATCTTTTCTTCTTGAATTACTCCATTATTATTAACAGCAATGAACATACCTTCTTTAAAACTTCCAACAGGCATAAATTTAAAGTTATTGCTCTCTGTTAGTTTTGCTTTTCTTACTATTTCAAAATCATCAATTTCACTTAACTTTCTTGCAAATTCTTCACATTCATCATATAAAGCTCTTTCAGTTTCTATTCTATAAGTATTTCGTCTTCCATCTCTAACATTAAATCCAGCTTCTACAAACTTATTTCTTATATCATCTCCTGAGGAATTTAAACCTATTCTATGTGAATATAATCCTCTTTGTACTGACTTCTTGCCACCAAAGAAACTTACATTTATTATTTTTCTAACAGATGCTCCTCTTATTACTGCTCCACTTAAATGATGTGGATATTCTTTATATAAATATTCATCTTCCATAAGTCTTTCAGCTGCACTTATTGTGTCAATTTCTTCAAACATCTTTTCTATTTGTTCTTGAGTAATTGTTAAATTTCTCCCCCTAGAATTAAATACTATTGTAGGAATTCCATATTTAACAGAATAATATTGTTCATAGAAAGTTGCATCCCCTTTAGAGTTACATACTTTTATTACCCATATTTTATCTGCCTGCTCACCATTTAATCTTACAGCTAAACCACTAGCTTCTCTAGCATTTGAATTTCTTATTGATGATGTTTGACCTATTCTATAGCCTAAGCCCTTTTTATACATTAAATATACATAATATTTACTTGATTCTAACGCTATACGACCAAATGCTATATGATTTGGAGTCGCTTTTATTATTTTATTTGAACTCGTAGTAATTTTAATTATGTCGCCATTATATTCTTTTTTACTTATATTTTTAACTGGCAAAATGCATGTTTCTCCATTACCTGCAGCAACTCTTACCATATCACCTTCATTTAATTCTTCAATTTTAACATCTTCATTTTCTGTACTAATAAGAGTACCTTCAACTAAACATTGATCATCATCGCCAACCACGCATATATTCTTGTATTTCTTTGCAAGTAATTTTACCAATTCATATTGAGCACCATTAGTATCCTGATACTCATCAACCATTATATATTTAAACTTATTTTGATAGAATTCTAATACTTCTGAATTTTTTTTAAACAGTTC
>SVCF01000040.1 GCA_015058475.1 Clostridium butyricum | reverse complement strand
TTATCCCCTTTTCAATCTTGAAAAAGTATATGAATCATGTCAAACAGATTGCTAACCAAAACAAAAAATATTCAAGTGAAGTTCATGTCGATATTCTTTTTATTTGTGTTTCAAAAGAATATCAGGGGAAAGGATATGCAAGACAACTGGTGGATTTTGCTAAGAAGCAAGCTGAAAATAGAAAAGTGCCACTATTGCTTGATACTGATATGGAAAAGTATGCAGGAATTTATCAACATTATGGTTGTGAGCTTTATAATAAAAAAACAGCAGATAATGGTGTGACCAGATATAATCTCGTATGGAAAGAATACGACAAGTATAATAGAATTTGAAAGTAAGGGAAGAAAAATGATTTTAGAAACAAAGCGTTTGATTTTAAGAGAGATGGAGCAAAGTGATTTTAATGACTTAGCAGAAATGTTGCAAAATCCTGAAGTTATGTATGCTTATGAGCATGATTTTTCAGACGAAGATGTACAGGTATGGCTTGAGCGTCAGAAAATGAGATATGAAAAGTATGGTTTTGGCTTATGGGCGATGATTTTAAAATCAACAGGTGACATGATAGGACAAGCTGGTCTTACTATGCAACCATACAAGGGTAAAGAAGTTCTTGAAATTGGATATTTATTAAAACAAAAATTTTGGCATTGCGGATATGCAAGAGAAGCAGCAATGGGATGCAAAAAGTATGCTTTTGAAAATCTTAATAAAGAAAAAGTTCACTCTGTGATTAAGATGGATAATGCTGCTTCCATAAGAGTTGCTGAAAGTATTGGCATGATAAAAGAAGATGAGTTTATTACACAGTATTATAATGGAGACATGTGGCATTATCTTTATTCAGTTCAACGATAAGTTCTGCCTTAAAAATAAATTAGATAGATTATGGTACATACCTTTTATAAATAGCTAACTAGGAAAATAAAAGTTTAAAAAACAAGGAATTAATATTATTTTATAGTCAAATTTCAATTTATAGGAGAGGATATAAAAATGAGCAGATTGACTAGATATATTGAAGATTTACGAAAAAAGCATGGAGATGAAATAATAACAAAAGAAAGCAATTATGATGATACTATACTTTTAAAAGTGCCTGAGCCACTGAGAGAATTTTATAAAGAATATGAAAGTTTAGAAACACCATTTGGAATTATTGATTCTATAGAAATTAGTATAAAAGCTTCAGAAGCTGAACCATTTAAAAGTGAGGGCTGGTTTTCATTTGGTGCAGATAGATATTTTTCCTTCTGGCTATGTGCTTATAATAAAGATAGTGATGGTAATTCTATTACTTCATGGGATCACGATTTAGATGATGAGATTGAGGCTGCTGATAATAATATTATAGATTTTTTAAATGATATGAAAGAAGAATATGAGGAGTATGAATAAATTATGAGTTATGATCTTATAGTATTTGAAAAGTCAAAAGCCCCTAAAACAAAAGCAGAATTTATGAAGTGGTATGAAACACAAACAAAGTGGAGTGAAGAACATGATTATTAGGAAGACTATATGCGGACAAAAGACAGCATAAAAAGTCGGGAATAGCTACTTAAACAATGATAAATTAAAAGTACAGGGAGAGGGTGATTGAGTGATATGGATTGAAAGTATTGGTGAGGCTATAAGCTATATAGAGAACAATATTACTGATGAACTGACTATTGAAAATATTGCAAAACAGGTACATGTATCGCCATTCTATTTTCAGAAAGGTTTTGCAATGCTTTGTGGATTTACTGTCAGTGAATATATAAGGCAGCGTAGACTTGCTCTTGCTGGAAGCGAACTTGTTGCTTCAGATGCTAAAATAATCGATATTGCATTAAAGTATGGCTATGATTCGCCTGATAGTTTTACTAAAGCATTCACTCGGTTTCATGGTGCAACTCCTACTGCTGTGCGAAAGCAGGGAGGGGTAATTAAATCCTTTGCTTCCCTTAAAATTAAATTTACATTGGAAGGTGGTTATATTATGGATTACAAAATTGTTGAAAAAGAAGCATTTACAGTTATGGGGGCTTCAAAAGTATTTAAGTATGACTCAGCATTCACAGAAATTCCTAAGTTTTATGAGGAACATTATAAGACAGGAAAAGGTGAAATTGTTTGTGGAATGTATGGCGTAAATATTGATGAAAGTATGGGATGTGATGAGTTTGAATATCTTATTGCTGATAACTATATACCTTGTAATGAGATACCAGAAGGCTTTGTTACAAAGGTTATCCCAAAGCATACATGGGCAGTATTTCCTTGTAAAGGTGCAATGCCAAAGTCATTACAGGATGTAAATAAGAAAATTTTCTCTGAATGGCTTCCAAACTGTAGAGATTATGAAATAGCAGCAGGATATAATATAGAAATGTATAATGATCCTTCTGATTATCTAAATGGAACTCAAGATGAAAATTATTATTCTGAAATCTGGATTCCTGTAAAGAAAAAGTAACTAATATTTTCAGAATAAGAAAAGCTGTCATAAAAGAAAATAATAATTTTTATAAAATACCAGTTTATTCAATGTGAATAATTGGTATTTTTTATGGTTAATTTTAAATGATAAATGATCAATGATCATTGAAAATTAAATAATGATATATTTATCAAATATGTTATAATATTCATATTTGATAAATCAAAATTGAGAGGAAATCTAATTTGTAAAGGAGAAAGGTTATGGATGCAAGAAAATTAATGAGTGCTTTGCATATTGCAGAAAAGCTAAAAGATACAACTAGACATTGTTATACATCTGGTGGGAGGCATGAAAGTGTTGCTGAACATAGTTGGAGGATTTCATTGATGGCATATTGGGTTGCAGATGAGTTTCCAGAAGCAGACATGAATAAAGTCATAAAAATGTGTCTTATTCATGATTTAGGTGAGTGTTTTACAGGTGATATTCCTACTTTTATGAAGACATCTGTGGATGAAACAAAAGAAGAAAATTTATTATATGCATGGGTGGAGACATTGCCAAATAACTACAAAAAAGAAATGGTTGCATTATATAAAGAGATGGCAGAACGAAAAACTATCGAAGCTAAGATTTTTAAAGCAATGGACAGCCTTGAGGCACTTATTCAGCATAATGAATCAGATATAAAAACATGGTCTGATAATGAGTATGATTTAAATCTTACATATGCAGATGACAAAGTTTCTTTTTCTACATTTTTAAAAGAATTGCGTCAGATTATTCGTGAAGAGACAATTGAAAAAATAGAATCAAGTAAAAATATTAATATTGAATAAATTAGAAGTTTGAGAGGAAATTAATATGCATTTAAGATTGGCTAATATGGATGATTTGCCACAACTTAAAGTGGTATATAGAGAAATAATCAATAATATGAATAATGAAAATATTGAGATTTGGGATGATATTTATCCATGTGAGTTTTTTTATAATGATATTGAAAATAATTGCCTTTATGTTTTAGTTGAAAATGATGAAATAGTATCAGCTTTTGCTTTATGCAATTCAAATGCAGGAGCAGATTGTGTAAAATGGAAAAATGAACGCGATAAAGTATTATATATTGACCGATTTGGAGTTAATGTTAATTATTTGAGAAAAGGAATTGGTAGTATAATGCTAAATAAGGCCATTTCACTTGCAAAAGAAAAAGGCGCTGAATATTTAAGGCTTTTTGTTGTTGATATAAATGAGCCAGCCATAAACCTTTATATAAAAAATGGTTTTGAAAGAGCTGAAGGAATTTATGATGAAGTAATTGATGATGATTTTGTATTGCATGAATTTGGATTTGAAATAAAAACGTCAAACATATTAAGTATGTAGCTTTATGCAGAGATGAATAAAAAATTTGTGCAGAATTCTTGGGGGAAATTATTTATGAAGGTGAAAGCTTATACATTAAACTCATTTGCAAAATGCACAGAGGGAGGAAATCCTGCTGGAGTTGTCCTCAATGCAGATGATCTATCAGAAGATAGTATGAAAAAAATTGCAGGTATAATTGGTTTTAGTGAGACTGCATTTGTCATGAAATCAGGAGTAGCAGACTTTAAAGTTAGATTTTTTACACCTAATGAGGAAGTTGATATTTGTGGTCATGCCACCATAGGAACATTTAGTACACTATTAAGCAAAGGAGTGATTAAACCTAATAAGTACCTACAAGAAACTAAAGCAGGAATTTTAAGCGTGGAAGTAAATGAAGATTCTTCAATAATGATGAATCAAAATATTCCAAGTTATGATAAAATCCTATCTAGGAAAGAAATTGCTGATTCATTGAATATTACTATAAGTGAAATGATTGAAGAACTACCAATACAAATTGTATCTACAGGTCTTAGGGATATAATTATACCAATTAAGAATATAGAGATGGTTAATGCAATAAAGCCTAATTTTGAAAAAATATCAGAAATAAGCAGGAAATATAATACCATTGGATATCATGTTTTTACTCTTAAATCTTTTAATAATTCTAATGTTTATTGTAGAAATTTTGCACCACTCTATGGAATCACTGAAGAATCTGCAACTGGTACATCTAATGGTGCTCTTGCATGTTATCTATTTAAGTATAATAAACTTAAATCTGACAATACTAATCATATAATTATTGATCAAGGTTATTCAATGAAAAAGCCTTCAGAAATAATTGTTTCTTTAAGAACTGAAAGAGAAGAAGTTATTGAAGTTAAAGTTGGTGGAAAAGCATTAAACTTATCAGAGATAGAGGTTGAAATATAGTGTATATTTTAACCTCTATAAGCTGATGACTTCTACTAAATCAACATTTTAAGGAGAGATATATATTATGAATATGCAAAGAATAATTTATGTTGGAATTGGTGGACTTATTGGTTCTTGCTTAAGATATGTTATATCAACATATGCACCTAGAGTATTTGGAGAACAATTGCCATATGGTACATTAATTGTAAATATAATGGGAGGAATTTTAATAGGCTTCATAGCACAATTGAGTTTAACGACTGAGTTAATTTCTCATGACTTAAAATTATTTTTAACTACAGGCATTATGGGGGGATTAACAACTTTTTCAACATTTAGCCTTGAAACAGTAGCACTTTTTAGTAGTGGAAGCTATGTGCTAGGTATTTCAAATGCTTGCTTAAATTTGTTTTTAAGTCTTTTAGGAGTAGTATTTGGAAAAGGTTTAGCAAATATTATGTAATAAAAATATATAAACATATACTGTAATTGAAATGTCGCATTATTTAAGAGATTGAATTTGCGATTTTTTTAATACGCAATTCTTAGATTAACTATATCTAGAAATAACACCAATTAATGAAATGTGTTACAATATTTGTGCAAATAAGGAGTTAAAATACAGATTTTTATATTTGCTGAAGGGAGAATGGTATGAAGAAATATGGAAATAGTTCAATAGGAATTGCAATAGTATTTTTCTGTGCAGGGATAATGTTACACTTTGCACATAGTCAGTCAGCTCCTTATTGGTTATTTGCAAGTAGTGCTATCATTATGATATTAGGGGTATTTGCTAAGATAAAAGAACATAAAAACAAGAAATAGAATCACAGATAACTAATGTCACGAAGTTTTTTGAGCAAGATATATCAATAAATTTTAATTTATGGAGGTTAGTTAAAAGTATGAAAATTATTTATAGAAATGCAAAACGAGAGGACGCTGAATTGTTAATTAATCTTTATAATGCTGCATTTTATGATGATTATATGAGATATGGTGAATGTCCTGGCTATGGAAAAACAAAAGAAGAAATGGAACTTTCCATTGAAAATGTTCCTAAATATATTATTGATTATGACGGAAATCCTGTTGGGGTATTGTCATATGAGAGTAAAGGTAATGGGATATATTACCTAGGATGTTTGTGCTTAATACCTAAATATCAGGGAAAAGGAATTGGAACAGATGCAATTCGATATATGAAAGATACTTGCAAAGATTGGAAGAGAATAGAATTAGTTACTCCTGCAGATAGAAGTGAAAATATCAGTTTTTATAGAGATAGATGTGGATTTGAGATTGGAGAAAAGCTCATGGATGGAAAAGTTGAACTTGTTAATATTTTTACATATAAATAATTTACAATCTATATTCATCTTGGTCTAATATTATTAGGTATTTGGGAAGATGGCAGAGAAAAATATAAAAAGAAGATTAATAAAGAGATGGATAAAATGAAATCAGAAGATATATAACTTGGAAATGAGGTGTATTATGCCCAAAAATGATAATATGCTAGCAATTTTATGGATGCTGAATTCAGGGACAAAAATAACTGCAAAGCAAATATCCGAAAGGTTAGAAATAAACATAAGGTCAGTTTATCGTTATATAGATGCATTGTGTGTTAGTGGAGTGCCAATAATATCAGAGCCTGGTCATAATGGTGGATATAGTTTGCTTAATAATTTTATTCGAACACCCCTGTTTTTTACCATTGAAGAGAAAAAATCACTTTTACATGCTGCCATTTTTGCAATGGAAGCAGGATATCCTTTTACGGAAGCACTAAATAGTGCAACATCAAAGTTAAAGATGTTCTCGAATCAAGAACAAGAAAAAATTCTTAATCGTCATTTAGTCGGATTTGAAGTGGTGAGTCGTATTTGCGATCCAACTGTAAAATCTATATTAAGGGAGATTGAGCAAGCTGTTGCTAATGAATGCTCTGTGGAAATTGAATACTGTACAGGTTATGAAGGACATCCCAAGCATAGGGGTGTTGACCCCTATGGGATTCTTTACTGGAACAATAAATGGTATGCTATTGCATTTTGCCATCTTAGGAATGAAATTCGTAGTTTTAGGGTAGATAGAATAGTAAATATTATAAGTACTAAAAATTCGTTTAAGCGCCCTGAAGCTTTTTCGGCACGTGAGTTTTTTACAAAAAGCTTATTATCGAATGTGGAAAGCAAAGTAGAACTTTGCACTTTAGTAATTGAGGGCAAATCAGAAGCATTGAATGATCTTTGTGCACATTGGTTTTTAGGATATCATCTGATAGAACGAACTGAATGCAGAGCTAATTTTTTAATGGAGGAGGACTCAATCAATGCCTATGTTCCTTATATTCTACTTCCATATGGTAAATCGATAAAGGTGCTTGAACCAAATAGTTTTAAAGATGCTATGGCAGCAATTCTCAGAGATTTGATGGACCATTATCTTCACTGACCGAATTTGTCAGTAAAGATAATATATAATTGAACAAGGTGGAGATTGAAACCATCCGATGCTAGATAGTAAGAAAAAATGAAAGTGGGGAATATAAAATGAGAAATACAGTATATCTTTATGTATTTGATACAATGGCAGACTGGGAAATAGGTTATTTAATCGCTGAAATCAATTCAGGAAGGTATTACAAAAAGGGATTAAAGCCATTAAAAGTAGTAACTGTAGGAATTAACAAGACACCTATTACTACAATGGGAGGTCTGAAAATATTACCAGAAATTGAACTTAAGGAGTGTAATGTTACAGATGCTGCTGCTTTGATTCTACCTGGTGGGAATACATGGACAGAAGCAATTCATGCTCCCATTATAAGAATGGCTGAAAAATATTTAGAGAAAGGTATTGTTGTAGGGGCAATTTGTGGTGCTACAATAGCACTTGCTATGGGGGGAGTATTGGATCAACGAGCTCATACAAGCAATGACCTGGGATATCTTAAAATGGTCTGCCCAAACTATGCTGGAGAGATGTATTATAAGCAGGAATGTGTAGTAACTGATGGAAGTTTGATTACTGCTTCTGGAATAGCTCCTCTAGAATTTGCTTTGCATATATTGAAGAGTCTAGATGTGTTCTTACCACAAACCCTAGATTCTTGGTACAATCTTTATAAAACCCAAGAGTCAAAATATTTCTTTGAGTTGATGAATTCAATTCAGTAAGGTGGCTTAAAGTGGATAAGCTAGATACTTTTCATCACATTTTACTTTAGCGTGGGTTTTGTTGGTAAGGTCGTGTGAAGGAGAGATGAAAAATATGAAATTAACGACAATGAGGATAAAAATTTTGATATTGATGAATTTAAAAATATGTTATAATTTACTAAAGAAAAAATATAAGGAGACGTAGATTATGGTAAATATAGAAGTTCTTAAAGGACTATCTTTTTCAGGAGCTGAAAAGATGCTATTTGAAGAAGGGTATGTTGAGGAGAACTGCATTGAAAAATAGAGTAAGAATTGTGATAAATTATTTTTATATCCCTATGCATTATATATTAATAATGTATTAGTAGATAGAATCTTTCATGCTGAATACTGTAATTTAGATGATGAAGGAGAATTTGATGATTTTAAATCATTTTGGACTAGAATGCAATTAAATATATAAGAAGTATAAACTTTAAATATCACACTATTCAAAATAATAAATGAATATTGTGGTATTTTTTTATTTAACAATACTACAGAATACTACAATTTTACAAAGTAAACAAAAAGTGATTTTTGAAAGCTAAATAATATTTATGAAATATGTTATAATATCTATATAAATAAGGATTTAAAATGCAGATTTTTATATTTGCTGAAGGGAGAACAGTATGAAGAAATAGTTCAATAGGAACTGCAATAATTTTTTCTGTGCGGGGATAATTTTACACTTTGCACATAGTCCGTTAGCTTCTTATTGGCTATTTGCAAGCAGTGCTATCATATATATGATATTAGAGGGGGGGCATATCTAAGGGGACATCCTAATTATAATGTGTTATTATTACAAAGATTTTTTGAAAAAATATGATAACAAATATAAAAAAGGAAG
Source organism: Clostridium butyricum (assembly GCA_015058475.1). Taxonomy (GTDB): domain Bacteria; phylum Bacillota; class Clostridia; order Clostridiales; family Clostridiaceae; genus Clostridium; species Clostridium butyricum_B. The sequence goes on along the minus strand of SVCF01000040.1, from coordinate 9,262 downwards.
GGAGAGATGTATAAATGAGAAAAAAGATTAGTTTTAAACTTACAATTCTCATAGGATTATTTGGAATTATTCTTTTAGTAGCCTTATGGAGTAATGTAGCAGCTTATGTAGCTATTGAAGATTGGTTAGCACAACTTCAGGAATACATAATTAATTATCAAGAATTAGTACATATAGGAGACACAGCAGGAGTTGCAAGTATTGAAGAAGAGATTAATTATGTTATGCAACACATGACGACAAAAATCGTAGGTACTCGCATATTTGATAAAAGTTTGATGGCTTTTACAATTGTGATTGTTTTTATTCTTGGTTTTATTGGAGATAGACTTTTAGCTAAGCCAGCTCAGAAAGCTGATGCATCACTGCATACAATCATTGAGAGTATCAAAGGTAATGAGGGGGATTTAACTCTTAGAGTAGAGCAAAAATCTCAGGATGAAGTTGGTCGACTTGTAGTTGGTATCAATACTTTTATAGAGCAGTTACAAGGTGTCTTAACAGAAACAAAGAGTCTTTCAGGGGTAGTTACTGAGTTATCAGATGAAATATCTAATCAGGTTAAGGATTCTCTAGGTAATGCATCTAGTGTTTCAGCTACAATGCAACAGTTAAGTGCTTCTTTTCAAGAAATAACTGCAACACTTGAAGGTATTACAGCTGGTATTCATACTACATTAAGTTCAGCAGAGACAATGAATGAAGAAATTACTTCAGGTCAAAGTTATGCAGAAACTATGAGTACAACTGCTATTGAGACAAATGATTACATTCAGCAGAGTCAAAAAGAAGTAATTGCAAGAGTTACTGAAATCAAAGCAATGCTTGAGTCAGCTATTGAAAATAGTAAATCTGTAGAACAAATTAATGATTTATCTAAAGAAATCTTAGATATTTCAGACCAGACAAGCTTATTAAGTTTGAATGCAAGTATTGAAGCAGCTAGAGTTGGTGAAGCAGGTAAAGGTTTTGCAGTAGTAGCATCTGAAATCAGTAAATTGTCTGCAAGTAGTAAGGATGCAGCTAATAATATCCAGAATGTAAATGATATCATAGCTAAAGCAGTTAATGACCTTGTAGAAAGTGCAAGTGGTTTATTTTACTTTATTGATAATACAGTCTTAGGAGATTATGATAAGTTTGTTCAGATTACCAATCATTATCAAAATAATGCATTTGAAATTAATTCAATCTTTGGTAATTTCCATGAATTGGCTAATAATTTGAAAGATACAATGGCTGTTATTACAGAAAGTATTGATGGTATCAATACTGCTGTAGAAGAAGGAACTCAGGGGATTATACTTGCAGCTGATTCAACTTCTAATTTAGTAAATGCTTTGGATATAATTCAGTCTAATACAGAACGTAGTAATAAGGTGGCAGATGATTTATCAGGTCAAGTAGCAAGATTTAAAATTGAGTAATCTTTCAAGGCGTATTGCAGTTAAATATCGCATTATTCAGAAGTGAATTTGCGATATTTTTTTATTCGCAAAAGTTAGATTTTACGTAGTAAATAATGAAAGTGATCTTTGAAAACTGAATAATGCGATATTTATAATATATATTATATTAAAGTAAATTTAAATTTAATAGCCAATAATAAAAAATACTTGATTTAGAGTTAACTCTAAGATATATAATAAAAATATTAATAAAAATGAATTTATTAGGAGGCTATAATGAATAAAGAATTATTAGAAAAGTTACAAGTAAAAGAGTTTATTTCAATTGAAGATCCAATATTTACTGAAATTAATGAAATGATTGAGAATACATCAAAGTTATTATCTGAATTGAATACAGGATATAAAACTCCAGATGAAGTTAGAAAAATCTTATCAAAAATGATTGGTAATGAAATTGATAGTTCTGTGCAAATATTGACACCATTCAATACGGATTTTGGAGCTAATATTAGGTTAGGCAAGGATATATTTATTAATAAATCATGTATGTTTGTTGATTTAGGCGGTATTGAATTAGAAGATAAGGTTCTTATTGGACCTGAAGTGAAAATATTATCAGTTAATCATCCATTAGACTCTAATAATAGGCGTAGTGTTATTCTTAAGAAGGTACGAATTAAACGTAATGCATGGCTTGGGGCAGGAACGATAGTTTGTCCAGGTGTGACAATCGGAGAAAACTCTGTTATTGGAGCAGGATCAGTTGTTACTAAAGATGTACCTGATAATACAGTATATGCTGGAGTTCCAGCTAAGTTTATTAAAAATATATAAATTCAATAGTAATTTAGAATATCACATTATTCAAAATAATAAATTAATATTGTGGTATTTTTTTATTTAACAATACTACAGAATACTACAAAGGGATGTATCTTCTAAGTATAAAAATTACAGATAAAAAAGCACTTTAAAATTAGATAATGAAAACTTTGGATTCGTTTGTAAGACATCAAGAAGTAAAAGAATGTTGGAGAAATATTAACATTTATTCTGTCTGGCTTGTAATGAAGCAAAGAAAAATTGTATAGAACGTCTTTATATTTCAGCATATTCTTCAAAGAAAAGTCAGGCGGCTTACCGAAATTAGGATGTACTTTTACAGAAGAAATAAATCACAGACTTGCTGAAGAAGAGCCTTGTGATATACAAATGGAATTTGTTATTTAGTGTGACAAATTTCAGTTTAAGTATGAACTCATTATTACTTAAAAAATGAATAACATGTAAAATATAGCATTATTTAGAAGTGAATTTGCGATATTTTTTTCTCAAAATGTGAATTGGATGTAGTAATATAAGGATATTGTATTTGAAAGGTAAAAAATAGTGTATTTACAAAATATGATATAATATGTATTGGTTAATTTTAGAAATAAAGGGTTTCACCTATATTAATTATGAGAAGGGATTACGATATTATATGGGGAATAATATTCTAGAAGTAATAGAAAATATATTAAGTTATGATAAACTATCTGATTATTTTACTGATAATAAAATAATGGATATTAAAACTTTTTTGCAGAGAATAGAAGAGTGGAAGCATGATTATTTAAAACAGTATAAGTTAATTTGTCTATATGGAATTCGTGGATGGGAACTACAATTGGAAGTTTTGAAATTTAATTTTGGTACAGAATTGGTGACTGAGGAATATGTAAGAAATTATCTCCCTATAATGTTTATAATTCTTGAATTTGGAAATGCAACACATGCTGAACAACAATTTTACTTGACATTTATGACATTGCAAGAAGTAATTAATTCGGTTTATATTGATGTCCCAGATAGATGTATTACTGAATTAGCAAAGAATGATTTAGAACAAGAATTTACCAATTATTATAAACAATCATATAAACGATATCAATATAATATATCTAAGCATGAGTTAAGGACTATGAATATGAATTCTGAGTATTTAAAATATAAAAATTTAATTTCAAAAATTAATGATGAAACTACAACTAAGGTATTTCGAATAAATGACCATGATAATGATATTATGTATTACATAATAGTAAAAAAAGAATGTGTATATTTAGTTAAAATGGATGATATTTTATAATTATTGAATTTATAAAAGATAGAAAAATTAAGATATAGTTTTTACATAATAGTCAGATTTTATTTAGTAACTGAGAAATAATCTTTGAAAAGTGAATAGTGTGATATATGTTATAATTTACTAAAGAAAAATATAAGGAGACATAGATTATGGTAAATATAGAAGTTCTTAAAGGATTATCTTTTTCAGGAGCTGAAAAGATGCTATTTGAAGAAGGGTATGTTGAGGAGAACTGCATTGAAAAAGAGAGCAAGAATTGTGATAAATTATTTTTATATCCCTATGCATTATATATTAATAATGTATTAGTAGATAGAATTTTTCATGCTGAATACTGTAATTTGGATGATGAAGGAGAATTTGATGATTTTAAATCATTTTGGACTAGAATGTAATTAAATTTGAAAATAAAACAGTACCTAAAAAATTTATATTATTTATATATTATATAGAAATTAGGGATAAATTCAAGTGGGAGGAGAGATGAAAAAGATGAAATTAACAAAAACAATAGCTAGTTTATTAGCAGTAGCTGCAATAGGCACAATATGTCCTATAGGAGCAAAGGCAGAATGGAAACATAATAATACAGGATGGTGGTATAGACAAGGAGAGTCATGGTCGATAGGATGGAAGGAAATTGATGGAGAATGGTATTATTTTGGACAAGATGGATATATGGCACATGATACAGTGATAGATGGCCACGAATTAGGTTCTGATGGCACATGGATTCAAGCTGCATCAAATTCAAAGAAAGTTACAGATAATGAGGATAAAAATTTTGATATTGATGAATTTAAAAATATGTTAAAAACAGAAGGCTATAATGTAGAAGTGAGAGATACATTATATAAGGAAAACGGTGTATCTACAGGATGGAAATTAGTTAATGGAAAATATTATTACTTTAGTTTTTCAGGAGCTTTAGTAAAAGATAAACTTGTTGATGGGTATTATTTAGGTACAGATGGAGCTTTAGTTACTACTAAAGGCAAGTCACAATTACAAGATTTTACTATGAAGACTGAAAAAAAAATATATTCTCTTGACACAGAAAGTATTAAGACAAGCATAACAAATAATACAAATTTGGACAGTAGTTATGGTGGAATGTATTATCAAATAGATAAGCTTGAGAACAATGAATGGCATAATTTAGATTTTTCTAAAGATGCTGCTTTTGATGAAATTGCAATATGTCTGCAAGCAAAAGAAACAAATACAGAAAATTATAAATTAAGCATACTAAAAGATTTTAAAAAGTTAACACCTGGAAAATATAGAATAATGGCAGAGATTACAAACTCAATAGGCTATTCTCATGTAACTGCAGAATTTGAACTACAATAAAAATCAAATAATGTAATATTTACAAAATATACAATAACATTTTTATTAGATAAACAAAAAGTTCTTATATATTCTAAAATTAGATGGGAGGAATTTTTACTATGACAACATCAGAAGAAGAAAAATACATTAAAGAAGCTTATAAGGCATTAATTGATAGAGGAATTATTAATGAAGATATGCTTACTGTATCAACAGTAACAGATGAAATGTTAGATGATTTTGAGAAGAAATATGATGTAAAGCTACCTTCTCTTTTTCGAACATATATAAAAACTTACTGTCACAACATAGGAATGCTTTGTACATCGGTTCCAGTGGATATGAATGAGGATGATTTAGTTTATATGGAACAAATTGAAAGTGGTAAGGCTGATTTTGCTGATGCACCAGATATTGAAGAATGGTGGTGTGGAATTATACCTCTACCTGAAAAAGATCCTTTACATTATTTATGTGATATGATTGAGGGATTCCGTGAATACACTGATTATGTGGAAAATAATGTGGCAACTCCTGAAAAGTTAAAGCATTTTGTCCCTTTTGCTGATTGGATGACTGCGGGACCACTTTGCTTTGATTTAAATGTAAGAACAGAGGATATTAAGACTAATGATCCTAACACATGGCAGATATGCTGGTTTGACCATGAGGAATTTGACTGGGAATTCGCTGAGTATGTGGACAAGAATGGTATGATTACAGGAGATAAGACATTTCCTGATTTTAAGTCTTTTATTGACTTATATTTCTATGGAAAATTTGATAGTGTTTATGAGGCACAATTAAAAGAAAATGCTGAAGAACTTCCAGATAAAAGCAAGTGGTATGAGGAGGCACGCAGTTTTTAAATTGATTTTGAAATTGTGTGAAAAATAATATGGTCACAATATAAAGTCATAGATATTATTAGATGAAGAATAATTGCAATTTCTAGGAGGATAATGATATGTATATAGAAACAAAAAGATTAATTATTCGTGATTTTAAGCCAGAAGATGAAGAAACTTTAAGAAAAATTATATGGCAGAAAAATATGATACGTTTTATGAAAGACTGGTCTGAAAATAGTACTATTCCAGGAAGGTTGTCAGAATATCTTGCTTGGCTTCAATCACAAAAGGAATCAAAAGATATTTATCAGAACAAACGATATGCTGTTGAATTAAAGGAAACAAATATCTTGATTGGCATGGTTGGAATGGGGTTAGAAGATACGATAAATGAAGTAGAAATGGCATATTTTATAGACGAAGATTATATTGGGAAAGGATATGCTACAGAGGCATTGATAGCATTATTTGAATGGTGTATAAGTGTAAGTGATATTCCATATATGATTCTTACTATTGATTGTGATAATGTTGCCTCATGCAAAGTAGCAGAAAAATCAGGATTTGAATTGTTTGAAAAAAGAACGCCAATCAATCATAAACAGCCTAATATAGAAAGTGATAGCTATTTTTATTATCGTAAGTATCGATAAATTTGAAATTTGTATAGTTACTTATAAATGTTATTATGTATAAAAATTTAATATTAAATTAGAATATCGCACTATTCAAAGATATGAATAGGTTTGCGATATTTTTTATTTATAATAGTTGCATAATGTGTAGATTTGACGTAGCAAAAATATGTTATTTAAAAATTGAATAATGCTATATTGGTAAATTGTGTTATTATTAATTAATAATAGAAAAATAAAGTTAAAATTGGAGGGAATTTATGAGTAGAAGAAATGTAATAATAATATTTTTTGCTATTGTGTTTTTGGCGGGTATGTTTATATTAATATGTAGTGTAAATTTGGGCGATAAAGAAGTATCAAGAATTATGAATGACTATGGTGGGAGCATGGACACAAATATTTATAAAATTTATTTAGAGCAGTCTATTACAAAATATAAATTTATTGGTTCTATTTTATCAATATTAGGTGGATTAGCTGTAATAAAAAATATACAAATTTAAGGATAATAAGTATGAAGTTAAGATATCACATTATTCAAAATTATAAATGAATATTGTGATATTTTTTCTGTACAATTCTAAAATTTGATGTAGTAAATAAAAATATGGACAATTTGAATAGTTAGAAGTTACATAAATTAAAATAGTATATCTGATGGAATTATTGTAATAGAAAAATTAAGCAGTGATAAAGTTTATAATAGTCAGGTTTTACGTAGTAACTGAGAAATTATCTTTGAAAATAGAATAGTGTGATATTTAGAATATATGTTATAATTGATTCATAAGAATAATAAATTTAAGATTGCTGGGAGGAAATACTTTGTTTAAAGAATATGATTTTAGTCCTGGTATTGTAACTTTTAATGATTATGATATTTCTATTGAAGATGAAATAAATGAGAATAATAACAATTTGACAGAGGATATGTTACAAGTTGAATTTGAGAATAACATTGTTCTTGATGTAGGGTGGTATTCAGGAATTAAATGCTTTATTGTATTTGTAATTAAAAACTATGATTGGGAAAAACCATTGTTAAGATTGGAATCTAATTCTTATAGAGAACTAAAAATTTCATTAGATAAAGCAATGAGCTTGATAAGAAAGAATTTATGTGGTTGAAGATGTTCAAATAAAAATAAATAATATATTATAATATCGCACTATTTATAAGAAAGAATAGATTTGCGGTATTTTTTTATTTAAAATACTTAGTAAAGTGTAGATTTGATTTAGAAAAAATATGTTATTTGAAAATTGAATAATGTAATAGCTTGAGGGGGTATATGATATAATTAGAAAAAATAGGTATATTATAAAGGTGGGAAAAATGAAAATATCTTTTTTAATTGGTTTAATTATATCAATAATAGTAAGTGCTACTGGATTCATATTAAAAAATTATAATTTATCTTTTAAAATTGTAAGTACTATAAGTGTTATTTGTCTAATTATTAGTGGAATACTGAATGGGACATTTATAAATGGTGATAAATATAGGGCTAATATGTTAAGTGAAACTAAAGAAGATCGTAATAAAAGAATAAATATTATTGAGTATATATTAATATTTGCTTTTCCTAATATAGTAGTAGCATTAATATTATTTATTATATTAAGTAAATAGTAGAAGATTAAATCAAAGCTGAATATTCTGGTATTTACAGAATAAGTTATAATATTATTAAGAAATCAACGATTTGGTAAGTGAATGCTTGAATATTTTGAAAATAATACTAAAGAGCATGCATTGAAGATTTTTCTTTTTAAAAACATTATATAATTAATTCATAATATACAGATAAATTAGAATTTATGGAGGAGAAAATGAACATTAAACTTTTACCTCTTTGTGAGGAGCACGTACTACAATTCAAAAAGGATATGCAAGCAGCGTTTCAGCATGGTGCTGTTGAAGGATTCGGTGAGATGGAAGAAGAAATTCTTCCAGAGAGCCATATAAACCGTTCACTTTCTACAAAAGGTGCTTTTGCATATGAAGCTTTGGTAGATGGGGAACAGGTTGGCGGTGCAATTGTCGTGATAGACGAGAAAACTCAGCATAATCATCTTGACTTTTTGTATGTAAAAAATGGCGTTCAGAGCAAGGGTGTTGGGCAGGCTATTTGGCAAGGCATTGAAAATCTGTACCCAGAAACAAAAGTATGGGAGACCTGCACCCCATATTTTGAAAAGCGTAATATTCATTTCTATGTTAATCGCTGTGGTTTTCATATAGTGGAGTTCTTCAATGAATATCACAAAGATCCACATGAATTGGATGAACCTGATGATTTACCTGATAATGAATATTTCGATGGAATGTTCCGCTTTGAGAAAGTAATGAAGTAAATAAATTCCGGTTTAGGTATGAGCCATTATCATTTTGTTATAAAAAAAGGCTATAAAAGATGCCATTAGAGAACTTGATCAAGAAAAGCTGTCATAAAAAATGACAGCCTCTTTAAATCTTCAAACTAAGCAACTTCATACTTAGTAACAACTCTTTGAGTAAGTTTAGCAGAATTCTTGCTGACTAAAGCAACAGAATTAACTTCAAAGATGTTCTTTTCAATTATAAGGTCCATAAGTGATAAAACCTGTGCTTCTGTAATATCATTTTTTACACCATTGATACTTAAGCTTGTAGTCTTACCACCTTCAGTATTAAAAGTCATTGATAAGATATATTCCATAAAGATTATCCTCCTTTCCTAAATTTTAATAAATGATGTTACTAAGCCTGAGTTAAGCTTGAAGTAACATTTACTAAAGTGTCACGTGTTGCGCCATCCATGATGTTCTTAATTGCATCTGAAACATCATATACAGCTTGAAGATCAGCATCTTCTTTAACATTTGAAAAAGTCTTTTTAGCAAATGTTGGGT
>SVCF01000039.1:16292-18096 GCA_015058475.1 Clostridium butyricum | reverse complement strand
TGATCATTGGTAATTGGTCATTGATAATTATTTTGTGGTATAATTTACATAAAGCATAATTAAAAAATAACAAGTATTGCAACTTTGGACTTGTTATTTTTTTGATTGTGCTTAAGATGAGAATGAATGGAGGCTAATAAATGTTTAAAACGTCTACAAAAATTACAAGTTTATTAATAGCTTATGCATCTATGATTTCAATAGTTCCAGCAGAAGCTAGTGATTATAAAAGAATAGAAGATAATGATGGAACCATATACAATGGTGTTGCATATGGATATGGAAAATTTTATATTGATGGAAAAATAAATGAATTAGGTGAAGGAGTATATTATTTATCTGATGATAAATATATAAAACTAAAAGAAATTAATTCTGGAGATGAAATTGGACTATATGGTGAAAAATACTTAGAAATTGCTGATGGAGATAGTTATCTTAATTTAAAAACTGGAAAAATAACTAATGATGATATAAAAAGTGATGAAAAGGATGATGCTTTAATAGCATTAAAAAAGAAAATAAGAAAAGATAATGATGGAAGATATTTAGAAGATTTAGATATAGAAAACAAAAATTTAACTGAAATTGAATCTAATAAATTTTTAAGTCCATGGTATTATACTTATTTAGAAGGAAATGAAGCAAAAGAATTTTTAGTGCTTACAGATAATGATGGGAATTATATAGATGCTGACTATAGTTTAGGTAAAATTTCTGTTTGTACAAAAGACTTAAATAATGAGGATAATAAAGTTACACTTGAAAATACAAGTGATGAAAATGAAGGATTAATAGCTGGAATATATAATGAAAAAATTTTAGGACAAGATGATGAATTTATTTATAGATCAGCTTATTTAACTATAAATTATATTAATAATGAAGAAAATTATAATGTAACTACTAGTGAAGGAGTTACATTTGGTGGATATAAAAATAATAATAAAGTTGAAACAATAAAGATAAAAAGAACTGTAGATGGTAATGAAAAAGAAATTTACGTAATTCCAGTAATTCAAAAGATATCTAAAAAGCAATCTAAAGATAATATTGATGGTGCTAAATATCCTGAAAAAGTAGAAACATATTTCATTACAGGAGAAAATGGCGGAAAACTTGAAATGGATAAAATGTTAGGAAACTATAGTATAGTTAATGGAAAAATAATTTCTTATAGTATTGATAATGAAAAGTTAAAAGCATATTCTATTTCATTAAAATCAAAAAATGGATATTATTATACTGATTTTAGTGATAAAGCAGAAATTGACTCAGATGATATAAGAGATATAGAGACAGATGTTAATGGTGAACTTTGGATTTTAGAATCTGGTTTTATAAAGAAATTCAACAATGATGATGATTTTGATAAAGTATATAAAGTTGATGGATCTATGAATGAAATGTCTGTATATGATAGTGAAAATATATTGACTTGGAATGAAGATGATGAAGTTTATTCTGTTATAACTAAAAAAACTTTAGAAACAAGTGTGGAAGTAAAAGAAGAAAATAAAGTGTTAGATCCTTGGGTTGAAAATGAAGATGGAACATGGTGCTATTTAAAAGAAGATGGATCAAAAGCTACTGGATGGGTTCAAAGTATATCAAGTAAGTTGTGGTATTATATGAATGCAGATGGAATCATGGTGTCTAACTGCTGGATAAAAGATAATAATAAATGGTATCATTTTAATGAAAATGGAGCAATGCAGACGGGCTGGACTTATATTGATAAAGAATGGTATTACTTAGAATCAAGCGGAGCAATGAAGACAGGATGGATTAATGATAGGGGAAC
>SVCF01000039.1:0-16192 GCA_015058475.1 Clostridium butyricum | reverse complement strand
ACTTATATTGATAAAGAATGGTATTACTTAGAATCAAGCGGAGCAATGAAGACAGGATGGATTAATGATAGGGGAACTTGGTACTATTGTAGTGAAAGTGGAGAAATGCTTCATAATACATTTGTTAATGGATATTATTTGGGTGACAATGGAGCGTGGACAAGATAATAATGATCATTGAATATTGGTAATTGACTAAGATTATTCACATTTAAATGAAATATATGGTATAATTGCCTTATGATATTAAGTGTTTTTAAGTAATAGGAGGGAAAAGAATGTTTAGAAGAGGAAGAAAGTTTACATCACTTTTAATTGTAGCTGCATCAGTAGTTTCAATAGTTCCAGTTAGTGCATCAGCAGCTAGTTATACTAAAATTAGTGATGAAGAAGGAACTATATATAATGCAGTAGCATATAAAGATGGAAAGTTTTATATAGATGGTGAGCCTAATAAGAAAGATGAAGCGGTTTACTATTTAGACAATGGAAAATATACTGAAATAAAGAAAATAGATAATGAAGATGATTTTGAATTTTATGGGTCAAAATATCTTAATATCGATAATGGAGAATATTATTTGGATTTATCTTCAGGAAAGATTTCAGAAGATGATATTAAAGAAGATGAATTAGATAATGTTTCAGAAAAATTAAGAAGAGAAATTAAATCAGATAATGATGACAGATATGATTCAACTGAAGCTAAGAACTATAAGGATGTTACAGTATTACCAAGTACAAAATTTGCAGATACATATTATAAAGCAGAGTATAAATTTGAAGAGCCAAAGTCATCTATAAATGGAAGTGCAGAAAGTTCTACTGTTTATACAAGTGCAGATGGAAAATATATTGATGCTGATTATAATATTGGAACAGTAAAAGTTAAATTAAGTAATAATAAAACTGCAAAATTAGAAAATACAAATGATGAAGATCATGATGTAAGAGTAAGTGTAGATAATATAAAGGAAATTGGACAAAACTCTTCATATATTTATAGAACTGCTGAATTGTGTGTAAATGCATTAGCAACTAGTAATACTATAACAGAAATTAATGGTATAGAAGTTGAAAGTGATTCAAAATACTTTAAGATAGAGGAAAATGGTAAGAAAGTTACTTTTGATGTGATACAAGTTATATCAAAAGCACAAGCAAGCAAAAAGATAGATGGAATTAAATATGCTAAGACAGTTGAAAATTATATGATTTGTGATGATGATGGTGATACAGTAGATTTATTGAGTAATGGATTATTTACAATAGTTGATAATAAGAAGATAATTAATTATGAATTAGATGGAAGTAATGTATATACACAAGTTATTGAATTAAAGAGTAAAGGTTCTAAATATTATATAGAAGCAGATGATGCAGATGAAATAGAACTTAATGATGATGAAAATTCATTTGATGTAGATGCTTCAGGTAATTTATGGGCTATTTCAGAAGACTATATATATAAATTTGATAATAAAGATGAATGGGATAAAGTATACAAGGTTAATGATGATTTCGTATCATTAAGTGTATATGATGAGAAGAATTTAGTTGCTTGGAGTGAAGATGACGAGGTTTATTCAATAGTCTACAATAAGTCATCAAATACTGATAAAGCTGATGATAGTAATAATAATGCTTCAAACACAAATGATAATACAAATTCAGGAAATAGCAGTAATAGTAACAATATTACTACTACTAAAGGCTGGGTTCTTGGACAAGATGGTAAGTGGTATTTTTATAAAAATGATGGTACTAAAGCTACTGGCTGGTATAAAGACGGAGCAACATGGTATTATTTAAAAGCAGATGGTTCAATGGCAACTGGGTGGCAATATGATAATGGAACTTGGTACTACTTAAAGGAATCAGGTGCAATGGCAACAGGATGGATTAATGATGGTGGTACATGGTACTATTTAAATGCAGCTGGAGCAATGCTTTCAAACACAACAGTAAATGGATACAAGCTAGGTCCTACTGGAGCATGGATTAAATAGTGATCATTAAAATAAGGTTTTTAAGTTCTACAAATTAATAAAGAACTTAAAGGCTTTATTTTTTTATCAAAAAAGTATTACATAATAAAAATTAATTATAATTTAAAATATTTATTTAATTGCAAAATAGAATGAATAAAAATGTTGAAAAATAAGACTATAAGGATAAATTTAAAACAGAAATATAATACAATAAAAAAATATCATGAATTATACCACAAAAATGAAAAAAAAGAAGAATTAGTTTGGACAAGAATGGACAAGGTTGATATAATGGACTAGCAATAACATAAAAAATTGACCGAGGAGGAATATGACAATGATAAAAAGATTAAACAAAGTAACATCATTAGTTGTTGCAGCTGCTGCAGTTACTTCATTAGTACCTGCTACAGGAGCTATGGCTGCTGATTACAAAAGAATAGAATCAGAAGATGGTGTGATATATAGTGCAATCGCTCACAAAGATGGATTTATAATCGATGGAAGCATTGTAGATGAAGATACAGATGCTGTATACTATTTAGCTAATGGAAAGTATACTGAATTAGAAGATGTTGATTCAGGCGCTGAATTAGCTATATATGGAGATAAATATGTATCAGTTGATGATGCAGATTACTATGTTGATTTAACAACTGGAAAAGTAACTGATGATGACATTGCTGAAGATGCTCAAGACGATGCAGAAGTTGCTTTAAGAAAGAAAGTAAAAGATGTTGAAAGATATGGTGAAAATGGTAGTTTACCAGAATTAAAAGAAATAAAGGGAAATAAGTTTGCTGAAGTATGGTATTCAACAGATTCTTATGAATTTGATGTATATACAGATGCTAAAGGTAACTATATTGATGCTGACTACAACTTAGGAAAGATCAAAGTTACTGATACAACTGGTGATTCTGTAACTATAAAAAATACTGAAGATGAAGAAAAATTAAGCGGATTAAAAGTTAAAGCTTCATTATCAGGTATGCAATATTTAGGACAAGATAGCAACAATATCTATAGATTAGCTACAATTAACTTTGAAGGTGCTAATATAGCAAAAGTATATGGAAAAGATGGATCTGCTATAACTACAGGTGAATCAGCTAAAGTTACAGTTATCCAAAAAATTTCTAAAGCTCAAGCTTCAGATGATATTGATGATGCTAAATATGCTAAGACTGTAACAAATTATGTTATATCTGATGAAGATGGAGATGTATCTGAAGATGTTAACAAATTTGTAGAATTAGCAAAAGAAGAAAATGCTACTTTTGGTGTTATTGGTGGAAAATTAGTAGTAAGTGTTGATAATGAAGATGGTACAGTAACAGCTCAAGCTGCTACATTAAAATCTAAAAATGGTTTCTACTATTTAGATGCTGAAGAAGAATCAACAGAAGATGCATCTGCTATTGCTGCTGATGTAAACGGAAATGTTTATAGATTAGACGGCGGATATGTTTATAAATTTGATAACACTGATGACTGGAATAAGCTATATAAAGTAGATGGATCAATGGAAAACTTCAGTGTTTATGATGAAAACAACATGGTTCTTTGGAATGAAGATGATGAAGTTTATTCAATAATCACAGGAAAGTCAGCTACAACTGAAGAAGAAAAAGAAGAAGAAACTACAACTGCTACTGGTTGGGTTCAAAATGCTGATGGAACTTGGAACTACTTAAATGCTGAAGGAAACAAAGTAACTGGTTGGTTACAAAGCCCTGCTTCAGGATTATGGTACTATATGGATGCAAATGGCGTTATGATGTCAAATGGATGGGTTAAGGACAATGGTACTTGGTACTACTTAACTTCAACTGGTGCAATGAAGACTGGTTGGTTAAAAGATAACGGAACTTGGTACTACTTACAATCAAACGGTGCAATGAAAACTGGTTGGTTAAATGACAATGGTACTTGGTACTACTTCAATGCTTCAGGTGCTATGCTTTCAAACACAACTGTTGATGGTTATGTTTTAGGAGCTAATGGAGCTTGGATTAAATAATATAATTAAAAGAAAGGCTTTTGAGTTTTGTGAAGTAAAACAAAACTTGAGAGCCTTTTTTTATTATCAAAGATCAAATATCAATGATCAATTGAGGATGATTTTGCGATGCAAAATCTGAGAAATATATTTTAGGAAATTTCGAGGAAATTTCCACCTTAATTGCAGTCTGTGTACCCACAAGGGGAGTCATTGGAAATTGATTAATGAGAATTTTAAAAAGTTGTTTTTAGGTAAAAGTTTAATTAAATAATAAAAATATAATTTATTTTTTAAAAAAGGTACCAAATTTTAAAAAAGCTTTTGTACTATATGATGTATCTGAGCTTAAGAAAATTAATTATAAAAAATTAACTCGTTAAGCAAATGTTAAGAAGCTATTGATATATTGGTATTAGTAGTTTTGATACAAAAATAAATTTAAAGTAAAAAAACTATTTACAAAATTCGACTAACGTGCTAATATGAAAAATGTAGTCGAAAAGTTAATAAAAAACATAATAACAATTTTGTGTAAATTAATATTATGTTCTAATTTTTACAAAAGATAATTACACAGGGGGAAACGAATATGATAAAAAGATTAAACAAAGTAACTTCTCTTGTAGTGGCTGCTGCTGCTGTAAGTTCATTAGTACCAGCAACAGGTGTTATGGCTGCTGATTATAAGAGAGTAGAATCAAAAGATGGAATAATTTATGAAGCAGTTGCTTACAAAGATGGTAACTTCTACATAGATGGTAACTTAAAAGATGGTGAAACTGACGGAGCTTATTTATTAAGCAACGGTAAGTACACTGATATAGAAGATGTTGACACAGGATCTGAAGTGGCAATATTTGGAGATAAATACTTAAACGTTGATAACGGAGATTATTTCTTAGATTTATCAACTGGAAAAGTAACTGATGATGATTTGGCAGCAGATGTAAAAGATGATGTTGCTTTAGCTTTAAGAAAAGCTATAAGAAACAATGCTGATGATAGATATTCTGATCATGCTAAATTAGATGCTGATTCAATTTCAGGAGTAAAAGGAAATAAGTTTGCAGAAACTTGGTTTGAAACTTCATATAATTTAGAAGGAAAAGAAGCTACAGCTAGAGTTTACACAGATTTAAAAGGAAACTACATAGATGCTGATTATAACTTAGGAAAACTTAAGTTAGAAGTAGGAGCTGAAACAACAGCTGAAAGTGTTACATTAACAAACACTGAAGATACAGAAAAGCTTAAGAAGAGCGATGCAAAAGTAGGTGCAACAGTTAAAGATGCAGAAGTAGTAGCTCATGATGCTAACTATATATACAGAATTGCAACTATTCAATTAGTTGGTGAAGGTGTTGATTTTAACACAGTAAATGGTGTTGAAGTAAATGAAGACAATACTATAACAGTTCTTCAAAAAATATCTAAAGCACAAGCATCAGATGATATTGATGGAGCTAAATATGCTAAAACTGTAACTACATATTCATTAGAAAAAGATCAAGTAGAATTATTCGAAAATGCTGAAGGTGTTAGTGCATTTGGAAACAAAGTTGTAGTTTATAATGTAGAAGATACAACTGTAACAGCTCAAACAATTGATTTAAAAACAACAAGAGGAAATTACATTGTTGAAACTAACGATTCAGATGAATTAGAAGATATCAATGCATATGATGTTGATACTGATGGAAATCTTTGGGTATTAAAGAGCGGATTTGTTTACAAATTCAACAATGATGAAGAATTTGTAAAAGCATACAAAGTAGATGGTGCTATGGAAAACTTAGATGTTTACGATGCTGATAACATGGTTGTTTGGAATGAAGATGATGAAGTTTACTCAATAGTTTCAGGAAAATCAGTTTCAACTGAAGAAGATACAGAAGAAACTGTAAAAGCTGGATGGGTACAAAATGCTGATGGAACTTGGTGCTACTTCAACAATGATGGAAGTCAAGTTAAAGGACAATGGTTACAATTAGGTGGAGTTTGGTACTACATCAAAGCTGATGGAATCATGGCTACTGGATGGGAAAAAGTTAATGGAACTTGGTATTACTTACAATCAAGTGGAGCTATGAAAACTGGTTGGTTAAATGATAACGGAACTTGGTACTACTTACAATCAAGCGGAGCTATGAAGACTGGTTGGTTAAATGATAATGGTACTTGGTACTACTTACAATCAAATGGAGCTATGAAGACTGGTTGGTTACATGATACTGATGGAAACTGGTATTACTTACAATCAAACGGAGCTATGGCTAAAAACACAACTATAGATGGTTACAGATTAGGATCTAACGGAGCTTGGATCAGATAATCTCAACATAAATGACATTTGAGTAATGACATAATTAATGACATTATAGTAACGACAGAACAATAAAAGACATTAAAGAAATAACATAAAGATATTCTACAAGGTATGATCCTATGGCAAAATGCCATAGGATCATATTTTGGTTTAATTTAATATAAATTTAAGGTAATAAAAGTTTACACTAAAAAATGAAAATGGTAACATAGGATATGATGAGGTGTTATAATAATTGACAGCATGTAAAGGGGGAAGAGAATGAGCAAAAGAATATTAAAGATACTTATATTATTCTTTACACTAAGTATGACGTTAAATAGTACTGAACCCATTAATAAAATAATTTTTTTTGATTTTATAGCTAATGCGTCTGAAGAAGATTATTTATTAAAAGATATTTATATTGCAGGGAAATATGATATTGATTTTGAACCAAGTGTATATTCATACTCATTAGATGTTCCAGAACTTGAAGAAGACTTGTTACTTAAAGTAGAACCGAAATATAAGAGTGATAAAGTATATGTAAATGGTGTAGAAGTACTTAGAGATGATAAGTATAGAACTTTTGTTGACTTAGATTATGGTAAAAATATAATTAACATAGATGTTAGAGACTCTTATGATGGAAAAACATATTCCTATACTTTATATGTATATAGAGGTGGAACAGAATCCTTAACTCTAGATGATATTAATATGGATGGCAGTAATATAGGATTTGAGGCTAATACTAGGTTTTATAATATAGAACTTGATGAAGATGAAGAATTAATTAGACTAAATGTTGTACCCAAAGAAGGAAATTATTCAGTTAAAGTAAATGGAACTTTGCTAGGTGAAAAAAATACTATTAGATTAAAATTTAATGGTATAAATAAATATACTATTAATGTGACCTTAATTGATAATGATACCAATAAACAAAGTAAGTATACCTTGAATTTTTATTTGGGAATACCAATTTCACCAGATGTTGAAGGATCAATTAATGCAGTACTTAAGCCAAACCAATGGATACTTCAAAATGGACGTTGGAGATACAATGATTTTAAAGGTGAATACTTAAGAGATGCATGGCTTTATGATAATTATTATGGTAAGTGGTTTTATTTTAATACAAGAGGATATATGCAGACAGGGTGGCTAGAACATGATGATGGTAATATATACTATTTGGACAACCATGGAGCAATGAAAACAGGATGGATAATATATCAAGGAAAGTGGTATTACTTAGACCAAAATGGGGCAATGAGGAATGGTTGGATTAAAGATAAAAACAAGTGGTATTTTCTTAATGAGCAAGGGGAAATGCAGACAGGCTGGATTCAAGATAAGGGAAAATGGTACTTCTTAAACTCAGATGGATCTATGAAAACTGGATGGATTATATATAACAAAGAATACTATTATCTAAATGAAAATGGAAGTATGCAGACAGGTTGGTTAAAGTATGATAATGAATGGTACTATATGGATAGAATAACTGGAGCTATGAAAAGTGGGGACTGGGTATTTAGTAATGGTAACTGGTATTATATAAATTATGTTGGAACAATGAGAACTGGATGGTTATATAAAGATGATAAATATTACTATTTTAATGGTGATGGAACAATGAATACAATAACTAAAACAATTGATGGATATACTTACAAATTTAATAAAGATGGTTCTGTGAATTTCAACTAGAATCATCAAATTATTAAAAAAGCCAAAAGAAACATAAAGTTCTTTTGGTTTTTTTACGAAAAGGGACTATGAAGATAAACGAAAATTGTATTATATAATAAATTCAGTAGTGAAAATATACATAAAAAATGATATTATATAAGTAATGCTTGTCTTGAGCGGAATTACTTATGATATAAACAGGGGAGGACATAGTGTAATGAAAGGTAAATTAAACGTAAAGAAAATTATATCTTACCTACTAATATTTACGCTGATATTTTCAACAGTTCAGCTAGGGAATATCAGTACATCTTATGCAGATGATGGGGCAGATATAACTTTTGCGCCAGAAATAATTTTAAAGGCAGATAATGATACATTAAAAGTAGATAAAAAAGGTTCAAATTATGTAGTAGAATTGATTAATATGGGTACAAGTAGTTTTACAATTCAAGGTGCTACAGTTGAAGGAAAAACATGGGAAGTAACTAGTGTGGCTTGCACTAATTCGGGTATGACTGGTAAAATAAGTGGTTCTGGGTCACAAAAAAAGTACACTTATTCTAATATACAGAATTATAGTGATTTTACTTTTACTATAGATGTTACAGATGGAACAGAAACTAAAACTTATAAAATAAATATGAGCTTTGAAGTTGAATCTCTATTACAATTTAATAAACTTAGAGTAAGTGATGCAAGTAACGCTTCAAACTTTGTTGAAGTAGGATATAATGATGTAAGTGACGGATATTATAGAGTTGAAATGGATTCAGATGTGGAAAAAGTTAAAGTTCAATTATTTGATGATAACTTAGATCCTATAACTAGTGGACTTAAGATAAATGGATCATCAAATACCACAGTAGAAGTTACTGGTGGCGATAATGAAATGAAAATAACACTTACAAAAAGTAATGTAAGTAAAGAATATAAATTAATTGTAACTAAGAAAGGTCAACCACTCTTAAAGTCATTAGTGCCTTCAACAGGTTCATTGTCACCTACATTTAATAGTGAAGTTTATGACTATACTATTTCTGTACCGACAGCAACAACTTCAATTGCATTTACACCTACGTCAATAGATAATTCTTCAACTATTAAAGTAGATGGAATAGCTGTAAAAAGCGGAAGAAAGAGTTCATCAATTTCGTTAGATGAAGGCTCAAATAAAATTAATATAGTAGTTATAACAAAAGAAGGTGCTACCTCAACATATACTGTAGAAGTTAATAGAGAAGAAGCTTTTAGAAGTTCATATTTGAAATCACTTAAGCTAAGTAGTGGTACATTAGCGCCAAGTTTTAATAAAGAGGTTTTAGAATATGATGTAAGTGTTGAAAATAAAGTAACATCAATTACTGTTACTCCTACAGCTGAAGATGCTAATGCTGAAATTAAAGTTGAAGGAAAAAAGATACCAAATGGTGCTACATCAAAATATATAAATTTAGATGAAGGTGCAAATAAAATAACAATTAAGGTTACAGATGACCAGGGAGATTCATCAACTTATATCCTTAATGTTAGTAGAAAATATGGGAAAGATAATGTTAATTTAAGTTCATTATCACTTACTGAAGGAAAATTATCTCCTAAATTTAATTCTGAAACATATGCTTATAGTGCAACTGTAGATAGAGGCATAGATAAGATAAGAGTTAAGTTTACTTGTTTAAATGATAAGGCTAAAGTTTATATTAATGATAAAGAATATGTAAGCGGACAAGAGTCGGATTCTATTAAGTTGAATATTGGAGCAAATCTAATTACAGTTAAAGTTATTGCAGAAGACAATAAAACAACAACTACTTATAAGATAAGCGTAATTAGAGGAGATATTGAAGGTAAAAATGACTGGATTCTAGTTGCTGGAGAGTGGACATTCTATAATGGATATGGACAACAAGTAAAGAATCAATGGGTTAAATATGATAATAAGTGGTATCACTTAGATGTAAATGGCCACATGGAAAAAGGTTGGCTAAAGATTGGTGATAAATGGTATTTCTTAAATGAAAATGGAATTATGCAAACAGGATGGTTGTATGAAAAAGGCTATTGGTATTATTTATATGCTGATGGATCTATGGCACAAGATGCTTGGATAACACTAAATGGAAAATGGTATTTATTTAACGAACTTGGAGAAATGCAAACAGGCTGGACTTTATTTAATGGAAGATGGTACTTCTTAAATGAAAAAGGTGTAATGCAAAAAGGCTGGATAACTTATGATAAAAATAAATATTATTTAAATGATGATGGTACTATGAGAAATGGATGGATATTTACAGGTACTACATGGTATTACTTAGATTCTACTGGAAAGATGGTTCATGGATGGCAAACAATCAATGGTAAGAAATATTACTTTGATGCAAAAGGTGCTATGAAGACTGGTATGATATTCTTAGATGGTAGATGGATAAACTTAAATAATGTATAAACTTAACAATTGACAATTAACAATGGACAATTGACAATGAAGGATGAAAAACTTTCAGTTTTTCTAAAATTGTAGTATTGCATCTATATTTGTAAGGAACATATTCCTACGGAATATGGGCTATAAATCTAAGCTCCTTTCTCGCTAAGATTTATATGCCAGGCAAATATAATTCGCTGGCCAATATAATTCGCTTTAGCGAATGTTATGGCATTGGCCATAACGATGCAATAATATAATTAAAAGTCGAAGACTTTTTTCTTTCATTGTTAATTGTCCATTGTACATTGTACATTATAATATTAATTTACCCTATAGAAGTTTTGAAAAAATTCGATAATAAATTAGTGTAAAACAAAGGAGTATTTAAATATTAGGAGGTTATCTTAATGAAGCATAACTTTATAAAGAAGTTAATAGCTACAAGTGTAATAACAAGTAGCATTTTTTCAATATGTCCAACAACTACTTTTGCAACAGGAGTAAACTATTCAGGAGTAGGACAAACTAGAGGACAATGGTCAAAACAAGGTGAAAATTGGTATTATTATTTAGGTGGACAAATTCAAAAAGGCTGGATATATGACATAACTGGATGGTATTATGCAGATCAAAAAGGTGTAATGCAGACAGGTGTAATTCAAATTGGAAGTAAAATTTATCTTTTTGCTGATTCTGGTGTAATGCAAACTGGAAATGTAGTGATAAATGGAAAGCTATATACTGCTGCTGAAGATGGTGCCTTTTATGGAGATGAGTTACCAATGCCAGTAAAAGCATTTGACTGGTTTGGAACAGATGATAATGTTAAGCATCCATCTCAAGTGATAGATTCAGATAAGGATGATTCAAGTTCAACTAATCCAACAATAGCGTATGATCCTTTAGCGCCAAAAGAAAAATTCCAGATTACATTTAAGGATGAGGATGGAGAGGATCTTAAAATAAAAAATGTTGTAGATGGAGAGAACATAACTCTTTATAAACCAACTAAAAAGGGTTATAAATTTGTTGAATGGAATACAAAGAAAAATGGTAATGGGGATAGCTATGACTATGATGAAGATATAAAGATAACAAAGGACCTTAAATTATATGCTGTATGGGAAGAAGTTGAAGTTACAGATGATAACTCAGAAGAATTAGGTATTGTTAAGGTAGAAGATATTACAATAACATCTGAAGAGAATGAAATAACTACAGATAAAGGAACTATAAAATTAACTGCAAAGGTATTACCAATTAATGCAAGCAATGATGATGTTGAATGGTCAGTTGAAAATAAAACAGGAAAAGCTACTATAAGTAGTAGTGGTTTATTGACAGCTGAAGCTGATGGAACTATTATTGTAAAAGCGACTGCAGAAGATGGATCAGACGTTTATGATACTATGGTAATAACAATAAGTGGACAAAAGACAGAGACTCAGGATCCATCAAATCCAGATAGCCCTACTGATCCATCAAATCCAGATAATCCATCAGGTGGGGACATAGAAGCACCAGTTATAACGGGTGATGAAGTAATGATAAATAATGCTACTACTAGTACTACAGCACTTGAAGGAAATTCTTATAGCACAATTAGAATTGATAGAAAAGATAAAACAATATTAAAGAATGTTAAAGCGGAAAGTTTAATAATAAATGGTGGTACAGAGCTTGAATTAAATAATTGTCAGATAAATAAAGTTTATGTATTACAACCAGATGGAACATATAAATTAACTCTTAATGGTGGAACTACTGTTGGTATTACTAACATTGAAAGTGGTACAGAACTTTATGGTAGTGGATATAAGACTGTAAACATTAATACTACTGATGTAGTCAAAGTTCAAAATAGTGCAGCAATTAATACATTAAATGTTACAGAAGAGATTTCTAAGATTAAGATAGAAGGTAATGTAGGAATATTAAATGTAGCTTCAACTGCTATGAATTCAGTGTTTGAAGGAAATGGAACTATAAATAAACTAGTGGTTAATTGTGATATTAAACTTGGGGTTCAAAATGTAACAGCTACTGAAGGAACAGGAACAGTTATCACAGTTGATTCAAACAAAAATTTAGTAGAAAAAGCACAAGCACTTGAGCTTGCAACTAAGGCACTTGAAAAGGCAGAGAGTACAAAACTAGAAAGTGATATAGATAAAGCTGAAGAACTTATAAATAAAGTAGATGGCGGAATTTATCAACAAGAAAAAGAAAAATTAAATGATAGATTAAATAGATTAAATACTGCATATACAGAAAATCAAAAGATAGCTGAAGCTAAAGCAGCAGTAAAAGCATTAGAAAATGCAGTTGCAATAGATCCAGTTTCTATAATTAAGCTAAATGTTACTACAGGAAGCAGTGTAGAAATAGGTAATACTACAACTACAAATGCATTATTAGAAGCTGCACAAAAGAGTATATATACCCTTACAGCAGGAATAAGTGATAGAAATAGCCTTCAAGAATTATTAAATAAGCAAAAAACTATTATAAATAAAGAAACAGCTTTAAAAGATATTATAAATGCTACAAGTTATACAGATACTACTCCAACTCCAGAGTTATATAAAGCAGCATCAATATTGAATGTTACAAGTGGTGAGTCAGTAAAATTAACTAATAAGTATGTAAGCCAAGTAAAAAATAATTCATCTAGTGGATTTAAGGAAATATCAGCTGATCTTATAAAGGACAACAATAGCTATGGTATAGTAAATGCACTTGAAAAGGACAGAAAGTTAATAAAAGCTGCTAAAGAAAAGGCTGATAGTGTTATTTCAAATAAGAATTCACTTATAAGTAAAATTAGTGAAGCAGAAAAAGCATGTAATAAGCTATATGGAACTTTAGACAATGCAGATAAATTGAGCGATGGAGTTACTTATTCTGATATTGTAAATGTAAAAGAAAAATTGAAATTTATAGAAGATAAGATTTCAGATTTAAAGAAACTAGATCCAGAACAAATCTCTGAATATCAAACTGAGTATGATGAAATATTAACAAGATTGAAAGAAGCAGCAATACTTCTTTGTGAGAGAGATGTTAATGCGTTATTTAAGGATGATATAGCATCTGGTAATATTATAAAAGATAATATTACTTTAGAAAGTATAGAGTCAGCAAGAAAGCAATTAGAAAATGTAATAGAGTTATTTGGAATAACTGCAAGTGATGAAGAATATGAAAGATTAACAAACTATAGTGTAGATGTATCAAGGGCAATATATTTATATAATGAGAAACTATCTGTGTTTACTGAACTGAAAAATATGGTAACTATTGATCCAGCATGTGCAGCTTACTCTAATATGTCTTTAGCTAAAGATTCTAGTAATAGTGGTTATACTGCATCAATAAAGCTTCCAACAACAGATGCAACTAAATATAGTATTGATAACGGGAATATAGTTTTTAGTGGTGCGAGTAGTCAATATTTTGTTACAAGTGACGATGCTGCAGTAATTAAGGTTAATATAGCAAGTAGTGGTGATGTTCATGTAACAGAAAGTAGTACAATAACTAAAAATATAAAAGTGGCTGAAAAAAGTACTGATACTGTTGGTGATGTAACTACGACAAGAGTAATTCTTAAGCCAGAAAGCATACCAGAAACGTCTATTAAAGTAACAAAAGGTAGTATAAATTACAGTTTTAATTTTAAAGTTAATTATAGTAATGGAACGTTTACAATTATAGTGAACAGATTGACTCAAATTTTATAAAAATATACAGAAAACCTACCCCAAAATAGATAGAATATCGTATCTATTTTGGGGTAGTTCTCTTTATTGATAAAGATTTTTTATGATAATTGAAGAAATTGATGTATGTATATGTATATGTATATGTATATGTATATGTTGATATTTATAAAATTGTACTAAGAAAATGTTTTAAAAAAATGTTGTTATGTTTAAAAAGATGTTTGGTGGCAATTATCAAAATATATATTAATTTTAATTTAATAAGTGCATTATTTAATGTTGATGAACAGTCTGATACATTGATGATTAATGTAAAGCGCTGAAATATAAATTTAAGATAAAGCATAAAAATTATATTTTTATTTTGATA
Organism: Clostridium butyricum; assembly: GCA_015058475.1. Lineage (GTDB taxonomy): Bacteria > Bacillota > Clostridia > Clostridiales > Clostridiaceae > Clostridium > Clostridium butyricum_B. Next base: position 1,661 of record SVCF01000039.1, on the reverse strand, counting down.
AATTGGATTAGATAAAGGAGATTGCCATGATACAAAAAGATAATAATTTTGAAAAATTAAATAAACATGTAGGATTGCTTTTAAAATATGATATTTATAAAAATAGACATATTAAAGAATGTCCAAATTGTAATGAAAAAAGTTATATTAAATTTGGAAAATATAATGGAATTCAGAGATATAAATGCAAAAAATGTTGCAAAACATTTTCTAAAACTACAAAAGCTTTATGGAGTTATTCAAAGAAGGATGCGGAAATATGGGTTAAATTTATGGAACTTACACTTCAAAAGACTTCTTTAAGAACATGCTCAAAAATATTAAAAATAAATATAAGAACAGCGTTCATGTGGAGACATAAAGTTATGCAGTGCATGATTCATAATGTAGTGGCTGATAAATTAGAAGGAAAAGTTTTTATAACAAAAGCAATCCAAAAGGAAAATTTTAAAGGATGCAGAAATATTACAACTTCAGAAAGAAAAAATGTATGGATTGTAGGAGCGAAAGATAGACGAGATTCGATGATTATAGTGCCATTATGTAATAATTATTGGAATAAAGATAGTTTTAAAAAGTTAATTTATTCAAAAATAAAAAAAGATTCATATATAGTACCAGATTATGATAGATATATGATGAATGAAGCAAAGAAACACAATAAAGGAATAGTTTTAAATGTATATAAAGGCGAATGTATGAAAAATTTTAGAGAGAATTTGAAAAGATGGATAGGCGAATTTAAAGGAGTAGCAACAAAATATTTATCAGAATATCTTACATATTTTATTATATTTAATGTGTATAAGAAATTTGATAGTCTTGAATTAACATATAATTTGTCTAAAATCATATGTTAAACATTCTATAAGGTTATAGTATGTTTAAATTTTGATATAAATCCAAGTATTTAGTGTGAATTTAAATAAATATTATGATGGTATATGTATTTATATTGCAAATGTAAATACTGAATTTGCTGAATATCTTTTGTTTTTGATATGACTTATATTTAATACTATATTTAAGCAACTGACAAATTAAATATATTTTCTTAATTTTTAAATATATTTTTTTAATTTTAAGTATGATTAATTACAAATTATTGTAATATGCTAGAAAAGTTTAAAAGACTTTTAGATTTTATTTTATATATGACCAATATAAAAAATGGTGTAATGATATAAAATCTTGATTTTAATTAAGATGGATATAGGGAGTGACTGATATAATGTAGTTAAAGACTGATGCATCTAAAAATAAAAAATAATTTTAACAACATTATTTTAAAACATTCTCATATACTATTTAAACTATAATATTACTACAAAACTAAGAAAAGATTTTTAAAGAATTCCAACTTAAATTAATAATTAATATTTAGTATGTGTAATTAATTGGAGTTGAGGTATTTAAGAAAATAAGAAAACACTTTATTGTAGCATCGTTGTTACAAGTTATATAATGTACATTAAAAATTTATTATGATATAATATATCAGTTAAATAATATTTTAAAAAATATTTTATGTTAATAAGCAAATTAATAGTAATAATCAAAAAATTATAATTTTTATTTATTTAAGATTTTTTAGATAGGAGAATTTATACCAATGTGATATTTTAAATAAAATGTTTAAGATATTAAATAGATGATTAATA
>SVCF01000038.1 GCA_015058475.1 Clostridium butyricum | reverse complement strand
ATTATTCTTCCCAACCTTCAGGGAATTCAGCGTTGTGGTAAACTTCTTGAACATCATCATCATCTTCAAGTAAGTCTAACATCTTTTGGAACTTCTTAGCATCTGCTTCATTTATTTCAGTATATGTGTCTGGAATCATCTTTACTGCTGCTTCTAAGAATTCTATTCCTTCTGCTTCTAAAGCTTCACGTACTGTTCCAAAGTCTTCCGGAGTTGTTGTAACTACAAATACTTCTTCTTCATCAGCGTTGAAGTCTTCTGCTCCAGCATCTAATGCAAGCATCATCATTTCATCTTCATCTTTATCAGCTTTTTCTATAACAAGTTCACCTTTTTCTTGGAACATGAAGCTTACGCATCCTGTAGTTCCCATGTTTCCGCCACCTTTTGTGAAGGCACTTCTTACATTACCAGCTGATCTATTTTTATTATCAGTAAGAGTTTCAACAATTACAGCTACTCCACTTGGACCATAACCTTCGTATACAATTGTTTCATAGCTTACAGAATTCATTTCTCCTTCAGCTTTCTTTATTGCTCTAGTAATATTGTCATTAGGCATATTAGCTGCTTTAGCCTTTGCAATTACATCTCTAAGTCTTGCATTATTCTCTGGCTTAGCTCCACCTTCTTTTATAGCTATAGCTAGTTCTTTACCTATCTTAGTAAATATTTTTCCTCTTTTAGCATCAGCCTTACCTTTTTTAGCCTGAATATTATGCCACTTTGAATGTCCTGACATATATTTTTCCTCCTTATTTTAACTAAGTATATAGTACAATCAATTTTTCTATAATTTCCACTGTACTATATACTCATTCTTTTATATTTTAATACAAAATCACCCAAAAAATTATACCATAGTAACACATCACAATCAACCCGTGGTTAAGTTTCTAAACAATCTATTTCCTTCTTTAAAATAAATTCCTTCTTCACTTTTTCTAACAATCACTTTTCCATTTGTAGCTTCAACTATATCGACTTCAATTCTATCACTAACTGATTGTTCACATAGTATATGAACAATTACCTTATCAGTATATTCCGTATCTTCAATATGCCACGAATTTTGTCCACAAATATATTGTATTTTTCCAAAAAGATCATATTCTAGTTCAAAACTAAGCTTTAATCCTTTTACTTTTTCTACTACTCCAGCTGCTTTTATCGCTATGCTTGCACCTTTTGTATATGCTCTATTAAGTCCACCTGCACCAAGAAGTATTCCCCCAAAGTATCTTGTAACTACAATCGCACAGTCTGTCACATTACTTTTTTTCATTACTTCTAATATTGGAATTCCTGCTGTTCCTTGTGGCTCTCCATCATCTGAATATCTTTGAATATTCATTTTTTCTCCAATTACATATGCCCAGCAATTATGTGTTGCCTGTTTATGCCTTGCTTTTATTTCATTGACAAATGATTTTGCTTCTTCTTCATTTTCAACTCTTTTAGCATATCCAATAAATTCAGATTTCTTTTCTTCAAATTTGTCCTCACCAAAGTCCTTTATTGTTATATATGGCATAATTCTCCCCCTTAAAATTTTATCTTTTATAGTAATTTCCTATTTTCTCAGCAAAGTTATACATTTATATGTGCTTATATTACTTATACTTATTTAGCACTTTTTTCAGAACTTTCATTCCTTTTTTAATTTTATATTTATCTGTTTGATAAAAACCTATTCTAAATGAATTTTCTTCATCTTGTGATGATGTAAAAAATATTTCTGCTGGAGTAATATATACATTATTCTTTCTTAATTCATCAAATAATTTTCTTGTTGAAATCATCTCATTTTTTATTTTTACATAAAATGTTAATCCACCCTTTGGATCATTATATTCAAGAATATCACTAAAATCATTATCCAATATTTCTTTCATTAGTGTATATCTTTCATTATATTCTTTATTTAAACACTCAATGTTAAATTTCCACTTTTCACTAGATATATATTCTTCTAATGCTCTTTGCATTAAGCTTGATGTTGTTATATCAGTATTTAATTTGGAATGCTCCATTACCTCTCTAAACTTTGACGGTGCTACTAGATACCCTAGTCTTATTCCTGGCAAAAATATCTTAGAAAAACTCTTAATATATATAACCCTATTATGTTTATCTAGCCATTTAAAAGGTATATACTCTATTGATTTATTATATATAAGTTCCGATAAATAATCATCTTCTATAATATAAAAGTCATATATTCTTGCCAGTTCTAATATTCGTTTCTTCTTTTCTAAACTATAACTTACTCCAGTAGGATTTTGAAAGTAACTCATAGTATAAAAACATCTAATTTCATTTTTTTGAAGTATTTTTTCAAATTTATTTAAATTTATTCCATCTTGCTCTATTGGAACCTGAAAGATATTAGCTTTCCTCCATTTAAATGCTGATAGAGCTCCCATATAAGTTGGTTTTTCTACAATAACATTATCGTTTATATTAAGTATACTTTTAGCTGCTATATCAATTCCCTGTTGAGCACCAGATACAATAAGAATATCTCTTTCTTTAAGTTTATCATTCCAAAACACTCTATTTATTGTAGTTATTAATTTTTTATATCCAGCCCTATTTTTAGCAATAAGTGCTTTAGCTCCATCCCTTGCTAAAACATTATTTATTATTTCCCTTAAATCTTCTATTGGAAATAAAATTTCATCAGTTGTTTCTCCTGTGAAATCAATTATATCTTTAGACTCTTCTGTTGAAAGTTTTTTTAATATATTAGTATATTTTTTTCTAAATGTTGATGTAACTTCTTTTCTTTTTGCATAACTTCCACTTCCAACCTTTTGATACGCATATCCCTCTATTTTAAGTTTATTATATGCACTTACTATAGTTACATTATTAACTTTAAGTTCTTTTGATAAAGTTCTTATTGCTGGTAACTTATCCCCATCTTTTATAATTCTATCATCTATTAATTTTTTAATATAATCTGCAACTTGAATATACTTTGGAATTTCATCATTAAATTCTATGTATCTATACATTTCCATAAAATCACCCTTTAAAGCTTATCTTCGTGAAGCATAAACATTTTCATTAATTAATTTTTCTCTCTGCTGCAAATCTAGCTTTCTGGACTTTTTTACTATTATATTTCTTTTATATAATTCTTTTAATATATCCTCTATTTTTATATTAAAATCTTTAAATTTTTCATCGTTTTTTATTTCATATGAGCTTACAAAATCTTTTCTTTCATTCAAATATTCTAAAATTAATTTTGCAGCAACATTAATATTCACATCTAAAAAATTCTCTACATATTGAATAGTTTCATTTATATTTTCTTTTAATTCCCCTTTATCAAACAAGTTTTTAACTAAAATATTAAATTGGTTATTTAAATTCATAGTCATCTTAACTGCATCTTTACTAACAGTATATCCATTTAAATTTAAGTATAATTTAGAAAAACTATCTAACGCTCGTATTAATACTTCATAAGAAGTATATATACTATCATTATGTAAATATTTTTTAGAAACCCTTAGATTTTTAATTAATGTTCCTAAATAAACAAGATTATATAAACCTATATGCTTATCTAAAGTATATTTTGCTTTATTATAAATATTTTCAATCTCTTCATCTTTTGATATTATCATCTTAGATGATACCAGAAGATTTCTTATTATCCCCTTCTTTCCATTAGTCTTATATAATTCTAAAAATTTTTCTTTATTTAAGATTTTCATATGTATTGGAATATCTAATATTTCTGAATATACATCTCGAATTTCTTGAAAGTTGTCTTTGTATACAACAAATATATCTATATCAGATTCTTCCCAAAGATCACCATTTACTATACTTCCAAATGCAAATACAGTTAAAACCTTTTTATTGGTTTTTAGAATTGTAATTAACTTTTCTGATGCCTTTTGATAATTTAATATAGACTGTAACATATAGTACTTACCTCATTTACTTTTTTTCCTGCATTCAAAATAATCTATAGATATTATATCTCATTTAACTATTTATTTACAAATTATTAAAGAAAAAGATTCTTAGATTATTTTAAAACTCTCTAAAAATCTTTTCATCAGTTTTTTATTATTCCATAAATTTATTGTTTATTGATAAGTCGGATATATTTATTTAAAATACTTAATTCTACAAACAAAATTCTTTTGTCTTATTATAGACCTCATCATCCACCTCAGCCATAATGTATATTCCATTATCCTTATAGTCTTCTTGTATAATTCTAGAATTACGATGTAAAAAAGATTGAATATTAGTTTTATCATATGGTATTGCATACTCAACCTTTTTGTAGTTATATGGAAGTTTTTCTTCAATTAACTCTAAAAGGTTCTCTAAATTTATCCCTTCCTTTGCTGAAATTTCTATATATTCTTTTCCTTGAAGAACTTCTTTTATAGAATTTAAATTTTCCTCACTAGCCTTATCAATTTTATTTAAAACTAAAATTGTTTCTTTGTCTATGGCACCAAGTTCAATTAAAACTTCATTAACTGACATGTATTGTTCTATAGCCGTATCGGATGAAACATCAATTACATGACATAAAAGATCTGAAAAAACAACTTCTTCTAAAGTTGATTTAAATGCTTCTACTAAATCATGAGGAAGTTTTCGTACAAATCCTACTGTATCTGTTAAAGTTATTATACCTTTATTTTTTAGAGTTATTGCTCTTGTTGTAATATCTAAAGTCGCAAACAGCATATCTGCCTCAAATACTTTTTCTTTGTTTTGTGATTCTTTTTTAGCTGCTAAATCACAAATTGCATTCCTAAGAGTGGATTTTCCAGCATTAGTATATCCCACTAAAGATACTTTAGGTATATTTTCTTTATTTCTTTTTTCTCTTTGAACTTCCCTTGTCTTTTTTATCTTTTTAAGTTCTGCCTTTAAATCATATATTGTCTCCATTATATGTCTTCTATCAGTTTCAAGTTTCTTTTCCCCAGGACCTCTAGTACCAATTCCTCCACCTGTTCTTGATAAAACTGTTCCAAGCCCCTGAAGTCTGCCTAACCTATATTTAAGTTGAGCAAGTTCAACTTGAATTTTTGATTCTTTACTTTTAGCTCTTGTTGCAAAAATTTCAAGTATTAGTGTTGTTCTATCAATAACTTTTGCACCAATAGCTGCTTCTAGGTTTCTCACTTGTGATCCAGATAATTCATCATCAAATATGACTACATTTGCATGCTCTATTTGCCTCATTGAAGCTATCTCTAATACTTTACCTCTTCCTATATAAAATGCAGCATCTACCTTATTTCTACTTTGAAATACAGTTTTTAGCACTGGGATATTACATGCTTCTGTAAGTTCCTTTAATTCCTCTAAGCTTTCTTTAGTATCAGAACCAACTAGTATTGCCTTTTCTTGATTATCTTCTATAACATCATTAGTCTTTATTAAATTTTCAATATATTTTATTTTATCTAATATATTTATCGATGTTATTTCTTCTAATGAAAGATTTTGCTTTTCCTCATGTTCTAGCTTATTATTATATAATGTTAACATTCCCAGTGAGAAATCTATTATTTTTCCATCTCTTATTGCAACTGAAACAATTGCATCTAACTTTAACTTTAATAATGCAGTCAAATCTAAAGCAGAAAGATTACAATATGCATTAGGATGAGTATGTATTACTCTTATTCCAGAAAGTCTTTTTTCCTCAATATCTATTACTGGTACTTCAACTGAAGTTGAATCCCCTATTGCAACTGAAGTTACATTTCCTTTTCTATTTATTCCAACACTTATTTCTCTTTCAATAAAGCTAGAAACTTCTGCTATTATATTTAAAATTTCAACATTACATATTTCATCTTTTACATTCTTAATGGAATAAATTTCTTCCAATTGATCTAATGTTGATTTTCTTATTCCTTCTATATTTCCATATATCATAAATATCACCTCATATAAGTTATGTTGATAACTTTTACCTAATTTTATACTAATAAATTATCGTTGTAAAGTTTTGATATGTAATATATTTCATTATAGATTATACCAAAATGATTTGTACAATATACAAAATTACATTTTATATTTTATTCAAAATAAGTTAATATATAAGCAAAGTATCAGCAATAGAAAATGTATACGATATTTATTTACATTCTAAAATCAATGTATACTATAAAGAGATACTTGCATTATAATAATATTTATTTGATTTTTATAACATTTTGTTAAAAATTTATAATTTACTTCAATTCTTTATAATCTTCATTCATAAAATTCTACAAAATAGTTGAAAATATATAATAGTGTATGCAATAATATATGCTATACACTTTAGTGCATTTTATTATTAATATAAAAGGAGATTCTATAAACATGGAAGATAAAAAGCGTAATATTCTTTTTTCTGAAGAACAAATTAATTCTAGAATTGCAGAGCTTGGAAAAATAATAGCTCAAGACTATAAAGGTAAAAAACTTTACCTTTTATCTTTACTTAGAGGAAGCTTTATATATGCAGCAGACCTTTCTAGAGCTATAGATTTAGAGACTAAGATAGGATTTATGACAACTTCAAGTTACGGTCACAGTGAAACATCTTCTGGGACAGTAAAAGTTGTTAATGATATTCCAGATAATATTGAAGGATGGGATGTTTTAATAGTTGATGATATCGTTGATACTGGTATAACAATGAACTTTGTTGTTGACCATATAAAAAAATTAAACCCCGCTTCAGTAAAAACATGTGTATTACTTGATAAACCATCAAGAAGAAAAGTTGAGATAAAGCCTGATTACTGTTGCTTTGAAATTGAAGATTTATTTGTTGTTGGATACGGATTAAATTACGGTGATTTTTATAGAAATGTACCATACGTATTTAATTGGGAATAAAAACTTATATTTTTCACTTCATATAAACTGTCTATTATAAATAATGCTTTTATAATAGACAGTTTATATTTATTCATTTTGTTTCGAATATATTGTCATTTCCGGAACTTCTCCAACTATAATAGTATCAGCAACTGGTACTTGTGTCTCTATATCTATTTCTTCACTTTTAAAAGGTAACTTCATTCTAACTTTTCCATTAACATTCAAATATATCTTGTGCCTAGTTTGGTTTATTCCTGCACTTTCAAATTTTGATTCATGGGTTACTACTATATTACCTATCGGTTCTACTTCCATTGATATTTTAGGGCCAAAGTTATAAAACAAGCTCTTTTCTGTAAGCCATCCTATAGGAACTTTTATTTTTGCATCACTCATATCGCTTAAAGATTTATTACATTCATTTGAAAGTTTTGATGAAATATAATTTAATTTTGCAGTATCAACTTGAACTAAAATTATCCTTCCATTATCATCTTTTTCAATATTCATCATTTCATTATATTGAAATTCTTCATCTAATATTTTCATACTTGTTTCATTAATTATATTTAACGTTTGAGATTTTGCCATGATCTCTGAAATTCTTATTACAGATGGCATTATTCTTCTGTCAAAAAAAATTAGTGTTGTATTTAAAACTATGATAATGATAATAATAACTAGTATTAGAGGTAAATATTTTCTCTTATTTCTTCTTGTATAATATTCCATATAAAAACACCTTTGTATTGAGTTATTCATGTACTCATACTATAATTATGCTATAATAATATAGGATATTATTAATATTTTTAAACGTTATTAGTTTTAGGAGGATGAAATGGCAGTTAATAACCCACAAAAACCTAATAGCTCTCCTCAGTCAAAGAAAAAAAGAAAATCAAAGAAATCTAAAACAAGAAAATCAAAGAAAGTTTTTACAAATATCTGTTTTGGATTATTGTTTTGCTTCTTGGCAATCTTCGTTATCTTTGCAGGATATGCTTTTGCTATTATAAAAACTACTCCACCGCTAGATGTTAATGCTGTTTTAACATTAAATCAGCCTTCTAGTCTTTATGATAGTAACGGTGATTTTATGGATAATCTTCATACTGAAGAAGAGCGTTATGTTATAGAATCTAGTGAGATGCCTCAAAATTTGAAAAATGCTTTCATTTCAATTGAAGATGAAAGATTTATGAAACATAGTGGAATTGATATTCAAAGAATTGTTGGTGCTGCTGTTCTGGATGTTAAAAAAATCTTAACTGGTCAAAGAGGATTACATGGAGCATCTACAATAACTCAACAATTGCTTAAAAATACTATTTTGACAAATGATGTTTCGATCGAAAGAAAAATAAAAGAAGTTTATTTAGCAGTTAATTTAGAGAAAAAATTAACAAAAGATCAGATTATAACTGCTTACTTAAATACTATTCCATTAGGAGGCACTGCTTATGGTGTAGAAGCTGCTTCATTAATGTACTTCAGTAAAAGTGCTTCTGATTTATCATTAATTGAATGTGCTTATTTGGCAGGTATTACTCAAGCACCAACCTATTATAGTGCTTATACGCAAAGTGATCCTAATGCAACACCAACATATATCAAGAGAACAAATACAGTTTTAAGTATGATGCATGAACTTGGTTATATTACAGAAAGTGAATATAATGAAGCTGTAAATGAAGTTAATAATGGTGGGTTGGTATTTAAGCGCAGTAAGGTAGATTATAAAATGAACTATGAATGGTTTGTATATCCTGCTATTTCACAAGTAAAAGAAGATTTGAAAGAAAAGTATAAATATACTGATGAAGAAGTATCAAAACTTATTGTTAATGGCGGTTTACAAATTTACACCACTATGGACAGAGATCTTCAAGAATTTACTCAATCTACTTTAAATGATTACAGTAACCTAGGAATTTCAAATGTTGAAACATATGATGCTGATGGGGTTCCACTTTTGCAAGCTTCTGCAACAATTGTTAATTATAAGACAGGTGAAGTTCTTGCTATGGTTGGTGGAAGAGGCGCTCAAAACCCACAATCAACTAACAGAGCATATAATGCATTAAAACCTATTGGCTCAACAACTAAGCCACTTACAGTTTATGGTCCAGCAATAAATGAAAAAGTAATAACTGCAGCAACAGTTATAGATGATGCTCCATTTGAAAATAATACATTAAATAATGGTCAATATTATAATCCTAAAAATTCACCTAATGAATATACAGGATTAATTACAGCTAGAGATGGTGTAAAATATTCTAAAAATGTAGTTTCTGTAAAAGTTGCTGATATGCTTGGCTTAGATACAGCTGTATCTTATGGTGAGCAACTAGGACTTAAGTATAACTCAGCATCAAAAACTTCTATTGCATCTGTAGCACTTGGAGAATTTAATAATAATCCTGAAGATCTAGATGGCGGCAATACCTTTGTTCTTGCAAATGCCTTTGGAACCTTTGGGAATAATGGTTTATATACAGAGCCTGTATTATATACTAAAGTAGTTGATTCTAGTGGAAAAACTATATTGGAAAATAAAAAACCTGTACACAAAGAAATTTTTTCACCACAAACAGCTTATATTATGTATGACATTTTAAAAGGACCTATATCTTATAATGCATCAGGTGCTAAATGGGGTGATATGCCTGTAGCTGGTAAGACAGGTACAACTACATCATCTACAAATTTATGGTTTTCTGGACTTAGCCCATATCTTTCAGCTTCAGTTTGGGTTGGGTATGATAATCCTACAACTTTATATGGTAGTTCAAGTAGTTGTGCTTCTATCTGGGGAAAATTAATGCAAAAAGCACATGAAAATTATGCTGTTACTGAAATTGAAAAACCAACAGGATTAGTTATCTCTAATGTATGTAGAGATTCTGGATTACTTCCTTCAAATTTATGTAGTTCAGATCCTAGAGGCAATAGAATAATTACAGAATACTTCATTGAAGGTACTGAGCCTAGTAATACTTGTGAAACTCACATTTCAGCTAATGTTAATATTTTGAATGGTAAACTTTCAACACCAGCTACTCCATCTATTCTAACAAAGAGTAAGGTATTTATTAGCAAGGATAATCCAAATCCTGCAACTGCTGATTATCCATATGTATTACCATCACTTTATGATAATACAATTGGTCTTGATGAATCTAATGGTCCGGTTGAATTTTATCCATCTGATGATACAACTCAAAATATATCAAATAATCCAAATGTAAATTCAGATAATCCATCAGTAAATGAACCCCCTATTGAAAACAATAGTGGAAATGAGGATACTGTAGATCCATTGCCTATTAATTAAATATATAAACAAAAAGCAAATGTAATTACTATAACTAATTACATTTGCTTTTTTATTACGAATAATATACAATATTATAAATGCATATTTCGACATTATATTGATTTATCAGGAGGTATGAATATGAATTTTTTTAATGATATGATAACAACGTTTAATAATTTTCTATGGACATATGTATTAATTGCACCTTTAATAATTTTAGGGCTATATTTTACATATAAAACAAAATTCGTTCAAATCAAATATTTTAAAGAAATGTTCAGATTACTTGGAGATGGATTCAATTCATCTAAAGATAAAGGTACTATTTCCTCTTTCCAAGCTTTTTGCATTAGTACTGCTTCAAGAGTTGGTACTGGTAATTTAGCTGGAATTGCTATTGCAATTTCTGTTGGTGGACCAGGAGCAATATTTTGGATGTGGCTTATTGCCTTAATAGGCTCTGCTTCAAGTTTTGTTGAATCAACACTTGCACAGATATATAAAGAACAGGATAAAAACGGTAACTTTATAGGCGGTCCGGCATATTACATGGAAAAGGGTTTAGGCCAACGATGGATGGGGATAACTTTTTCTATTTTAATTACTATATGCTTCGGTTTGGTTTTCAACTCTGTTCAATCTAATACTATTTCAATAGCTATGAATGAAGCATTTGGAATTAATAAATTCTTTATTGGAATTCTTTTAACTTTTATCACATTATTTATTATATTTGGTGGAGTAAAAAGAATAGCTAAAGTATCTGAAATAATTGTTCCAATAATGGCAACAATATATATATTTATAGCACTATTTGTAGTATTAAAAAATATAACAGCTATTCCTGGATTAATAAAATTAATCTTCACAAGTGCGTTTAATATCAATTCAATCTTAGGTGGTACTACAGGTGCACTCATTATCGGAATAAAAAGAGGATTATTTTCAAATGAAGCTGGAATGGGAAGTGCTCCTAATGCAGCTGCCACAGCGGATGTTTCTCACCCAGTTAAACAAGGCTTAATCCAAACACTCGGTGTCTTTACAGATACAATTTTAATATGTAGTTGTACTGCTTTTATCATATTGCTTTCAGATATAGATTACACTAATAGTGGTCTTACTGGTATTCAATTAACACAAAATGCATTAAGCTCACAACTAGGTAATTTTGGTAGTATATTTATAGCTATATGCGTATTACTCTTTGCCTTTAGCTCAATTATTGGTAACTACTATTATGGCGAGTCTAATATTGAATTCTTATGTAAAAAGAAGATTTACCTTACTATATATAGAGTTTTTGTAGCCGGTATGGTTCTCTTCGGATCGATTGCAAGTATGCAAATAGTTTGGGATTTAGCTGATGTCTTTATGGCACTAATGGCTATAATAAATCTAATTGCAATAGTACTTCTCGGGAAAATTGCTTTTAAAGCTTTAGATGATTATTCTAAACAAAAGAAAGATGGAATATCAGATCCAATATTTAAATCTTCATCTATTCCAGAACTCAAAAATGCTGATGAGTGGAATTAAATAAAAAATGCAGGTAATATACTTATATTGCCTGCATTTTTATCATATAATTTATTGCGTCTTAACTTTTTTCTCTGTCCCATCTTTTAATGAATTAACTATATTTCCATTTTCAGAACTAACAAATATTTTCCAACTTATTATATTATCATTAATATCCTTTCCATCAATGACTACCATATAACACAGTTCTGATACAGTTCCTATCTTTTCTTCAATTTTATTATCTGCATAAACTAATGATGTCCCATTTTGAATAATTGCTTCATTATTATATTTCATAAAAAAATTCACTGCAGTCTTTTTAGCTTCCTCCTCAGATATATTTATTTTGGTTTCCTTACATTCTCTTTGCATAGTCGAATTTGAATATCCATCAAGCAAACCGTTTTCTTTATCTATGTTTAACTTAATTTCATCAAAATAAAATTGATATCCATCTTTTTGCTTAGTATATATAAATGAATAATATGGTAAGTAATTATCCTTATCGTTTAATTGAGTTGATTTAAAAACTATATCTTCATTATATATACTTCTTAAATACTTTTCAGCCAAGTTCCTTGCTACATCTACTTCTATTTTAGTTTCATTCACTTTAGGAATTTCTCTTTTTATGAATCCTATTACATTATCATTTTTATCTAAATCCAATGCATATTCTTTAGTTACAATACTCTTTTCTACTAAATCATTTTGATTAACCACTCTATTATCTCTTTTATATTTAATACTGTTTATTTCTTCATTTGCTTTGATAGCATTAATTGATTGTAATTTACTTATAAATGTCTTACAAGCCTTAATATCTTTAGCACCAGGTCCAACATATTTATATGCTATTACACCTGTAATAGCTAAAAGAAAAAATAAAAAAACACAACTTATAATGCTAACCCTTTTTAATTTCATAATATACTCCTCTCAGAATTACTATGTATATATTTAAATTATATCATATTATTTTTTATGTTAAATATATTACCTCTTTTATTACCTATGAATAGTTTAATGCCTTTTCACATGAAAAATCAAGTTTTTAAAAAAAATTGTTGATTTTTATATATAAACTTTATATAATATGATTGTTTGTTTAGTAATTTTAAACTTAATGTTTAGTAAAAGTTATATTATATATGATTTAGTAGGTGAAATTATGCAAATTGGAGAAAAGATTCGAGTCTTGAGAATGGAAAAGCAATTAACTCAAGAAGAACTTGCAAATAGATGTGAATTGTCAAAGGGATTTATATCGCAAGTAGAAAATGATTTAACTTCACCATCAATTGCTACTTTAATAGATATACTTGAAATTCTTGGTACAAATTTACCTGACTTTTTTAGCGATACCAGAGAAGAAAAAGTCACATATTCGAAAGATGATATGTTTGAAACTGAAGATAATGAATTGAAATACTCTTTAAAGTGGTTAATTCCAAATGCACAAAAAAATGCAATGGAACCAATAATGATAGTGCTTGAGCCTGGTGGACAGTACATTGAAGAGGAACCACATGAGGGTGAAGAATTTGGCTATGTTTTATCCGGAGCAATAACACTTCATTTAGGTAAAAAAAAATATAAAGTAAAAAAAGGTGAGAGTTTTTACTATAAAGCTAAATTTAATCATTATATTTCAAATAACAGTAAAGTACCTGCTAAGGTGATTTGGATTAGTACTCCCCCATCATTTTAATTTTTAGAAAGAGGTGTTCTTGTGAGCGAAAATATTTTAGAACTAAAAAACATTAACAAATCTTATGGTGAGCAGCAAGTACTAGATAATTTATCTTTAAATATTAAAAAGAATGAATTTTTAACACTACTTGGACCAAGTGGATGTGGCAAGACTACTACACTTAAAATAATAGCTGGCTTTGAAACTGCTGATTCTGGAAAATTAATATTTAATAATGAAGATATATCTTTACTTCCTCCATATAAAAGGCAAGTAAATACCGTATTTCAAAAGTATGCTTTATTTCCTCATATGAATATATTTGATAATATCGCCTTTGGATTGAAATTAAAAAAACTTCCAAAAGCTGAAATACAAAAAAAAGTTGAAGAAATGCTTTCTCTTGTTGCATTAAAGGGATTTGAAAAAAGAAGTGTTGATTCTCTAAGTGGCGGACAACAGCAAAGGGTTGCTATAGCAAGAGCATTAGTTAATAAACCTAAAATCCTTCTTCTTGACGAACCTTTAGGTGCACTCGATTTGAAACTTAGAAAAGAAATGCAGATTGAGTTAAAAAAAATCCAACAAGAAGTTGGAATAACATTCGTTTTTGTAACACATGATCAGGAAGAAGCCCTTACAATGTCTGACACCATTATAGTTATGAACAAAGGGGTAATCCAACAAATGGGAAGCCCTCAAGATATTTATAACGAACCTGCTAATGCTTTTGTCGCAGATTTTATCGGTGAAAGTAATATATTGAGTGGGACTATGATTGATGATTTTAAAGTAGAATTCTGTAATAAAACTTTTAACTGTGTTGATAAAGGCTTTGAAAAAATGGAACCTATAGATGTTGTTATAAGACCTGAAGATATAACAATGGTAAATGCTGATACTGGAATGCTTAAAGGAACTGTAACTTCATTAGTATTTAAGGGAGTTCATTATGAAATGATGGTTTCAACTGAAAACTTCGATTTTATGCTTCACAATACGAAATGTGCAGAAGTAGGTAGTGTAATTGGACTCGATATTCATCCTGAAGACATTCATATTATGAGAAAGAGTGGGCAAAATGAATAAGAAGAAAACATCGTTAATTGCTTATCCTTATTTTGCATGGAGTGCATTATTTATAGTAATTCCTTTAATAATAGTTTTATTTTTCAGCTTTACTACAGAAACTGCTTCTGGTTATTCATTTTCATTAGAAAATTATACACGATTATTGTCTTCTCAATATTTTAGTGTATTTAGAAGATCAATATGGTTAGCTTTTATATCAACTATGGCCTGTTTAATAGTCGGCTATCCAGTAGCATATATAATTTCTCAACTAAAAAATAGTACTAGAAATTTTTTAATAATGCTATTTATCTTACCAATGTGGATGAACTTTTTACTTAGAACTTATGCTTGGCTTCCTATTCTAGGCAAGACAGGTATAATTAATACTCTGCTTGGTAAAATAGGCGTTAGCCCTATTCAATTCTTATATAATGATGGTGCTGTATTGCTAGGAATGGTTTATAATTTCTTGCCATTTATGGTTTTGCCACTGTATACTGTATTAATTAAAATGGATAAAGACTTAATTAATGCTGCTTCAGATCTTGGCGCTAATAGACTTAAAGTTTTTTTGAAAGTCATTTTACCTTTAAGTGTGCCTGGTATTGTTTCAGGTATTACAATGGTATTTATGCCTGCTGTTTCTACATTTGTAATTTCTAGATTACTTGGTGGTGGACAGTATATGTTACTTGGAAATTTAATAGAACAACAATATACAACAATGGGTGATTGGAACTTTGGTTCTGCAATATCAATATTCATGATGATTATAATATTAATTTTCATGGGTATAACATCAAAATTTAGTAATGATGCCAGCAAGGAAGGTGGTGGACAATTATGGTAAATAAATTAGAGAACTTTATAAAAAGATTTTATTTAATTATTATTTTTTTGTTCTTATATACACCTATTCTTACACTTATGGTATTTTCATTTAATGAATCTAAAACTATGGGGAAATGGACAGGATTTAGTTTAAAGTGGTATGCAGAATTATTCACTAATAATAGGCTTATGTCTGCCCTTTACTACACTGTTCTCATTGCACTTTTAGCATCTATTATTTCTACTATAGTTGGAACAATAACTGCAATTGCAATATCTAAAATGGGACCTAAATTAAAATCATTAATTTTAAATATAAATTATTTACCAGTGTTAAATCCAGATATAGTTACTGGTATTGCTCTAATGAGTCTTTTTATATTTTTGAAATTCAATTTTGGATTTACAACAATGTTACTTGCGCATATAACCTTCGATATTCCGTATGTAATACTTTCTGTACTTCCAAAGCTGAAGCAATTGCCAGAAAATACTTTAGAAGCTGCTTCTGACCTTGGAGCAACCCCAATGTATGCAATTAGAAAGGTTGTTATTCCTCAAATAAAACCTGGGATCTTCGCTGGATTCTTGATGGCTTTTACAATGTCAATAGATGACTTTGTAATAAGTTTTTTCACCACTGGTCCTGGTGTAACAAATCTATCTATTGAAATATACTCAATGGCAAGAAGAGGTATTAAACCTGAAATTAATGCACTCTCAACTTTAATGTTTATTACAGTATTAGCTTTATTGTTAATTGTTAATAAAAAGCAAAGCTTAACAGAAAACAATTAAAATAATAGTTCAATGTCAATTTAAATAATATTAAGAGGTGATACTATTTGAAAAAATTCAAACTTTTAAGCGCACTAACTTTATCCGTATTCATGTCTATAGGACTTTTATCTGGTTGCGGGTCTTCAAATAATACTGATGAAAATGGTATTGTTTATTTTTATAATTGCGGGGATTATATTGATGAAGATTTATTGGCTAAATTCACAAAAGAAACAGGTATAAAGGTTGACTACTCAACTTATGATACTAATGAAATAATGTATCAAAAATTAAAAAGTACTCCAGGAAGTTATGATTTAGTTATACCATCTGACTATATGATAGAAAAAATGATTAAAGAAGATATGGTTGAAAAATTAGATTTTAATAATATTCCTAACTATCAATATATCGATGAAAAATATAAGAACTTATCATATGACCCTAATAATGAATATTCTGTTCCTTATATGTGGGGAACAATAGGAATAGTCTATGATCCAAATGTAGTTACAGAACCCGTTACTAGCTGGGATATACTATGGAATACAAAATATAGTGGAAAGCAAGTAATCATGTTTGATTCAATGAGAGATACACTTGCTATCGGTTTAAAAAAATTAGGATATTCTATAAATAGTACTAATCCTGATGAAATATCTGCTGCTACAGATGAATTAGTTAAACAAAAACAAACTATGGATCCACTTTATTATGTTGATGAAGTTAAAGATAAGATGATAAATGGAGAAGCCGCTTTAGCAACTGTTTGGTCTGGAGATGCTGCATACATAATTTCTGAAAATCCTGAACTAAAATATGCAATTCCTCAAGAAGGATCAAACAAGTGGTTTGATGCAATGGTAATACCTAAAGATGCTAAAAATAAAGAAAATGCTGAGAAATTGATTAATTTCTTAACTGATCCAGAAAACTCAAAACAAAATGTTGATTACATAGGTTACTCAACTCCAAATAAAGAAGCATATGATATGCTAGATGATGAAGTTAAAAATAATCCTGGCGCATACCCATCACCTGATGTTCTTGATAAATGCGAAATATTCATAGACTTAGATGATAATCTAAAATTATATGATGATGCTTGGATGAACGTTAAAACAAAATAATTAAATAATAAAAACCCAACTGTTCGATCACTTCAAACAGCTGGGTTTATTTATTTTAATTCTGGAAACCATAACTCTATTTCTTCTTGTGCACTTTCTACTGTATCTGATGCATGTACGCAGTTTTCAGTTTTACTTCTAGCATATCTATGTCTTATTGTTCCTTCAGCAGCATCATCTGGACTTGTCGAACCATTTATAGCTCTTACTTTATTCACTGCATTATCTCCTTTTAATATAATTGCCACTAATGGACCTCTTGTTATAAAATTTATAAGTTCCTCATAAAAGTCTTTTCCTTTATGCTGTGAATAATGCTTTTCTGCTATTCCCCTTGTTGCTTGCATAAGTTTTAATTCCTTCACTTTCAGTCCATTCGCCTCATAACTACTTATAATATTTCCTATTATATTTCTTTCTACTCCATCTGGTTTTATTAATACCATAGTTCTTTCAATCATCTAAGTCATTCCTTTCCGTAAATACTTCCATATCAAATTATTATTACCTAGTATATATATATTATACTTAATTTTCAGAAAATTGGAAATAATTTTATTTGTATATTATTATTTTTTCATAATATGTTATAATTTAAAGTAATAATTCATACTTACATTACAAAATATATTCTAAAATATATTTTATACTTAGGAGGATTTATGATTAGATATTCAATAATTGTTGATGGCAAAGTACAAGGAGTTGGATTTAGATATTTTACTCAAATGAAAGCACTTCAGCTTAATTTAACTGGTTGGTGCAAAAATTTATATGATGGAAAAGTATCTATGGAGGTTCAAGGAATAGAAAAAAATATTTTTTCATTTATTGCAGAAATTAAAAAAGGAAATGGCTTCTGTAGAGTTGATGACTTAGTTTTAGATAAACTCCCTATTATAGATAATGAAAAAAAATATTCTATAAAATATTAAAACATGTTACATCACAAAT
>SVCF01000037.1 GCA_015058475.1 Clostridium butyricum | reverse complement strand
TAGATGAAGATGGGCTATACTGCTAGGTTCGAACCTCACCAAGCATTATATGCCAAAGAGCAGCTATGCTGAAATGCGGAACTTTCAATAAATGAAACATCTTCATCATTAGATGAAGATGGGCTATACTGCTAGGTTGTGCCTTGCCAAGAATTATATGCCAATGATAATAGGGTAGAAAATTATGAAATGGAGATGGGTTAATATGAAAAAAGTAAAAGTAATAATAGGAGCAAATTTTGGAGATGAAGGAAAAGGGCATATGACTAATTATGTGTGTAGTAAAAGTGAAAATCCAATAGTTATAAGATTTAATTCAGGATCACAAGCTGGTCATACAGTAATAGAAGATAACTCAAGGCATGTTTTTGGACACTTTGGTTCTGGAACTTTTGTAGGAGCACCAACTTTTTTAAGCAAGTATTTTGCAGTTAACCCATTAACATTTTTGAAGGAGAAAAGTGAATTAGAGAATAAGAATTTAAATTCAGTTGTATATGTGGATGAAGAATGTGTAATTACTACTCCATATGACATGCTTATAAATCAAATTGCTGAAACAAGCAGAGAAGAAAATAGACATGGTAGCTGTGGCCTTGGTTTTAATGAAACTTTAGTTAGAAGTAGAAATAAAAAATATTCTTTAATAGTTAAAGATTTAATAAGTAATAGTCTTTATAATAAAGTTTATAAAAAAGAAAGTTCAAAGGAATCAAGCAATGTTAATTTCTTAAAGGATGTTTTAATCAAGATAAAAAAAGAATATGTTAAAAATAGATTGGAAGAATTAAATATAGTAGATATTCCAGAAGAATTTAAAGAAATTTTAAACTCGGATATTCTAATCGATAATTTTTTGAAGGATATGGACGAATTTGTTAAAAGCATAACAGTTAAAAAGTTTTCAGAAGTAATAAATGAATTTGAAACATTAATATTTGAAGGAGCACAAGGATTAATGCTTCACCAGAATTATAAGTATTTTCCTCATGTAACACCATCAAATACTGGAATTGAAAATGTTATTGATTTATTAAGTGATGAATTTGAACATGAAGAGCAGAAAAAACAAGTTGATATTGAGGCTATATATATTACAAGGAGTTATTTAACAAGGCATGGTGCAGGCCCAATGCCAGGTGAATTGAAAGAAAAGCCATACGAAAAAATTGAGGATTTAACTAATATACCAAATAGATATCAAGGAAATCTTAGATTTGCACTTCTTAATTTAGATTTATTAAAAGAAAATATTGATGTAGACTTTAATAAATCTGTAAATAGTGGATTTAAAATAAAGAAATCTTTAGGGATAACATGTTTAGATCAGATAGATGATAAAGCATTATATATTAAAGAAAAAAGAAAATTAAGTTCAGAGATTGATGAATTTATTAATGAAATAATGAAAGTAATAAAAGCTAATAAATATTATTTAAGCTATGGTGATACTAAAGATAAAATAAGTGTAAGATAAAGCAAGAAAAATGCTAATTATGTAGATATGATAAAATATAAAAAAGTAAATATAACCTATTAATGATATGAAATATGAAAATAATATATTTTATTAAAAATTTATAATTTATTAAGGTACATTTAAGAAAAGAATCTTATAATATAAATATAGATATAACTAATACATTACATTTAATAATTCAATCCCTAAAAATAGTAAGCAGTTAATTTCTGCTTACTATTTTGTTTTTCAGTATGTTATAAAAATATAGTAACTTTATACTAAAAACTTTATATTATAGGAAAAAAGTATACAAATTATAGTAATATACATATAGTTTAATTTGTGATAATATAATAAAAACTTGTGTAAGCACTTGTGCATAAATCGAATTGGATAAGAAGAAGGGAAGAAAATTGAAAAAATTATTAGTTTATCTTAAAGATTATAAGAAGGAAACCATATTGGCTCCTTTATTTAAATTATTAGAGGCATTATTTGAATTATTTACTCCACTAGTTGTAGCAGCTATCGTAGATATTGGTATAGTTAATTCGGACAAGCCTTATATTACTAAAATGTGTTTGATTATGATAATTTTAAGCATTATTGGCTTGGTTTGTTCTATTACCGCTCAATTTTATGCAGCAAAAGCTGCTGTTGGATTTGCTGCAAAATTAAAGCATGCGCTATTTGCACATATCCAAAGTCTTTCATTTTCTGAGATGGATACTATAGGTACTTCTACCTTAATCACACGTATGACAAGTGATGTTAACCAGACACAATCATGTGTAAATATGGTATTACGTTTATTTTTACGTTCACCATTTATAGTCTTTGGAGCTATGGTTATGGCTTTTATTGTAGATGTGAAAGCAGCAATAATTTTTGCAGTAACTATTCCACTATTATCAGTGATGGTATTTGGTATCATGCTTATCAGCCTTCCACTATATAAAAAAGTACAATCAAGGCTAGATAAGGTACTTGGAATAACTAGAGAAAATCTTACTGGTGTTAAAGTTATTCGTGCTTTTAACAAAGAAGAAAGTGAATTGTTACAATTTGAAGAGAAAAATCAAGATTTGACTAAGGTTCAAATGTATGTAGGAAGAATTTCAGCATTAATGAATCCAGTTACCTATATAATTCTTAATGGTGCTGTAGTTGTTTTGATTTGGACTGGTGCTTTGCAGGTAGAAGCGGGTATATTAACTCAGGGGGCTGTAATTGCGCTGGTAAATTATATGTTGCAAATATTAGTTGAACTAGTTAAACTTGCAAATTTAATTATAATAGTAACTAAGTCTATTGCTTGTGGGAATCGTATCCAAAGTATTTTTGAAATAAATTCAAGTCTTACTGAATGTGAAAAACCAGTACCAGTAGATGGAAAGACAGAAAATATTGTTGTTTTTGATCATGTGTGTTTAAAGTATAAAAGTGCAAGTGCAGAATCCTTAACTGACATAACTTTTACTGTGAAAAGGGGAGAAACAGTAGGTATAATTGGTGGTACTGGTTCAGGAAAATCTTCTATAGTTAATATGATTCCGCGGTTTTATGATGCAACAAAGGGGCATGTTCTAGTAGATGGAGTAGATGTAAAAGAATTAAAGATAGATGATTTGCGACAAAAAATTGGGATGGTAATGCAGAAAGCAGTACTGTTTGAAGGCACTATTAGAGACAACTTGAAGTGGGGAAATGAACATGTTACGGAAGAAGAACTTTATAAAGCTTTAGAAATTTCTCAAGCTAAAGAGTTTGTTGATACTAAAAAAGGTGTACTTGATGCAATGGTCTCTCAGGGAGGGAAAAATCTATCTGGTGGTCAAAAACAGAGATTGACAATTGCTAGGGCTTTGGTTAGAAAACCAGATATTCTGATACTAGATGATAGTGCATCAGCACTTGATTTTGCAACAGATGCAAAGTTAAGAAAAGCAATACGTAGTATGGAAGAACAAATGACTGTATTCATAGTTTCACAGCGTGCTTCTTCTATTCAGTATGCAGATAAAATTATTGTCCTTGATGATGGCGAGATTGCTGGCATTGGAAATCATGAAAAGTTAATGGAAACCTGCCCTGTATATCAAGAAATTTATTATTCTCAATTTGCTAAGAAGGAGGCGAAATAATAATGTCAGATAAGAATATTAATAAAAAAGAAACTATAAAAAAAGTTTTACATTACTTAAAAAGATATTGGATATATCTGATATTATCAATTTTCTTAGCAAGTATTACAGTTGTTTTAACTTTGTATGTGCCAATATTAACTGGAAGGGCTATTGATTTGATTGTTAGAAAAGGAAATGTGAACTTTTTAGGTATTATAGATATATTAAAGAGGATTGTTGCTATCATAATTGCAACAGCATTGGCACAATGGACAATGAATATGTGCAATAACAAAATGACTTACTATATGATACGAGATATTAGAAATGAGGCTTTTAAAAAAATAGAGATTTTGCCTTTAAAATATATTGATAGTCATGCATATGGTGAGGTGGTAAGTAAAGTAATATCTGATGTAGATCAATTTGCAGATGGATTACTTATGGGATTTACACAGTTTTTTACTGGTGTTATTACTATTTTTGGAACATTGTATTTCATGCTAACAGTTGATGTAAGTATAACAGTAGTAGTGGTAGTAATTACACCAATTTCACTTTTTGTTGCAAGATTCATTGCTAAAAAGACTTATACTATGTTTAAGCAGCAGTCAGAAACAAGAGGAGAGCAGACAGCTTTAATTGATGAGATGATTGGTAATCAAAAAGTGGTGCAAGCCTTTTCTTATGAAGAAAAAGTAATGAAGCGTTTTGACGAAATTAATGCACGTTTAGAGAAATGCTCATTACAGGCAACATTTTTTTCATCAATTACTAATCCAGCAACAAGATTTATTAACAGTTTAGTATATACAAGTGTTGGTATTACTGGGGCACTAGCTGTTATAAGTGGAAATATCAGTGTTGGACAACTTTCATCTATACTGACTTATGCTAATCAATATACAAAACCTTTTAATGAGATTTCTGGAGTAGTGACTGAATTACAAAATGCAATTGCTTGTGCTAGAAGAATCTTTGACCTAATTGAAGAAGAGCCACAGATAAGAGAAATAGAAAATGCAGTTGTACTAAAAGATATAAAAGGGAATGTAGATTTAAAAAATGTTGATTTTTCATATACTAAAGAACAAAAATTAATTGAAGATTTTAATCTTTCAGTAAAGCCAGGACAAAGAATTGCACTTGTTGGACCTACTGGATGTGGTAAAACTACTATTATTAATTTGCTTATGAGGTTTTATGATGTAGATAGTGGAAGTATTAAGGTGGAAGATACTGATATTAAAAATATGACAAGAAAAAGCTTACGGTCAGGTTATGGTATGGTTTTGCAGGAAACATGGTTAAAGAGAGGGACAATTCGTGAAAATATTATTATGGGTAAGCCGGATGCTACTGATGAAGAAGTGATAGAAGCGGCTAAAGCATCATATGCACATAGCTTTATTAAGCGTCTCCCAAATGGTTATGATACTGTGATATCAGAAGATGGTGGTAACTTATCTCAAGGACAGAAGCAATTGTTATGTATAGCTAGGATTATGTTGTGTTTACCACCAATGCTAATTTTGGATGAAGCCACTTCATCTATTGATACAAGAACTGAAATTAGAATTCAGAAAGCATTTGCTCGTTTAATGGAAGGTAGAACTAGCTTTATTGTAGCACATCGCTTATCAACAATCATGGAAGCTGATGTTATTTTAGTGATGAAGGATGGAAAAATAATTGAACAAGGAAATCATGAATCTTTACTTGCTCAAAATGGTTTTTATGCAAAATTGTACAATAGTCAGTTTGCAGTATGATGATTTTTATAAAAATTTATTCCTTTATTAAGTTAAGATTAAGAAGAGAAAGCTATGCTAAAACTGCTAAATACTTATAAACCTAATTCAATATTTAAATTTTATAAGGTGGGTAAATATTCTTGTTTACCTACCTAAATTTATTTTAATTAATAAAAAATTAAGATTTTTAAGAAAAGGTTTACTATTTTGACAAGATACTGACACAAACAGGCATTATTATAAGAATATAAGGTAACTAGGAGGTGATATAATGGGAAATATAATTAAGATTAATATGTATGTGGAAATGAAGAAAAAACATGAGAATAGATTAAAGCTTGAAAACTTAGAAGAAAATATTTTGAAGTACAATAGTTGGTTAAAAGACACCAATAGAGAGGACAAAATAGAAAATTATGAAATGTTTTTACAAGCACAGTAGTTATTTTTGAAGGCAGGAGAAATAGTTAAATTTCATTCTGCCTTTTTAGTATTAAAAAAAATATATTTTTAATCCTACTTAATTTTCATAATACTTTTATTTATAACATATATATTATTGTAATGATAATTACATCTTAATTAAACGTTAGTATCTAAATGATGATATTCAATTTTCCTTGAAAATATCATTGACATAAAATTATAGATGTGCTTTAATGAAGAAGGTGAAAACGTTTGTATAAATAAAATATAATTATATGTAGGCTATGAGAATTAGAGAATAAGCCGCATAAAACTGCATTCATTATTAAAGTAATAAATAAATTCTACAATATTACTTTATTTTGAAAGTGTTTTATGCGGCTATAATTATTTATTAAGAAAAAGGGGGGGAGAAAAAATATGAAAAAACTGATTAATGATTCTAATAATGTTCTTAATGATATGATTGATGGTATTGTAGCAGCGTATCCTGAGTATGTAAAAAGATTAGAAGGATTCAACGTTATTGTTAGAAGTGAAAAAAAGAAAAATAAAGTAGCATTAGTTAGTGGTGGTGGCAGTGGACATGAACCAGCTCATGCTGGATATGTAGGATATGGAATGTTAGATGGAGCAGTTTGTGGTGAAGTATTCACATCACCAACTCCAGATCAAGTATATGAAGCAATTAAAGCCACTGATGATGGACAAGGAGTGTTGCTTGTAATAAAAAATTATACTGGAGATATCATGAATTTTGAAATGGCAAAAGAAATGGCAGAAATGGATGGAATCAAAGTTGAAGAAGTTATTGTAAACGATGATGTGGCTGTAGAAAATAGTCTTTATACAGCAGGAAGAAGGGGAATAGCAGGTACTGTATTTGTTCATAAGATAGCTGGTGCTAAGTCAGAAATGGATGGAAGTTTAGAAGAAGTAAAAAAAGTTGCAGAAAAGGTAATAAGTAATGTTAGAACTATGGGAATGTCATTATCTTCATGTATAATACCAGCAGTAGGTAAGGCTAATTTTGAGATAGGTGATGATGAAATAGAAATTGGAATGGGTATTCATGGTGAGCCAGGAACCCATAGAGAAAAAATATCTTCAGCAGATAGTGTGACTGAGCAGCTTATGAATAATATTTTGAGCGATATAGAATTAAATAGTGGAGATGAAGTTAGTATTATTATTAACGGTTTAGGCTCTACTACTAATATGGAATTATTTATAGTTAATAAAAAGGTAAATGAAATATTAAAGAATAAAGGAATAAAAGTGCACAAAACTTTTGTAGGAGAATTCATGACATCATTAGAAATGGCAGGTTGTTCAATTTCAGTTTTAAAACTTGATCATGAATTAAGAGATTTATTAGAATATTCTGCAGATACACCAGCATTTAAAAGTTTATAGTTATTATTCTATTTTGGAGGCAATAAATCATGGTAGATGCAAAAAAGCTCAAAGAAATATTTTTAGATATTGGACAAGTTATAGAACAAAATAAATTATATCTAAGTGAACTTGATGGTGCAATTGGTGATGGAGATCATGGAATTAATATGTCTAAAGGTTTTAAAGCTCTAAATAATAAGATGAGTGAAAGTAATACTGATGATATATCAACAATTCTGAAAGTATGTGGAATGACATTAATTAGCACTGTAGGGGGTTCTTCTGGGCCATTATATGGTACTGCTTTTATGAAGGGCGCATTAGTTACAGTAAATAAAACAAGCCTAGATATTAATGATTATATGAATATATTACAACAGGCATTATATGGAATAGAAGCAAGGGGAAAATCTAATGAAGGTGAAAAAACCTTAATAGATGCATTGGCACCTGCGATTAGAGCAGGGAATGAAGCTTTGTCACATGATAAAAGTCATAAAGAGATATTAAATGCAATAAGCGAAGCAGCAAAAGATGGTATGGAGAAAACAATTGACATTATGGCAACTAAAGGAAGAGCAAGTTATTTAGGTGAAAGAAGTAAAGGGCATCAAGATCCTGGTGCTACATCAATGTATTTGATTCTAGACACAATAACTCAAAATATATTAGGAGAAATTTAAAATATGGTAGGGATAGTGGTTGTTTCACATAGTGAAAAAATAGCAGAAGGAGTAAAAGAAGTAGCTGAACAAATGGCTCCAGAGGTGAAAATATATTCAGCAGGTGGTACCGATGATGGAAGAATAGGTACTGATGCTATGAAAATTTCTTCTGCTATAAAAAATGCATTTGATAAAGATGGTGTTATATTATTGTTTGATCTTGGAAGTTCACTTATGAATGCTGAGCTTGCAATAGAATTTTTAGATGATGATATTAAAAGTAAAGTAGAAATAATAGATGCTCCATTAGTAGAAGGAGCTGTAGTTGCCGCAGTATGTGCCAGTATGAATAAGACCATTGAAGATATAAAAAATGATTTAAAAAGCATGTCATTAAATAAAAAATAAATATTAATTATGAGAGGGAGAGATTTTATTATGACAATCTTTATGGCAGAAATGATAGGGACACTATTACTTATTCTTTTAGGAGATGGCGTTGTTGCCAACGTTGTCTTAAAGAAGTCAAAAGGTTCAAATTCAGGATGGATAGTTATAACAACAGGATGGGCACTTGCAGTTGCAATTCCAGCACTAATCTTTGGTTCATATAGTGGTGCACATTTTAATCCAGCACTAACTATTGCACTTGCAGTTATTGGAAATTTAGAATGGGGCTTAGTGCCAATTTATATTGCAGGACAATTTATAGGAGGCTTTTTAGGAGCAGTTTTGGTATTTATTCAATATTATGATCAATTTAAAGCTACTGATAATAAAGCAGATAAGCTTGGAGTATTTGCAACAGGTCCAGCAGTAAGAAATACTACAATAAATTTAATAGGTGAAATTATAGGGACAGCTGTATTAGTTTTTGGTATATTAGGAATAGGAGCTCAAGATATTGCAAGTGGCCTTGGAACTTTATTTGTAGGTCTTTTAATTTGGGCAATTGGTTTAAGCTTAGGTGGAACAACAGGATATGCTATAAACCCAATTAGAGATTTAGCTCCAAGAATTGCACATGCATTACTTCCAATTCCAGATAAAGGTGATTCAGATTGGGGATATGCTTGGATTCCGGTTATAGGACCTATTATAGGTGGAGTTTTAGGCGCTCTAATATATACAATGTTAGTATAAACAATAAAAAATAATAATTATAGTATTAGGTATTGAAAAAATAAATTTGACATATAAATACAATATGTAATAATAGAGTAAATATTATATATTAGTTTAGGAGTGAATATGGACATTAAAGATTTACTGGAAGAGAATCCAATTATAGCTGCTGTAAAAAATGAAGAACAGCTAAATTCAGCTTTAGAATCATCTGCGAAGATTATATTTGTATTATTCGGAGATATCACAAGTATCATTGATATAAGTAAAAAGATAGAAGAAAGAGATAGGATTGGTATAATTCACATAGATTTAGTAGACGGTTTTGCAAACAAAGAAATCGTTGTCAAATTTTTGAAAGATAAAACCAAATTTCATGGAATTATCAGTACAAAACCTCAAATTATAAAAGCCGCTAAGAAGTATAATTTATTAGCAATACAAAGGGTATTTATTTTTGACACACTTTCATTAAATAATGTAAAAAATCACATGATAACTGAATGTGATGCTTTAGAAGTGCTACCTGGTGTAATACCAAAGGTTTTAGATATTATTTCTAGAGAAACTAAAAAACCTTTAGTTTCTGGAGGATTAATTGAAAACAAGAATGAAGTTATACAAGCATTAAATAGCGGAGCAACTTGTGTATCAACAACTAAAAAAGAAATTTGGGATATGTAACTATAGAACTGTATAGAAAAAGCCACATGAAACAAAGTTGTATAGTAATCTTTTGTACAAGCCATATAAGGTATTGAAATAGACATTATAGGTATATGTTTTATATGGCTATAATTATTAAATTATAAGCTTACAATAAAAATTGGAATAAATATTATTTTTATTAAATCTGAAAGGCTAGGTGTCATATAATGGGAAAATATATAATAGCGTTAGATCAAGGAACTACAAGTTCAAGAGCAATAATATTTGATAAGGAACAAAACATTTTAAATTTAAGTCAAAAGGAATTTACACAAATCTATCCAAAGGCAGGCTGGGTAGAGCATAATCCATTAGAAATTTGGGCAAGTCAATATGCTGTTTTACAAGAAGTAATAGCAAAAGCTAATATAACACCTAACGATGTAGCAGCTATAGGTATTACAAATCAAAGAGAAACTACAATAGTTTGGGATAAAAATACTGGAGAGCCTGTATATAATGCAATAGTATGGCAATGTAGAAGAACAGCAGAAATAGTTGATAAATTAAAAGAAGATGAAGAATTTTCTGTATATGTAAAAGAAAATACTGGATTGCTATTAGATGCATATTTCTCAGGAACTAAGATTAAATGGATTTTAGATAATGTTGAAGGTGCAAGAGAAAGAGCTGAAAAAGGAGAATTATTATTTGGTACAGTAGATACATGGCTTGTATGGAAGCTTACTAATGGTAAGGTTCATGTAACTGATTATACAAATGCTTCTAGAACCATGCTTTATAATATTAAGGAATTAAAATGGGATGAAAAAATACTAAAAAAACTTGAAATTCCAAAATCAATGCTACCAGAAGTAAAAAATTCATCTGAAGTTTATGGATATACAAACCTTGGAGGAACTGGTGGTATTAGAGTTCCAATAGCAGGTATGGCAGGAGATCAACAATGTGCTTTATTTGGACAAACTTGCTTTGAGCCAGGAAGTTCTAAGAATACTTATGGTACAGGATGTTTCTTATTAATGAATACTGGAGATAAGATGATACAAAGTGAAAATGGTTTGGTAACAACTATTGCCATTGGTATTGATAATAAAGTAGAATATGCCTTAGAAGGGTCAGTATTTGTAGGTGGAGCAGTAATTCAATGGATTAGAGACGAACTTAAGTTAGTTAATGATGCAGCTGATACTGAATATTTTGCAAAGAAAGTTCCTGATAATGGGGGAGTATATATTGTTCCAGCATTTACTGGACTTGGAGCACCACATTGGGATATGTATGCTAGAGGCGCTATATTTGGATTAACAAGAGGTGCTAATAGAAATCATATTATAAGAGCAGCGCTTGAATCTATAGCTTATCAATCTAAAGATTTAATTGATGCAATGGAAGAAGATTCAGGATGCAAGCTTACAAGTCTTAGGGTTGATGGTGGAGCAAGTAGAAATAATTTATTAATGCAATTCCAAGCAGATATAACAGGTGCAGAAGTTGTTAGACCAATAATAACTGAAACAACAGCTCTTGGTGCTGCTTATTTAGCAGGACTTGCAGTTGGATTCTGGGAATCTAAAGAAGAAATTGCAACAAAATGGTCAGTAAGCCAAAGTTATACTCCAAATTTAGATGAATATAAGAAAGAAAAGCTTTATAGTGGATGGAAGAAAGCAGTTGAAAGAGCAAAAGGCTGGGAAGAAAATTAAAGTAAATATATACAAGTATACATTTACATGATATAATTAATTTATAAATAAATATTATGCTGAGAGAATATAGAGTCAGGCATAAAATAAAGGTATAAATACCTTTATTTTTGCTTGGCTCTTTTTGCTATGATTAAGGAGGAAATAAGATGTATGATGTGGCGATAATTGGTGCAGGGGTTATTGGAAGCTCAATTTTTAGAGAGTTAACAAAGTATGATTTAAAAGTACTTATGCTAGAGAAAGAAAACGATGTATCAATGGGTACGTCAAAAGCAAATTCAGCGATAGTACATGCTGGCTATGATCCCAAAGAAGGAACATTAATGGCAAAGTACAATGTTAAAGGAAATGAAATGTTTGGAGATTTATGCAAGGAACTTTGCGTTCCATTTAAAAGAAATGGATCTTTAATCCTAGCATTTACAGAAGAAGATATGGAAACTGTAAGGGATTTATATGAAAATGGTGTTAAAAATAAAGTTAAAGGTCTTCAAATATTAAGCAAAGAAGAGGTTTTAGAAAAAGAACCAAATTTAAGTGAGAATATAGTAGGTGCCTTATATGCTCCAACAGGAGGAATAGTTGGTCCATTCGAATATACAATAGCATTGGCTGAAAATGGAGTGACAAATGGAGGAGAAATAAAGTTAAATAAAGAAGTTATAAAAATTGAAAAGAATAATACATTTAAAATTGTTACTAAAGATGGAGAGGTAATAGAAGCAAAATATGTTATTAATGCAGCTGGACTTTATGGAGATAAAATCCATAATTTAATCTGTAAAGAAAGCTTTAAGATAATTCCAAGAAGTGGTCAATATTTTGTTTTAGATAAAAAACAAGGTGACTTAGTAAGCCATACGATTTTCCAATGTCCATCAAAAATGGGTAAAGGTATTTTAGTCACCCCGACTGTTCATGGAAATTTATTAGTTGGACCAGATGCAAGAGATATTTCTGATAAAGAAGATTTAAGCACTACTAGTGATGGGTTAAATTATGTAAGAGAAGCAGCAGAGCTTTCTACTACTAAGATTAACTTCAGAGATAGTATAAGAAATTTTGCAGGACTTAGAGCAAATTCAGATAGTAAAGATTTTATTGTTGAAGAAAATGATGAAGTTAAAGGTTTTATCGATGTAGTTGGAATGAAATCACCTGGGCTCACATCAGCACCAGCTATAGCAGTTGATGTAGTTGAAATTCTAAAAAATAGCGGATGTGAATTGAATAAAAAAGAAAATTTCATAGCAAAAAGAGATCAAATTCACTTTATGGAACTTTCACCACAAAAAAAGGCAGAATTAATAAAGAAAAATCCACACTATGGAAGAATGATTTGTAGGTGTGAGAGTATAACAGAAGGTGAAATAATTGATGCAATAAATAGATGTTTTGGCGTACCTTCTTTAGATGGAATTAAGAGAAGATGCAGACCTGGTATGGGAAGATGCCAAGGAGGCTTTTGTGGACCTAGGATACAAGAAATAATATCAAGAGAATGTAATGTACCTCTTGAAGATGTAGTTCAAGAAAAGAATGGTTCATATATCTTATTAGGAAAAACAAAGTAGGAGGGGTACGGTTATGGATTATGAATTAATAGTAATTGGTGGAGGTCCAGCAGGACTTGCTGCAGCATATGAAGCATATAATAATGGAATAAAGAACATATTGATTTTAGAAAGAGACAAAGAACTTGGTGGAATATTAAATCAATGTATTCATAATGGATTTGGTCTTCACACATTTAAAGAAGAACTTACAGGTCCTGAATATGCAGCTAGATTTATAGATTTAGTTGAACAAACTGAAATAAAAGTTAAATTAGATACAATGGTATTAGATATAAGTGAAAGAATAGACGAAAAGTCTAATAAAAAATATAAAGTAGTTCATGCTATTAATAGTAATGAAGGATATATGGAATTAAGTGCAAAAGCTTTAGTTCTTGCAATGGGATGTAGAGAAAGAACAAGAGGTGCTATAAATATTCCGGGAGGAAGGCTTTCAGGTATATTTAATGCAGGTGCAGCTCAAAGATATATTAATGTAGAAGGTTATATTCCAGGCAAGGAAGTCGTTATATTAGGATCAGGTGATATAGGACTTATAATGGCAAGAAGAATGACACTTGAAGGTGCTAAAGTTAAAGCAGTAGTAGAGCTTTGTCCATATTCTAATGGATTAAATAGAAACATAGTTCAATGCTTAGACGACTATGATATTCCATTATATTTATCTCACACAGTTGTAAATTTAATTGGAAAAACTAGATTAGAAAAAGTTGTTATAGCTGAAGTTGATAACAATAAACAACCTATAAAAGGAACAGAAATAGAATTTGATGCAGATACATTACTTTTATCAGTAGGATTAATTCCAGAAAATGAACTATCAAGTAATGCTGGAATTAAAGGTGATAGAAGAACTAATGGACTAGAAGTTACAGAAAGTATGGAAACTTCTCTAGAAGGAATATTTGCTTGTGGAAATGTTGTACATGTACATGATTTAGTTGACTTTGTAACTCAAGAATCTAAACATGCAGGAGCTTGTGCAGCAAAATATATTAAAGGTGAACTTAAAAAAGAAAGCTATGTTAATATAATAAACGGTCAAAATATTAATTATACAGTACCACAAAAAGTTGATATTGATGCTGTAGATGATAAATTAACAGTATTTATGAGGGTAAATAATATTTATAATAATAAAGTTTTAACTGTAAAATGTGGAAACGAAGTTATAGCAAAATTCAAAAGAGAACATTTAGCGCCATCAGAAATGGAAAAAGTGATTCTACCAAAAGTTTTATTAAATAAAGTAAAAGGTGATATGACAATATCTTTAGAGGATGGTGAATAAAATGGAAAAGGAAATAATTTGTATATGTTGTCCAAAAGGATGTCATTTAAAAGTAAATGCAGAGGAGAATAAGGTTACTGGTAACAGCTGTCCTAGAGGACATGAATATGGAATAAATGAAGTTACAAATCCAGTTAGAGTTATTACTTCTACTGTAAAAGTTGAAAATGGAGATTCACCTGTAGTTCCAGTAAAGACTAAAAACCCAATCCCTA
This sequence comes from Clostridium butyricum, assembly GCA_015058475.1. Lineage (GTDB taxonomy): Bacteria > Bacillota > Clostridia > Clostridiales > Clostridiaceae > Clostridium > Clostridium butyricum_B. Next base: position 5,238 of record SVCF01000037.1, on the reverse strand, counting down.
AAGCACTTAACTTTAAGTGCATGGAAGAAATAAATAAATGCATAGTTAAAGCACCAGTTAAAATTGGGCAAGTTATAATTGAAAATGTACTTGGAACAGGTGTTGATATAGTTGCTACTAAAAATGTTAAATAATGAAATATTTAGTACGACCTTGATTCAGATTGGATAGTTTATAAAAGAGGATATAAGAATAAATTTGATAATCAATAACTAAAAAGAGAATTCATAGACAAAATTTAATTAGAATATATTTAAATAAAGAACTAAAAAATTAAAAAGAACGCTTATTCTTGTTCTGATTAAGCGTTCTTTTTAAATAATAAAATTCTAATAACAATATCTAAGATTATATTCTATAAATTTATCATTATGGAATTTTATTGTGTTGTTCTTCCACTATGTAATAACATTTTACCTATAACCTTTTTAGGTCTTTCATTATTTTTAGTATTAGTTCCGTTTTGCTTCTTTTCTTCTATTAATTTTTTCATCTTTTCTATACTTTTATCATTCATATTTATTTCTCCTCTACAAAAGCTTATTTATAAAAATAACAAGTTAATATTCTAGTCTATATCGAGCATATATAAGCTCTAATTAATAAAATTCATTCAATTATACTGTAAATAGTGGTAACTATTATAGTTTCAATGTAGATAATTTATTAGAACATATATATCTAAAATAAATTACATAAATTATTTAAATCATTTAATTGTACCATAAAGTTTAAAATTTATAAACTTAAATATTTTATATTCTAGTTATATCTAATTTGAAGACGTATTATTACTTGAAAATATTAAAAGAATAGGGGGGGACTATAGTGTTTATTTTCTTATATAATAAAAAACTCCCCCTACATTTTCTATTATTATATAGTGCAAGAGATTTTAGAAAAATTCAATTTAAAATATTAAAACAAAATAGAAATATTGCAATAAAATAAAAAAAATGATAAAATTTAGATAGAATCAATAGAATAAATTGGAAAATAATATTGAAGTTGGAAAAGGTTTCTTACCATTTTGTTGTGTAGATTAGGTCACTTTTTTATTCATTAAATTTGATAACACAACATTAATAAATGATTTACAGATTTAATAATATGAATAAGAAAATAACTACGGAAAGCTTAGACATCACAAAATAGTTTGAATTTCAATGAAATCATTTGCAATAAGGTTCAGACTAAAAATGGATATATTTGAATTATATAGTGATTAGAAAGGCAAGGTATTTTTAAAGATTAAATATTTTGATAACAAAATGTTAGGAAAAAGATTTTATAAATTATTTATAAATTATTAATAAACAATTATATAAAGTTTTTATAAAAATATTAAAGAAAATGGAGGAGTTTATTATGACTAAGTTAAAAGAAGTTTACAAATGTGAGGTATGTGGAAATATAGTTGAGGTTGTGCATAATGCAGGTGGAGTACTTTCATGTTGTGGAAAGCCTATGAAGTTAATGGTGGAAAATACAGTAGATGCAGCTAAGGAAAAACATATTCCAGTTGTAGAGAAAAACAACAATGAAGTTATTGTTAAAGTTGGAAGTGTGGAACATCCAATGACAGAAGCACATTATATTGAGTGGATTGAGGTAATTACAAAAAATAAAGTTTATAGAAAATTTTTAACTCCACAAGATAAACCAGAAGCTATATTTGAGATTGATGAAGAAATTATAAGTGTAAGAGAGTATTGTAACTTACATGGATTATGGACATTGAATTTATAATATATTGTTAAAAATTATGTGTGCTAACTAATAATATGACGGAGGAAAAACTATGCTTAGTGAAAAATTAAAAAGTGAAATAAATGAACAAATAAATTATGAATTCTATTCTTCACATATATATTTATCAATTGCTTCATACTTTCTATCTATAGATTTAGATGGATTTGCTAATTTTTTTATTGTACAAGCAGAAGAAGAAAAATTTCATGCTATGAAGTTTCTAAATTATCTAAATGATATGGATGGAAGAATTATATTAGAAGGATTCCAAGATATACCTGTAGATTTTGAATCACCATTAGATGCTTTTATGAAAGCTTTAGATCATGAAAAAAAGGTATCTAAAAGAATATACAAACTTTCAGATATAGCAATGGAAGAAAGAGAACATGCAACAATAAGTTTGTTAAAGTGGTTTATAGATGAACAAGTTGAAGAAGAAAAAACTGTAAATGATATAATAAAAAGATTAAAAAGAATTGAAAATGATGCTGCTGCAATATATATGCTTGATAATGAATTAGCAGCTAGAGTTTATGTTCAACCTACTGTATAGGATGAATAAATTTATTATATATAGAGAATATTAACTATAGTTATTTTATCGCTGAATATTTAATGTCAGCGATAATTTTTATTTAAAAAAACTGTGAGCATGTTTATTTTTTTATTAAATTTTATTGATAATGAGGTGTAAGATGGATTATTTAGAACTAAAAAAAGATTTTTTTTGGATTGGAGTAAATGACTATAATTTACGAGTTTTTGACATAGTAATGGAAACAAAATTTGGAACAACTTATAATTCTTATTTATTAAAAACAGATGATGCAATAGTTCTATTTGAAACAGTAAAAGTAAACTTTTTTGATGAATATTTAAATTCCTTAAAGAAAATTGTTAATATAGAGGATATTCATTATATAATAGTAGATCATACAGAGCCAGATCATGCAGGAAGTATAGAAAAACTTATTGAAATAAATCCTCAAATCAAGATTATTGGCTCACAAGGTGCAATACAATTTTTGAGAAATATAGTAAATAGAGATTTTTATAGTATTATTGTAAAAGAAAATGAAACTTTAGTGATAGGAAATAAAACTTTAAGATTTATGATGTTACCTAATTTACATTGGCCTGATACTATGTACACATATATTGAAGAAGATAAAGTATTAATAACTTGTGACTCTTTTGGTTCACATTATAGTTTTGATGATATATTGTTAAGTAAAGTTAAGAACAATGAGGATTATTTAGAAGCTTTAAAATACTATTTTGATTGTATAATTGGGCCTTTCAAAAATCCGTTTATGTCACAAGCATTAAAGAGAATAGAAGATTTAAAATTTGATTTAATTTGTACTGGGCATGGTCCAGTTATAGATTGTAGAATAGATGAGATTTTACAATTATATGAAAAGTGGTGTAATGTAACTAACCCAAATCCAAGAAAGACAGTAATTATACCATATGTTAGTGCCTACGGATATACAAAAGAATTAGCAAACAAAATAGGTGAAGGGATATTAGATAGTGGAGATATAGACGTAAAAATATATGATATGGTGGAAGCAAATGAAGAAGAAGTTTTATCTGAAATAGGATTTGCAGATGGAATTTTATTTGGTACTCCTACTATTGTTGGAGAAGCATTGGAACCAATTTGGGAATTGACAATAAAAATGAATTCAAAAATTCATGGTGGAAAAATAGCAGGTGCTTTTGGAAGCTATGGATGGAGTGGAGAAGGTGTTCCTCATATTATTCAACGATTAAAGCAAATTAACATGAAAGTTGTTGATGATGGATTTTGTATTAAATTTAAGCCAAATGACAAAGAATTAAGTGAAGCTTATGATTATGGATATAATTTTGGATCTTTAGTACAAAATAAAGATAATATTAAGAAAAGTGGAGCTAAAAAGAAATTAGTAAAATGTCTTGTGTGTGGAGAAATATTTGATTCAAGTCTTGAAATTTGTCCTGTATGTGGAGTAGGAAAAGAAAATTTTGTTGAAGTTGAAGTAAATGAAAACGAGTATAAACACAATACAAATGAGATTTTTGTTATTTTAGGAAATGGTGCAGCTGGTATAAGTGCTGCAAAGTCCATAAGAGAGCGAAATGATACATGTAGTATAATTTTAGTTTCAAATGAAAGTGTATTAGGATACAATAGACCAATGTTAACAAAATCAATGATTGCAAACTTTGATTCTAATCAAATATTAATACATGATGAAGATTGGTACAAAGAAAACAATATTATAAATATTTTAAATAAAGAAGTTACTGATATTAATATAGAAGAAAAAGAAGTGAATTTTTCTGATAATGATAAAATAAAATATGATAAATGTATTTATGCATTAGGAGCTGAAAGTTTTATTCCACCAATTAAAGGAAAAGAAAAAAAAGAGGTTGTAGCTATTAGAGGTATTTCTGATATTAAAAAGATTGAAAAACTTTTACCTAAAACTAAACATGTGGTTGTAATTGGGGGAGGAGTACTTGGACTTGAAGCAGCATGGGAATTATCTAAAGCAAAATGTAAAGTAACTGTTTTAGAATTGGCTGATAAATTAATGAAACGTCAGTTAGATAATAAAGGTAGTGACTTAATAGAAGAACTAGCGAATGAAGCGGGAGTTCAAATTAAATTAGGTGTAAAAATTAATGAAATACAAGGAGAAAGTTGTGTTAAATCAGTAAGAATAAATGAAACTGAAATAATTGATGCTGATTTGGTAATTATATCCTGTGGGATTTCACCTAATATAGAGGTTGCTAAAAAGTCAGGAATTAATACCAATAAATCAATATTGGTAAATGAAAAGATGGAAACAAATATTAAAGATATTTATGCGTGTGGTGATTGTGCAGAATATAATAATATAAATTATGGTATTTGGCCACAAGCGTTAGAAATGGGAAAAATAGCAGGAGCTAATGCAGCAGGAGATAATTTAACATATAAAACTATAGAACCTGCTTTAACATTTAATGGAATGAATACATCATTATACTCAATTGGCGATGTTGGTAAAAATAAAAAGAAAAAATATAAGACATTAGAAATTAAAGACATGGATAAAAAAATTTATAAGAAATATTATTTTGCTAATAATCGCATATGTGGTGTGATTTTAATTGGAAGCATGGATGATGTAGTAAAAGTTACACAATATATTGATCAAAATAAGACATTTAAAGAAATATTTAATTACTAAACAAGAGTATATAAATTTAATAATTAAAATAGAAAAAATAGGAGGAGTATTTTATGAAAAAATATTTAGAGATAGTGGATGTAATAGGAAGACAAATTATAGATTCAAGATGTTTTCCAACAGTGGAGGTTGAAGTATACCTAGAAGATGGAACTATGGGAAGAGCTGCTGTGCCATCAGGAGCTTCAACAGGAATGTATGAAGCAGTAGAATTAAGAGATGGTGATAAAGGTTATTTCCAAGGTAAAAG
>SVCF01000036.1 GCA_015058475.1 Clostridium butyricum | reverse complement strand
GACCACACTTCTGTGTGGCCGTTCATCGGCTTCCCATTTTAGATATTTAACCTGTCTACTTGACAGAGGGCATATCACTTGACTTACTCTAGGATTTTTTGTTTATTCAATATAAGTTCCTAAGTGTTCCTTAGAATATTTATAATTTCCCACCTGAAGTAGCAATGCCTTCTATAAATTTTCTTTGGAACAAAATAAATATTATAAGAATTGGCCATATTGCAAGAACTGAGCCTGCCATAAGCTGAGGATAATTTGTGGCATATTGACCTTGTAATGATGCAAGACCTGCTGAAAGTGTCATCTTATCAATTGACATATTAACAATTAAAGGCCACATTAAATCCTTAAATGCAAATAATGCTGTAAATATTGATAATGCCACAATACCAGAGTGCGCAAGTGGAAACATTATTTTATAAAAAATCTGCCATGTATTACATCCATCAAGTTTAGCTGCCTCTTCAAGGTCCTTAGGTAGCCCCATGAAAAACTGCCTTAGAAGAAATGTTCCAAAAGCACTTACCGCCCCTGGAATTATAAGTGCTGGTACTGTATTAAGAAGCCCTAACTTTTGAACTAATAAATATTGTGGAATTATAAATATTTGTGATGGTATCATCATTTGAAATAAAACCATACCAAATACAAGATTCTTACCTGGAAAGTCCAATCTAGCACATGCATATGCAGCCATTGCACTAAATAAAACAGAACATACAACTCTTCCTACAATCATAAGACCTGTATTAATATAAAACTTTGCAAATGGAAGTGTTCTCATTACATATGAATAATTTTCCCATTTCCACCCGCTTGGAAAAATCTTTGGAGGAATTTGAGTTGACTCACTAACACTTTTTACTGATGTTAAAACCATCCATAAAAAAGGCATTATCATTGCTACTGCACCTAATATTAAAATTGCATGAATAATTATCTTATTTTTTTTGCTCATTTGCCTTTTCTCCCTCCTAATAATTAACCCATTTCTTTTGTCCATATAGCTGAACTGCTGTTACTAACATGATAATGAAAAGAAGTAACATTACAATTGCTGATCCATATCCTTTATCATTTAACACAAAGGAATGTTTATAAAATAAATATACAAGTGACTGAGTATCTGTAACTACAGGACTGTTTCTATCAATCATCATAAAAATTGTATCAAATACTTGGAATGCACTAATTATGCTGGTTACTACTACAAAAAACATTGTTGGCGAAACAAGTGGCAACGTTATGTTAAAAAACTTTTTCAATGGACTAGCTCCATCAATTGAAGCAGCTTCATAATAATCTTTAGGAATTTCCTGAAGTCCTGCAAGAAGAAGAACCATATTGTATCCTACACTGCTCCATATGCCAACAATTGCAATTGAAATAATGGTAAGGTTAGGGTCAGTAAGCCAATTAGGTCCCTTTATTCCAACTAATGATATAAGATAATTTATTAATCCATATTCTGAATTATAAAGCCATCTCCATACCATAGCTATGGCTGCTGGTGCTGCTACCATTGGCAAAAAGTAAATTGTTCTGTAAAATGATACTCCTTTAATCTTTTGATTTAACAATACTGCAACTACAAGTGAAATTATTACTGTAAATGGCACTACAATTATAGAATATTTAAAAGTATTCATCATAGCTTGTATTACTTCTGTATCTGTAAACAGCTTTTGATAATTTTCTAATCCAATCCATGTATTTTTTCCAAAACTTCCTGCTCTTTGAAAGCTTAATATTAAAGTATCTATAACAGGTATTATATTTAAAATTAATAATCCAATAACAGTAGGTGCCACCATAAAGTATGCCCATCCCCACTCATTTAACTTTTTCTTATTAATTTTTCTTTTCGAAACCTTACTTATTTCAGCCAACCTTCTTCACTCCTTAAATTAATGTGTCTGTCATAAACATGACAGACAGCCATTTTAATTACTATTTTTCTGATGCAAGAACTTCAGTAACTTGTTTTGCTACTTCATCACACACTTTGCTTACATCTTCTTCACCTGAAAATGCTTTGTTTAATGTTGCTTCTTGTAATGTTTGCCATTTAATTGTTTCATTTGAATATGGTTTTATTACTGCATAATCAAGCATATCTACATAGCATTGTAAGTTAAATTTATCATTAGATTTTACCCATGCCTCAGATGTTCCTTCATAAGCTGGTATTGCAGCTCCTGATTCTGCTTGCAATTTATTTGCTTCTTCTGAACCTAAAAATTCTACGAATTTCTTTGCTTCTTCAGGATGTGAAGTTGAGGCAGCAACTGCATTTCCTAATCCATTATAAATACTTGCTCTCTTTTTTCCTTGTGGAAGTACAGCTACATCACAATTAGCTTTTACATAATCATTTCCTGCAAGCTCACCTAACATCCATGAACCAGCCATATACATAGCAACTTTACCTGATTCAAAAAATACAGTATTAGTATTTTCTGCAAACTGCTTTTGTGTTGGAGATACCTTTTCTTTTAAGCTTAAATCAACATACCACTGAACAGCTTCTTTTACTTCAGGAGTATCCCATGCAGATTTTGTTTTATCATCAGAAAATACTTGTCCACCATTTTGATAGATAAAATTATCAATACCTTCTTGAAGGTTAAGAGGTGCTGCAAAACCATATATTCCTTCAGACTCATTTGTTAATTTTCTTGCTGCATCAAGCATGTTATCCCATGTCCATGTTTCATCAGGATAAGCTATTCCTGCTTCATCAAATAAAGTTTTATTATACCAAAGTCCTATAGTATCAAAATCCTTAGGCACTGCATAATTTTTATCATTAACTTTATACAAATCAACAAGATCCTTTGGGAACTTTGAATAATCAACATTTGCATCAGATAAATCCATTAATATTCCATTAGATGCATATTTATATGATTGATTTGAATGCATCCAAAATACATCTGGCATACTGTTTCCACTTGCCCCTGCTTCAAGTTTAGTCCAGTATTGATCCCATGGTGTAACTTCAACATTAACCTTTATTCCTGGATTTTTTTGTTCAAATGCCTCAGCTATTTTTTTCATTCCTGCTTCTTGATTCTTGTCCCACAAAGCATATGTTATAGTAGCATTTCCTTCTGAATCTTTTGCTGCACTGCTTCCACATCCTCCAATTAATGATGACATTAATATAGCTGTGCTAACAGCACACATAATTTTCTTAATAGTTTTTTTCATTTTCTCTCCCCCTAAAATTTTAAGTTTTTTAGCATTTTGTTTACATATTTATATTATTACTTATACGTTTTCAAATAAATGGCTTAATGTACTAGTTTTATGGTTTAATGTTGTCTGTATATTATTTTAAATAAAATCATTAAATTCTAAATATATTTATTGATGAATCTAATTTTTCTAAATAGCCAAGTAATTCTATTGATAATTCTGCAATCTTTTGTGTTAATACATTTTGTTCTTCAACTGAAGCTAATACTTCTTCTGTCATAGATGCAGAGTTTTCAGATTCAAATGCTATATTTCTTATACTATTTAGCATATTTTCTTTATCTGTAGCCACATATTCTACTGTATCGTAAATATTCTCTAATGCTATTCCCATATTTTCTGTAAAGTCTATTATTTCTTTAATTGACTCAGATACATTTATTACACTTTTATCTTGCTCATTAAATATTACCTTTCCCTGTTCTACCATAACAGATGTATTTTCTATTTTTCCTTGAATCTCATTAATTATTTTTTTTATATCATTAATGGATTTTTGTGATTCATCTGATAAATTTTTTATATGCTGAGCAACAACACTAAAGCCTTTTCCACTCTCTCCTGCTCTTGCAGCTTCAATAGATGCATTTAATGCTAATAAATTTGTTTCTTCACTCACCTTGCTTACTACTTTAACTATATTTTCTATTTTTTTAGAATCTTCTCTTAAACTGCCAACTTCATCTCTTATCTTAAAAAAGCTTTGTAGTGAACTATTAGTTGTATCTACTAATTGCTGTACATTATCAATTGAGTTTTTTCCATTCATTCTAGCCTGATTAGAATATTTTTTTATACTGTCAGTATTTTCACGTATTTCTTCAATCTTTTCAGATAAATTTTCTATTATATCTTTAGAATTGATTACCTCACTTGCTTGATTCATTGCACCTTTTGATATTTCTTTTACAGCACAGGTTATCTCATTAAAACTTTCTGCACTATTAGTAGAAAACTCACTTACTAACTTACTATTATTTAGTGAAATATTTGAAACTTCTATTACCTGGCTTATAAGCATTCTAATTTTGTCAATCATTAAATTAAAATTATGTCCTAAATTTCCTATCTCATCTTTTTTTCTATATATAAATTTACTTTTTAAATTTCCATCTTTTGCTTCATCCATAACATGTATAATTTTATATATTGGTTTAGTTATTCCTAATGAAACATATATTCCAATTACAATTGCAAGTGTTGCACATAATAATCCTATGCCAAGAGTTAAGTATCCAGATTTTTTAATATCACCAATAAGATAATTCATAGGAATTATCAATGTTGCTTTCCATTTACTATTGCACTCACTATATGAAATAAGATTTCCATCTTTAACAAAACAGTTGCTTTTCTCATTATCATTTAATTTATTAATTATGTTAAGTATATTTTCATCATTTGGTTTAGTACTATATATCACTTTATTATTTTCACTAATGACTACTACTAAGTTATTATTGTCATCTTCTTTGTTTTTCAATAAATCATCAAATGCAGATAATTTTATTGACATTATAAAAAATCCGTAATCATTTGTTTTAGACATATCTATATATCTTTTAATTAAAAATATTTCTGAATTTAGATCTGTTCCACTAATCCAAAATATTTCTCCATTACTTTCTTTTATTTCCTCATACTCTTTTGATTTTACAAAGTCATTTTTTAAGTATTTCTTTAACTGGTCATCTATACTTCCTATAAATGTGTTTTCATTAGTCATTATGCAGAATGAAGAAATATTCCAATCAGATGCTATATTAGCTGTTAGACGGTTCTCTATTTCTTTCTTTTTTACAGCTCCATCATAGCCATCAGGTTTTTTCTTTAACTCCAACATCATATCATTAAAGTTTGCATCTGATATAATAGCTGTTACTTTTTCCTCATACTGATTAAGCTTATGATTAATGTTTAAATTTATCTGTTCTAATAATTCCATTGAAAAAGTAGAACTCTTAGCTTCAATTGTTTTTTGTGACACTATATACGAAACCGATCCAACAATTAATACAGGTAAAATACCTATTGTAAAAAAAGTTAATACAAGTTTTGATTTTATTGTCATACTTCTTTTACAAAATTCCTTATTATCATCTTTGCTTTTTGGGGCTTCTTTTTTATTTTTCATAAAAGGATCTATGATTTTATTTCTAAAAAAATCTACTAAAAGTCCAGTACAGAATACTGTAATAGCAGTTCCAATTCCTAATCTTGCTCCAAATGAAACTCCTACCACAACACATACAAAATCTGATAATACTCTTGCCCATTTAAACTTTACCTTTCCTTTAGTTATTTTTTCAATAATAAAAGCTAATGCATCATATGGTGCTATCCCAAGATCTGATGTCATATATAATGCAACACCAAAACTTGTTATAATTACGCCGACAAATAAAAGAATTATTCTTATAGCCATTTGTGAATTATCATAAACATATATTTTCAAAAACTCTGAAACATAATCTGATAAAAACCCCACAAAAACCATATTAATAAGAGTTCCCACCCCAATATACTGTCTTGCATATAATAAAACTATTAAAAAAATTATTATATTTACTATAAATTGAAGTATGCCAAACTTCATGTTAAGAAAACCACTTATCCCAAGATTCATACATGTAAATGGGTCTGTTCCAAAATCAGCTGTTCTAAACATCCCAACACTTATTCCTATAAGCAGTATTCCTATAAGCATCATGATATTTTTTTTCATAATATTTGTTTTCATTTATTCATCTTCCTTTTTAATTTAATATAAAAGGGGTCCTGGTAAAATCCTGTGAAAGCATCTTTACCAGAACCATATTATTTTTATTCTGCTTCTAAAATATATAATTTTGAATAGTAATCTTGGCAATGCTCTCCATCTACAGATATCTCACCACTTGATGCATCACTTGTAATAATTCCACAGTTCATAAGTTCATCACCATAGCTCTTACTTAATTCATTAATTTTATATAATAAACTCTTATCTAATCCCTTAAGTTTTAATCGTCTGAAAGGAGAATTTACATCATTTAAAATTTTATAATATCCTACAATTGCCTGTTTTTTATCTTCAGATACAACCATCCAGGCTGCAATATTACTTTCAAATGGACTTAAAAGTCTGTAAAAATTACCTTTCATAAAAAGCTCTCTATACTTTTTATAAAATTCAGTTTGCTTTTTTATTATTTCATGTTCTTCTTTACTCAATTTAGTAATATCAAGTTCATAACCAAATTCACCAAAATAAGCTACATTAGCTCTTGTTTCTATTGGCGTATTTCTATAAACCTGAGCATTGGGTACTGCTGAAACATGTGCTGCCATAGTAGATAAGGGATATGCATATGATGTTCCATATTGGATTTTTAATCTTTCAATTGCATCAGTATCATCACTTGTCCAGCACTGTGGAGCATAATAAAGCATTCCTGCATCAAATCTTCCACCACCACTTGCACATGACTCAAATAATATATTGGGAAAAGTATTTATTAATTTTTCATATAAACTATATACACCTAATATATATCTGTGAAATACCTCTCCCTGTTGAGATGAATCTAAAAATTTTGAATAACACTCAGTAATCGATCTGTTCATATCCCATTTTACATATGAAATCTTAGCACTACTTAAAATCTCTGACATCATATCATAAATACATTCAACAACTTCATTTTTAGAAAAATCAAGAACAAACTGATTTCTACCATGAGATGTACTTCTTTGTGGTGTTTCAATTATCCAGTCAGGATGTTTTTCAAAAAGAATACTATTTTTATTAACCATTTCTGGTTCAAACCATAATCCAAATTTAAGTCCCATATCTTCAATCTTTTTAGAAAGTCCAATTATTCCATCAGGAAGCTTATCTTTATTAACAAACCAATCACCAAGGCCACAAAAATCATCATTTCTCTTTCCAAACCATCCATCATCAAGGACAAATAATTCTATTCCATCTTCCTTTGCACACTTTGCCATAGTAAGTAATTTTTCTTCTGTAAAGTTGAAATATGTTCCTTCCCAGTTATTAATTATTATTGGTCTTGCCTTATCTCTCCAATATCCTCTTGCAAGTCTTTTTCTATATAAATTATGAAAAGTTGTACTCATTCCATTTAAACCTTCATCAGTATAAACAACTACTGCTTCTGGAGTCTGAAATTTTTCATTTTTCTTCAGATTCCACTTAAAATTATGAGGGTTTATGCCTGTCATAACTCTTGTAATTTCGTGAGTATTAACTTCAATACTAGCAATAAAATTCCCACTATATATAAGGCTTAAACCTATTGCCTCTCCTTGAAATTCATCTGTATTCTGGCGCTTTAGTGCTATGAAAGGATTATGATTATGACTTGAATTCCCTCTAATACTTCCAACTGACATAACACCCATTTCAAGTTTTCTATATTTAGGAAACCTTTCTCTACCCCAAGCACCTGAAAGCTGAAGCATTTCATAATCACAGTCTGGAAACTCAAGACTCATGCTCATTGCACAATTAATAAAACAATCTTCACTTCCATTGTTTTCAAAACGAACACTTCTTGCAATAGCGCTTTCACTTTCAAAAACAGAATAAATTAATATCATTTTTAAATTTATAAGCTTATCTACCAATGTTATCTCTAATGTTTCAGCTTCATTATCATTTTCAGTATACGTTGCAGGTAGTCCTTCTAACTTAGGTTTTCCAGAATAAATCCTATAAGTTTCAAATTCAAAATTACTTATTCTGCTTCCATTTTTCTGTTCTATTTCAAATGCCGGATATCTATAATCTGTAGTCCCATATGAAGGATACTCTTGCTTTATATATTCAAGCGAAAAGTTATAGTCACCTTCATACAAATACGAAGTCATAGGTCTCTGCTTCATTTCAAGAAGATGTTCAAAAGATTCTCTATGAATAATCCTTTTTCCAAAATATAGCTGTCCAATCTGATTATTTCTTAAAACATTTATAATATAACTTATTTTGTTATTATATAAGTGAAACTCTCTACTTTTTTCATTATATATAATCCCCATATTAACCTGTCATCCCCTTTATTCAGAAAATTTTTGAAGAATCCATTGACCGCTTACATAATCACCACTTTCATTTGGAACCTTTAAACCAATTTCCATAAGTTCACTACCATATACTATTCTGTTTTCATTTAAAATTTTGTATTTTGCATCTTCTTCAAGTCCCTTAACCTTGATAAAACTATGAAGAATATTAGCTTCTGCATACTGCTTTACATATGCTACAACAGCTTCATTTTTATCTTCTGAAATATTTATCCATGCAGCAATATTATTATTAAATGGACTTAAAAGCCTATAGCTTGTTCCAAACTGAATGGTATTTCTTATTTTTTTATATAATTTAATTTGTTCTTTTACTTCATTCTTATCTTCATCACTCATCTTAGTAACATCAAGCTCATATCCAAAGTTTCCAGCCATTGCTGTAATTCCTCTTGTCTTTAATGGAGTTATTCTATTTACTTGATGATTAGGAACTACAGATACATGACATCCCATTGATACTGAAGGATATGCCATTGAAGTGCCAAACTGAATTTTAAGTCTTTCTATTGCATCTGTATTATCACTTGTCCAAGTTTGTGGCATATAATAAAGCATTCCTGGATCAAATCTTCCACCACCACCAGAGCAGCTTTCAAAAAGTATGTCAGGAAATCTTGATGTTATTTCTTCAAGAATTCTATATAAACCAAGCATATATCTATGTGCAGTTTCACGCTGTCTTTCAGCACTTAATGTTTCAGAACCTATCTCTGTCATATTTCTGTTCATATCCCATTTTACATATGAAATTGGTGCACTCTTTAATATATTACTTACACTTTCAATAACATATTCGCAAACTTCATCTCTTGATAAATCTAGAATAAGCTGATTTCTTGCCTGTGATCTGTTTCTACCATTTACATGAATACACCAGTTTGGATGTTTTTCATACAATTTACTTATAGGACTTATCATTTCTGGTTCAAACCATAATCCAAATTTTAATCCCATTTCATTTATGTCTTCTGCAAGTTTTTTAAGTCCACCTCTTAATTTGTTTTCATTTACAAACCAATCTCCAAGTGAACACTCATCATTGTTTCTTTCGCCAAACCATCCATCATCAAGCACAAAAAGCTCAACTCCAAGGTCTGCAGCACATTTTGCTATTTCCTTAATCTTTCCTTCATCAAAATCAAAATATGTTGCTTCCCAATTATTTATAAGAACTGGTCTTTCCTTATCTCTATACTTCCCTCTACATAAAGCTTTTCTATATAAATTATGATAAATTTGTGACATGCCATTTAATCCTTTGTCACTATATACAAGGACTGCTTCAGGTGTTTGAAATTCTTCACCACTTTCTAAAAGCCACTCAAAATCAAATGGATTTATTCCAATCTGCATTCTTGTGTTGTGATACATATCCACTTCAACATTTGCAAGGAAATTTCCACTATAAACAAGGTTCATGCTATAAACATTTCCATTAAATTCTGTTGTATCTTTTTCTGATAAAGCAATAAATGGATTTTGTGCATGACTGCTTGCACCTCTTCTACTTTCAACTGATTGACTTCCACTTCTTAAGGCATTTCTTTCAATATGTCTTTCTCTTGCCCATGATCCTGAAAGCTGAATGAAATCATAATTATTATTATTAAAATCAACATTTGCACTTAATGCACGTAATATTTTTACTTTTTCACTACTGTCATTTTTTATTAGTGCATTTCTTATAATTGCATCAAAATTATCAAAAGCTGTATAAGTTAAAGTAATATGTGTATTTTTTAATTTATCTTTTAAATATATTTCTAAAGTTTCTGCATCATTTTTTTCATCATAAGTGGAAGGTAACCCTTTAAGCCCTTTCTTTCCTTTATAAATTTTATGCCCATTATATCTAAAATCTGAAACTGTGGAGCCATCTTCAAATTTAATTTCAAAACCAGGTGAACGCAAATCAGTACTTCCATATGAAGGATATTCCTGCATCATACTTTCAAGCTGAAAAGCCTTAGCTTCATTAGTTTCTGCTAAAAAGCTTCCATGTTCACCATAATCAATAATATAATCAAGATTTTCTGTACTTATTCTTTTTCCCCAATACAAATGAATCAAATGACTACTTTCTAAAATCTTTAAAATATAACTTGTATTTTTAGTTTTAATGTGAAAAGTCTTATTTTTTTCATTGTAAATTATTGGCATTATTATTCCTCCTCTAATTCCAAAACTTTATTTGATAAATCTTTTGTATTATCATAAAATAAATTATAATGTTTACATTATTTCATTAATATGGCATCATGTATTTTCATTATGTTTAAATGTCGCATTTGATTTAAGGAGGAATATAGCATGGATTATGCTAATATAGAAAATTCAGAATTAAAATATATAGAGAACTCCAAAAGCAAATATTTAGAACCTGCAAAAAGAGAATCATTTGATTTATATCTTTGCTTTTGTGGTGTTGAAAGCTGCACTCCTTGTCACTTTTTTGGCCCTGCTGTTCGTTCACAATACCTTATTCACTATATAATAAGTGGAAAAGGAACTTATACTGTGGGCGATAAGACTTATCATTTAAAAGAGAATGACGGATTCTTAATATGGCCTGGCGAGTTAACTTATTATGAAGCTGATAAAGATGATCCATGGCAATATGTATGGATAGCTTTTGATGGAGTAAAAGCCAAAACATATTTAAGCTATGCAAATCTTGATGAGAAAAATTTAATTTTCAATTATTCAAAAGATAAAAGCCTTGCTGAATATGTTTTAAAAATGTTTGACTTAAAACACTTTACTATTTCAAATAAACTTCAGCTTGAAGGACTTCTATATATGTTTATGTCCAAGCTTACAGAAAACGTAGATATAAATCCAAATCAGACTGTTTACAATTCAAGTGAAATATATCTTGAAAAATCAATTGAGTTTATTAAAGATAATTATGTGAATCCAATAAAAATAAATGAAATTGCAGATTACATAGGTATAAATAGAAGTTATCTTACAAACATTTTTAAAAAAAATCTTAACATATCACCACAGGACTTTCTTTTAAATTATAGAATTGATAAAGCTATTGAACTTCTAACTTTAACAAACTTTTCAATAAAAGTAATAGCTAATTCTGTTGGATACCATGACCCATTAACATTTTCAAAAATTTTCAAAAAAATCAAAGGAATAAGTCCTAAGAAATATCGTGAAGATAATGTTTTAAAAGCAAATAAGGCAGACTGATTTTATCTTTATCAGTCTGCCCTCATTACTAATTAGACTTTATTTCAAAGTCAAATGTCTTTAAGTCAGCTTTTAATACTGCTTTATTATCTTCACATATTCTTGTTATTATTAATGTACTTTCATCCTTAACTTCTGTTATACATTTTCCTTCAAGACCAAATGCCTTATTTTTATTACGGAATTCCATTAAATCTCTTAACTCTCTTACAACTTTTCTATTTTCAATATTTTCCTTAATCTCATCTTTAGTGTAGTAATGTCTGTTAATATCTCTTCCATTTTTAGTTGATTCCATAAGTTTAATATCATTTTCTCCTGCAAGCATTCCAACATAGTAGACTTGTGGAATTCCTGGTGCAAAAAATTGAATTGCTCTTGCTAAAAGATAAGCCTTATCATTATTTCCAAGTGCAGAATAATAAGTACAGTTTACCTGATATATATCAAGATTATTGTATGCTGCAGTATTATATATTTTCTTTACATTAGCTCCTTTAGTAAACATGAATTCTTTTGTTTGTTCTATTTCTTCGTCACTCATAAGATCTTTTACATCTACAATTCCTATTCCATCATGAGTATCTAAAGTAGTAAACTGCTTCATTGGCGACATATCAAGCCATTTCTTTAAATGCATTCCTTTTCCTGTATAAAGAGCATTTAATACAAGTACAGGAAGAGCAAAATCATAAATCCAAAATCCTTTTTCTGATATTTTATGCTGAATACTATAATGTTCATGTATTTCTGGAAGTATATCTACATTATATTGTTTTACAGTATCCTCAATTTCATAAAGTAAATCCCACATTTCAGGTTCAATAAAGAAACAGCTTGTACCAGGCTTCTTTATTGCATAAGCAAAAGCATCAAGTCTTATAATAGATGCACCGTTTTCACACATACTTATAAGAGTTTGTTTAATAAATTCTCTTGCTTTTTTTGAATTCATATTTAAATCAATTTGCTCTTCTGCAAATGTACACCAAACTTTTTCTTTTGTCTTATCCTTAAATTCAACTTCATAATAAGGTGCTCTTGGTTTTCTCTTGTAAATTGCATCAACTTCTTCTTGAGTAGGTTCACCATTCTCCCAAAAATCCTTGTACCTTATAAAAAAATCACTATATTCTGAATCATCTTTTTTTAAAGCAAAATCTTTAAAAAATTCACTTTGACGAGATATATGATTAACCATAAAGTCATACATCAAGTATCTGTCTTTGCTTATATTTTTCACATCTTCCATATTTCCAAACTTCTCATCCACAACATCATATCTTATAGGTGCAAAGCCTCTATCACCTGAAGATGGAAAAAAGGGTAAAACGTGAACTCCTCCAACAGCATCTTTATAATAGGTATCTAGAATTTCTTTAAGTTCTTTTAAATTTCTGCCTAAGCTATCTGCATACGTTATGAGCATTATTTTATTATCTAGTTTATTCATTCTTGCACTTCCTTTGCAATATTTTCTTTTTATGCATAAATTATAAACTTTATTTTATTTCATAAAAATAAACTCATGTGATACAAATATGTTTTTATGTTATATTTAGAAAACTTTTTTGGCTCAACTCTAAAAACCGCGCTTGACAATTAATTTTTACATTTCTCTTGAAATTCAGAGATTTTTCTAATAAACTACTCATATTGACTCTCATTTGTTAGATGTTTTTTGCAAATTAACCATAACAAATTTGAGTCCATTTTTCTATATTTTTTCATTTAATAGGTTATAAAGAGAGGTCTATTTAACATCTGTAAAGCCAAGTGATTAAGTTATAAATACAAATTAGTTTAATTTGTTATTGTATAACTTCCAAAAATATTTCCACAGCAGAATAGTCTTCAGTTTTTTGATTTATGGAAAGACCAGCATAGGCAAGTTCCTCTCCGCTATAATATTTATCAGAATATTTTTCATGATAAATATATTGTGGATTTAAATATGGAATTTTTAATGAATATGAAAGCTCACATACATCAAAGGATTTCGTAAAGAAATAGATTAATGCAGAAGTTCTTTCTTTATTTACAATCATCCAGCTACAATGATTTGAGTTATTATCAAAAGGTGAAATTAATCTGTAAAATTCACCATAAAGTATAAGTTCACGATTTTCCTTATACCATTTTAGATGTTGTTTTATATCTGTTTTCTCAGTTTCAGATAAATTTAGAATATTCATTTCATAGCCCATATTTGCAGATGAAGCAACAGAGGCACGTGTAGAAAATGGAATTATTCTATTAGTTTGATGATTTGGAACATCTGAAACATGAGCCGCAATAGCTGAAGGTGGATATAAATAAGAAGCTCCATATTGAATTCTTTGTCTATCTAATGCATCAGAGTTATCACTACACCATGTCTGAGGCATAAAGTATGTCATACCAGGATCAAATCTTCCACCGCCACTAGAACAATTTTCAAATAATATATTGGGGAATTTTGTTGTTAATTCATTTAAAATCTTATATAGACCTAAAATATATCTATGTGAAAACTCACCAGTCTGCTGACTTGATAAAAAGGCAGAACCTGGCTCTGTAATATGACGGTTCATATCCCACTTTATATATGAGATTGAATATTTCTCAAGATAATTATTAAAAACATCAATGATATAATCCTGTACATCTTTCTGCGTAAGATCTAGTACAAGTTGATGTCGTCCAAGCATTTGTTCATAATTAGGAACCTGTACAACCCAATCTGGATGTTCCTTAATTAATTGGCTATTTGGAGAAATCATTTCTGGTTCAAACCATATTCCAAATGATATATTATTCTTTTGTGCATGTTCTATTAAAGGCTGTAATCCATTTGGAAATTTTTCGGTATTTACTGTCCAGTCACCTAAAGAAGTTCTGCTATTATTTCGTTTTCCAAACCATCCATCATCTAAAACGATCAGTTCAAAACCAAGCTCACTAGCACTTGTAATTATATCAATCATTTTTTCTTCGGAAATATCGAAGTAACACATTTCCCAGCTATTAATTAAAAGAGGTCTTTCTTTGTTTTTCCAATTAGGATTAATAAGGTTTTGTGTATACAAATTATGGAATTCTTGAGACATTCCATTAAATCCATCTTTGCTGTAAGTTAATACGACTTGTGGAGTCTGGAAACTTTCATCTGGATTTAATTTCCATCGAAAAGAATCTGGATGAATCCCCATGGAAAATCTAATGTGATAATATTGATCTAATTCAATTTGTTCAAAATGATTTCCACTATATATTAGATTCATTGCATACACTTCTCCATTATGTTCAGCAGCATTATTAGAACATAATGCTAAAAATGGAGGGTACTGTGGACTGCTAGCACCACGTGTACTTCCAGTTGAGAACTTCCCATGAGAAACTTTTTGACGATTTATCTGAAACTCTTTTTGGTGACTTCCGTAAAAGGAAACATAATCTTGATTGTCAAAATTCATATCAACTGAAGCACTTAAGGCTTTATCTATGTAGACTAGTTTTTCTCCGCAATTTATAATTTTTGAGGATCTTATTATGCAGCTACTATTTTCTAAGATTGAATAAAGTAATATAAGTCTTATATTGCTAATATTATCAACCAAATGAATAGATAGTGTTTTAGAAGATATATTTTCTACATTTCTGATATGGGGTAATTCTGAAAGTGTAGGAATTGTATCTAGAATTTCATGTTTTTCATAAATAAAATTACTGACACTATACCCATTTGGAAGTTTAATTTCTAATGTTGACTCTCTATAATCTCCTTTGTGTGGTGTAGAGAATTCCTGCGGTTCAATGTCCAATGAAAATTCAGGTTTATTGTCATCTGGTACTGCTGCAAAAGTTCTTTTTTGTGGAACTGGTTTATTTGAAAAATTATAGTGATTTAAATGTCTGCCCCAATAACGATGTATTAGGTACTTATCCTCAATTAATTCTATAATATAGCTTATTTTACTATTTGATAAATGGAATAAGTGTTTTTTTGAATCATATTTAATGTTAAGCATTTTACTTACCTCTTTCTCTAAATTGTTTTGGTGATAAATTTGTTTTTTTTCTAAAATATTTTGAAAATGCTAATGGATCACTATAACCTACTGAACTTGCAATAATATAAATAGGATAATCTGTTTCTAGAAGCATTTTTTTTGCTTTTCTAATTTTTAAATCAATTAAATATTGTTTTGGAGTTATATGATATTTTTTCTTAAAAATATTTGTCAGATAATTTGCATGTACACCTAAATAATCAGCAACATCAGTTATTTGTATATCATCATAATAATGTAAATCCATATAACGTATTGCTTGAGATTCTATAGATATATCAAAGTTATCAATAAAATCCACTCCACTTTCTTCCAATAAATTTCCAATAATATCATACATAACACCATTTATTTTAAGAAGAGAAGAAAGCTTATTATTTGAAAAATCAAGGATTGTTTTGATTTTATCCATATAATATGATGTATCTTGGCAGTCAAAAACATAGTCACTTCCCCTATAATTCAAAATTGACTGGATATAATGATTAGACTGAATGCCTAAGAAACCTATCCAGCAATATGTCCATGGATGTTCATAACTCGCCATATAAGTTGAAACTTCACCAGCAGGTATAATAAATAACTGGTTTTTATGGACTGAATAAGTCATATTGTTTATTTCTAATGTTCCCTCCCCATCAATTATAAAATGTATAAAGTGATATTCCCTGGCTTTAGGACCATATTTGTAGCAAGGTTTACACTGTTCAATTCCACAATTATAAAAAACAAAGTCTGAAATACTCTTTTTGGATTGATCTGTAATTCTATCTGTATATTCTTTCATGATGACATTATACATTATTTTCAATAACGTTTACAAAAATCTTAGTTTTTTCCATATTTTCGTTTGATATTTCTATATAAATAATAAGGTACCAGATGTTAGAATAGGGATGGGTAGTAAGAACCCCATAAATTCTATTGTTATTGAAAGGAGGAGTGAATTAGTGAAAAATCCATATAAACTGACGTATCACATTGAGCCATCAAAAGGTTTGCTGAATGATCCAAATGGATTAATACAGTATAAAGGTATCTATTATTTTTTTCATCAATGGAATCGTTTCAGCATGAATCATGATTATAAAGAATGGGGGTTATTTACATCAGAAGATATGGTTAATTGGAATAGCCATGGATCTGCTATTATTCCTGATAGAGATAAGGACAGAAACGGAATCTATTCAGGAAGCAGTATAGAGTATGATAATAATTTATATTTATTTTACACAGGTAGTGTAAAAAATGATGGAGTAAGAAAAAGCTATCAATGTGTGAGTATTTCTCAAGATGGAAAAACATTTATAAAACAGGACATCTTTATAGAAACCCCGCAAAGATTTACAGAGCATCATAGAGATCCAAAAGTATGGAAAGGTAAAAAGAACTGGTGGATGATTGTAGGAGCTCAATCAAAAGATGAAAAAGGAGAAATCGCATTATATTCATCAGATGACTTATTACATTGGAAGTATGAGAATGTATTGTATAATAAAGAATTAGATAATATGTGTGAGTGTCCTGATCTTTTCAGTGTAAACGATAATATTGATATATTGCTATGCTCTCCACAAATTAGGGCTACAAAAGAGAATAATTCAGCAGAACTTAGCAGCTACTCAGCTTTTATTGCTGGAAAATTTAATGAAAATTCTAGAGAATTCTTACCGCAAACAAATCTAGAGTTGATAGATTATGGATTTGACTTTTATGCCCCTCAGTCATTCATTGATGAAAAGGGAAGAAGAATTATTGTGGCATGGATGTCAAGAATGAGCGAAAAAGAAGAAGAGTTATGCCCAACAAAGAAATATGGTTATATACATTGTTTAACTCTACCACGCGTAATAACCTGGCAGGATGGAATGTTGATACAAAAACCAATTGAAGAAGTTAAAAAACTTAGGAAAAATAGAAAGAATTTTAACAGTTTCAAGGATAAATTTGAATTAAAGACTGGAAAATTTGAGATTAAATTGTTGAGAAATAATGGTTTAAGTGATTTTAAATTATCGCTACGAAATAATTCAATAGAAATTAATTATTGCAAAAAGACTAGAATGTTTTCTGTTTCTCGAAAAAACTGGGTAACTAATAAGAAAGAAAGCAAAATGAAAAAACTAAACTCACTAATGCAATTAAATATTTTTAGTGATAATTCTACACTTGAGGTATTTGTTAATAATGGAGAAAGTGTATTTTCTTTGAGATATTTCACAGATGAAAATGATTTAGGCGTAGAATATTTAGGTTTATATGAAGGTGAAAAATTGACTTATTTTGAATTATAGGGGGATTAAAAATGGATAATAAGACTTTGGGAAAAAAGATTATTGAATTAATCGGTGGTAAAGAAAATATTCAATCAGTAGCTCATTGTGCAACAAGACTAAGAATTATTATTATAGATAAAGATAAAATCAAGAAGGATGATGTTGAAGATTTAGAGCGAGTAAAAGGATCGTTCTTTAATGCTGGACAGTATCAGATAATTTTAGGAACTGGGTTGGTAAATAAAATTTATGATGAAGTTATGTTATTATTAGGTGATGATTTTTCGAATAAAGCTGTTGCTAAAAAGGAAGGTAATAAATTTCAAAGTGCTATAAGGATTTTTGGAGATATATTTGTTCCTATAATTCCTGTACTAGTTGCAACTGGGTTGTTTATGGGGGTTAGAGGCTTATTAACTCAGGAATTTATATTAAGTTTATTTGATTTAACTCCAGATAGTATTCCTCAGCAATTTATAATATTTACTCAAGTTTTAACTGATACAGCTTTTGCATTTTTACCTGCACTTGTTTGTTGGTCAACATTTAAGACATTTGGTGGTAATCCTGTTTTAGGGAGTGTACTTGGCTTAATGCTTGTGAATTCTGCCTTACCAAATGCTTATGATGTAGGACAACAAACTGCAGAACCATTAATCTTTTTTGGATTTATTAAAGTTATAGGATATCAAGGGTCTGTTTTACCTGCTTTTATAACAGGTATTATAGGGGCTAAAGTTGAAAAATTCTTAAAAACAAAAGTACCAGACTCACTTGATTTAATATTAACACCATTTTTAACTTTATTGACTGGTATTACATTAGCATTATTTATAATTGGACCAATTTTCCATTCATTAGAATTAGGAGTCCTATATGCTGTTGAATTCTTATTAGAATTACCTTTAGGAATTGGTGGACTTATCTATGGAAGCTTCGGACAATTATTGGGTATTTTTGGTATTCATCATATATTAAACTTTTTAGAAATAAATATGCTTTCACAGACTGGATGGAATATGTTAAATCCAATTGGAACTTGCGGTAACATGGCTCAAGCTGGTGCAGTTTTAGCTGTAGCAATGAAAACAGTTTCTACTAAAACAAAACAAATTGCATACCCATCTTGTTTCTCTGCTACTTTAGGAATTACAGAACCGGCTGTATTTGGAGTAAATCTTAGATTAGTAAAGCCATTCATTATGTCAATGATTGGTGGAGGTGTTGGAGGATTTTTAGCATCTATACTACATTTAAAAGCCACAGGTATGGCATTAACAGGTATACCAGGTACATTATTATACTTAAATAACCAATTACCACTTTATATATTAGTCAATATGGTTTCATTTGTAGTAGCCTTTATCTTAACTTTTTCATTTGGTTATAAAAATAAAGCTGAGGAAGCAGTATAAAAAGGTAATATTTTAATAATACAAGAGACAAAATTAGTAAATAGAAAAATTCAAACAATAGAAATAAAGTTGAAAAATGCATTATGAATACTAGTGAAAAGTCGGGGGTATATATTCTATAAGGAAAGTCTGTAGGTTGTAGTGTTTAATAAGAAGTACTAATTATTCAATTATTAGTACTTCTTTTTTGATATATATTATATTTATTAATATGTCTAAATAACCAATAAATTCATCTTCACATGTTAAATTAAAATCAGTTTTATTAATATTATTAGCTAAATTGTTAACCAGTTCTTATACTTTTGTGGTCATTTCTTAATTATTTCTTTGGCATTAAATAATTTTAAATTCTTTCCACTTATTAGATTTAAATCTTAAATAGAATATTACTGCCCTTATTGTCCAGTCTAAACACATTGCTATAGCAATACCAATGACTCCCATATTTAAATAAATACCAAAGATAATTGAAAAAACTAACCTGACTAAAACTGTTGA
>SVCF01000035.1 GCA_015058475.1 Clostridium butyricum | reverse complement strand
GGAAATTATATAGCTAAAAAGAACACTGAAAATGGTGTAATTAAAGCTATAGAAGAATATGTATTATAAATAAAATGTGAAGCATTTTATAATTGACAATGAACAATGGACAATTGACAATGAAGGAAAAAAGTCTTCGACTTTTAATTGTATTATTGCATCGTTATTGCTTTAGCAATAACATTCGCCTAAGCGGATTATATTTGCCTTGGCAAATATAGATGCAATACTACAATTTTAGAAAAACTGAAAGTTTTTTATCCTTCATTGTTAATTGTCCATTGCACTCTGTGTACCCACAAGGGGCATCAATTGTACATTATAAGTTACTGCGTAACTTATTTATATCAAAATCCTATTGAGCAGCTATTGGAGTATAAACTCTTTTTGCAAGTTCATCATCCAATAAATATAATGCAACTTGATTATCTCCAGCTCTTCTTATTTTTTTAAGTAACATATTAAAATTATTTTCTTCTTCTACTTGCTCATCTATGAACCACTTAAGTAAACTAATTGTTGAATGGTCTCTTTCTTCATAAGCTATATCTGCTAGGTAGTATATTTTTTTAGTAACAGTTTGTTCATGCTCATATCCTTTTTGGATTACATCAACTATTCCATCAAAAGTTGTTTGTGGCTTATCTATTTGTTCTAGCTCAATTGAACCATTTTTTTGATAAACATAATCATAAAACTTCATAGCATGATCTAGTTCCTCTTTAGCCTGAACCCTAAAATAATTAGCAAATCCGCTTAAATCTATATTTTCACAATAACTTGCCATAGCAAGGTATAGGTATGAAGAATAGAATTCATAGTTAACTTGATCATTAAGAGTTTTTAATAAATTTTCATTTAACATCTTTAATCACTCTCCTTATTTAGCAATCTAATTCTATACCTAAGTTATGTTAATGGCAACATTTTATTAAATAAAATTCTATCTTATTAAAAAGTATTAACTTATTAAGTATTTTTATCCATTTAATACAGTCTATAATTAAAAACATAAATACTTTAATTCCTATATTATTATAATTTATTCTTTTTTATTATATTCAGATATCCTCTTATTAAGTTTTTCTGCAGCTTTTTTATCACTTTTATATGTTGTTAAAAATAAAAAAACATATACACACAATATAGTTATCATTAAACCTATAATTTGATTTATGGAATTATCAAGCCACTCAAATATATAGCCTCCTCCTACTATCACTACATTAGTTAATATATAATGTAATATCACTCTTACAATAAACTCATTCTTATTAAGCTGATCCCTTGAAAAAAGAATAGTATTTATTATAGCAATTAATAAAGAAGCACTTGCTATTTGCCAAAGTAAATTAGAATCTAATATCGCCTTACCATAAAATATTGATATAAATGAAGCTGCCCCAAGCATACTTCCAGTATTTATAAAACAAAATGAATATAAAGTATTCTTAATATATTCCTTCATATATTACTCCTTCCTAAAGTCCTAATTTCTTTTTCAAAATCGGAACAAACTGTCTTGAAATTATTACTTTTTCATTATTTCTTAATAATGCCTCAAATCTTCCATTAAATGCTGGACTCAAATTTTTTATCTTTGATAAGTTTAAAATTATTGATTTAGATGCCCTAAAAAAATCAGTATTTTCATATTGGCTTTCTATCTCATATAATTTCATTTTTGATTCAAAAATCTGTTTTTCACAATAAATAAAAGTTTTATTATCTACTGATTCAAAATAGAATATATCCTTTGGCTCAATCATAGTCATTCTTCCATTATATAATCCAACCATCTTTTGTGTATGCATCTTTACACTATATATCATCTGTAATATAGAATCATCTATATTATTAGAACGAATTATGATTTCCTCTTCTTCTCCATCTTTCAAATCTTCTATGATTATCTTCATAGTTTGTCCCCTTTATGCATAATATTTTTATATTTATTTATAATAAAAGTATACAAAACTTTCTTTTTGTTTGGTACAAAATACCTTAAAAATATAATTCTATATAATATACTTTTTATCTATCCCTAACTTCTTTATTTCTTATTACAATTCCTGATAAAATTAAGAATATTATGCCTGTTATTAGTAATATGATTACCTTATAACTATCATTAATCATGGTTCCATTGAATGATAGTGTTATTCCCATATAATCTAAATATCTTTCAAAAACCTCAGTTGGCTGTCCTACAAAGACGGATTTAATAACATTTTCTAAAAAAGCTTCTCTTATTAAAGATACACCATGTACTGCTGGTATAAACTTTAATATTTTTTGTAGGATTATAGGTAGTTCTCCCATTGAAACATACATTCCTGTTACAAACCCAATTAAGGTACTGATTAAAGTATTTATTCCTGAATAAGCTGATGCTGTGTGAATAAAAGAAACCAGAAAAAACATGAATGTTGAAGATGCAAAAGAATTTAAAAAGATTATTCCTATAATTTTAGCAACTTGAATTATAGTAAATAGCTGTTCTCCAATTATAAATAAATATATTTGAAGACTGCAGAAAGTAGTGCTACTTATTCCAAATGATACTAAAAATGCAGTTAAAATGTAAGCTAGACTTAATTTAAATCTACTTACCGATGAAACTAGGAAAACCGGCATTCTTTTTTTATCTTCGTCCTCAACCATTATATTCATAACTGCTAATGAACTTGTAACACAGTTTATTGCTATTATTCCTGCTATTATCCAAACTATAATAAATTCATTAGCCATTTGTGAATTTATATTACCAAAAGTCATAAGATTGTCCACATTATTCTTACCTAAAAATATTACATTTAGTAATATAACTATTATCATAGCTAACATAGAAAAAAATACTGTTGCTTTATCACGACTATAGACTAACATGTTTCTTCTTATAATCATTATCAATGTTTTCATTATTCCCCTCCAAATTCTTTGAATATTTTTATTAATTAATACTATATGTTTAACTTAACAATATCTCATTTAGCATATTTCTAATTTTCAAATAAAGTTTTTCCAGTAATATTTAAAAATGCATCATCCATAGTTCCTTGAACAACTTCAAATGATCTAATATGCTTTTCAAGTTCTTTTAGAGTTTGTATTGAATATAAACTATAAGGAATTGCTACCATTATTCTATTTACATCTTCACTATAACTTAGGTTATTAACATCTAATACCTTCTTAACTTCTTCTATATTTTCTGGCTCTATTTTTAATTGGTCACATGCATACTCTTCCTTTAACTTAAATGGCGTACCCGATTCAACTATTTTTCCTCTATCAATAATAGATATATTCTGAGCCTTTGCCGCCTCCTCCATATAATGTGTTGTTAAAAATATTGTCATGTTATTTTCAGCTCTTAAATACTCAATACAATCCCATAAATTCTTACGTGTCTTAGGATCAAGTCCTGTTGTTGGTTCATCTAAAAATAATATTTCAGGTGTATTCATAAGTGCTCTTGCTATATCACAACTTCTTTTTTGCCCACCTGATAAATATTTGAATTGTTTATTTAAATGTTCTCCTATCTTTAATATTTCACATACATTATCCAAATTCTTTTTTATCTTTTTCTTATCATCTCCATATAAATATGCTCGTGAAATTAAATTTTCTTTTACTGTTAAAAGATCATCTAAAGAATTATTTTGAAAAACTATACCTATTCTTTTTCTTATTTCAGCATCATCTTTTCGTAAATTTAATCCACAGATTTTAATTTTTCCTGAAAAATTCTTTAATAATGTGGATAATATATTAATAGTTGTGGATTTTCCTGCTCCATTAACTCCTAAAAATCCAAATAATTCTCCTCTTTTTACATTAAAGCTAATACTATCAACTGCTTTAAACTCTCCAAAATTTTTACTTAAATTTTTTACCTCTATAATATTCTCCATAATTAAAAGCACCTTCTTAATTTTTTTACTTCCCTAATATTATTCATAGTATAAATCACCATTATTATCATTTAATTTATAAAAATTCATTCTTTTAATAATAAGTATATTCTAATTTTATTTTCACTCAACTCTTTTAACTACAAGTTGCTTTTTAGATAATGTAAGTTGCATAAAAAAACTCCCAGAATATTTTTCTGAGAGTTGATTTCTTTATATTATTTAATAGATTATAATAATTCTTTTCTTAATTCTTCTGGTGATTTTGGTGAAAGATATGCTGGTGGAACATCAAATACTGTGCAAGCACCTGTCTTTCCTTCTTTAGCCATCTTAACAATTGCTCTAGCATATGCAACTAATACACTTGATGTAAACTCTGGGTTACTATCTAATGAAAGTGAAAATTCTATTTTTTCCTTGTTTCCATCACCTGTAACTCCTGTTCTTATAACAAATCCTCCATGAGGCATTCCTGAATGGTTTTTCTTTAATTCTTCTTCACTTATGAAATTAACTTCTGTATCATAGTCTGAAAAATAATTAGGCATAGTCTTAATTTCATTTTCTACTTTTTCTTTGTCTGCACCATCTTCTAATACTACATAACAAACTCTAGAATGTTTTTCTCTAGTTGTAAGCTCTGGATTTTCACCACTTCTAACTTTTGATAGTGCTTCTTCTTTAGGAATTGTATATTGCTTACCGTCTTTAACTCCATCTATTCTTCTTATTGCATCTGAATGTCCTTGGCTAACCCCTTTACCCCAAAAAGTATAATCTTTTCCTTCTGGCAAAATAGCTTGTCCCATTAATCTATTTAATGAAAATAAACCTGGATCCCAACCAACTGAAATTATACTTAAAGTTCCAGCAGCTTTAGCAGCCTTATCAACACTTTCAAAATATTGTGGAATTTTTGCATGTGTGTCAAAACTGTCTACAGTATTGAACATTTCTGGAATCTTTGAACCTTGCTCTGGTAAATCAGTAGCTGAACCTCCACAAAGTATCATAACATCAATTTTATCTTTATACTCTACGATTTTTGACATATGTATAGCTTTTGATCCATCTTCAAGAGAAACATTTTCTCTTCTTGTAAATACTGCTTCTAGCTCCATGTCATTAGTTTTTTTAAGAGCCTTTAATACGCCTCTCCCTAAATTTCCATATCCAACTACTCCAACTTTAATTTTATTTTCCATATAATATAGCCCTCCATTTTTTTTATATTAATCAATTATTATTTTATCATACTTCCTTTACATTATTAATTTATAATCTTTAAAAATTTTATTTTTTAAGTTTCATTTCGCTTTTTTATATGAAATATAATTCTTCATATAAAAGTTTATATTGAATTTATTTCCTTTCAAAAGTAAAAATACATATATAAATTAATAGCTGTATCAAATTTGTATAATAAATTTGATACAGCATATCCTACAATTTAAATTATTCTATTATAAACTTTGAAATCATATCCTCTAATTTTTCTACTACTAAATTATATCGTCATCTTTGTATTTACATAATGTACTATTTACTCTCCTTTGCAATTTTAATTATTTTAATTTCTTTACATATATTTCATTTTCTTTGACAAATCCCATCTTACTCATATATGCTACATGTGTTTCAGACTCCTTCTGCGAGAATAAAAGCGCATCAATAGCTTTTGAATGTAATTTTGAATATAAATATCTAGCAACAGAACAATCACGATATGTAGGTGTTGAGTAATCAATCATTACATCAATAACACCCTCACTTTCTTTTCCTAATAATATACCTGCTGGAGTTCCATCACAGCAAACAATATATGCCTTTTCTCCACAAACATTTTCTTTATCAAATCCTGGGAAGTACATTTTAATATCTTCGCTGTAATGTCCTAAGAAATACTCAACAAGAGTATCTTTTGCATCAGCTTCAACAAAATCATATTCTTGTTTTGTTTTTAATAATTTAAATAAGTTATAAATATTGATAACCATTAAGCATCCATTCATCAATACTAATGGAAATGCTCCACAAATTACTGCATAAATTCCTGATACAATATTACCAACTGTATTAATAATTCTTAATTTCACTATTGATGACATTAACATGGAAACTACTACCAATATAGTTCCTATATATCCAAATATTTCAATAAGCATTGCTGTATCCATAATAAATTATTCCTTTCTTAGATAAACATAATCCTGAATTATTCATGAGGCTTTAATTCCAGCATGATAATTCTATTTCTTGTTTTTGAACCGATAAGAAATGTTAGCGAGAGGGGTAATTACCTAAAAATAGGTATAGTGTCCCCCTAAATTAAAATACCGCTTCTTTTGCTGTAAAGGTTCATTAATTTCTTCTTCATTACCGTCGATAGCTTCAAGTTCAGCTGTAAGAGCATCGTCTTCTGAGTCGGCTTCATACCAGCGTTTATAATCCTTCAAATACATTTTTTTAACTCCTGATAATTATTTTTGATAGAGATATGGGCCTAATTCTATAATTAGGCCCATAATGAAAGAAACAATAACGTGGAACTATCGATTTAATACAAATTAATAACCTGCACCAGTATCTGTATTTTTCATAATTTTTACTAATCTACTTGTACCAAGTCTGTCAGCACCAAGCCCCATAAATTTGTCCGCATCGTCAAATGATGAAATTCCACCAGCTGCTTTTACTTTCACATCTTTTCCGATATATTTTCTCATAAGTGCAACATCATCAAATGTAGCACCGCCTGTTGAAAATCCTGTAGATGTTTTAATATATTCAGCACCGGCATTTGTAACAATTTCACACATTTTAATTTTTTCTTCTTCTGAAAGTAAGCATGTTTCAATGATTACTTTCAGAATTTTTCCATCGCAAGCTTCATGAATCTGACGAATTTCATCTTCAATTTCCTGATATCTTTTATTTTTAAGAGCACCAACATTGATTACCATGTCGATTTCTTCTGCACCATTTGCAATTGCATCTTTTGTTTCAAATACCTTTACTGCTGTTGTGTTATAACCATTAGGAAAACCAATTACTGTACAAATTGGTAATTTCCCATCTACATATTCTGCTGCTTCTTTTACATAAGCTGCCGGAATACATGCAGATGCACATCCATATTTAATCCCATCATCAAGAATTACTTTAATTTCTTCCCAAGTTGCTGTTACTCCAAGTAATGTATGATCTACAATACCTAAAACTTTTTTCTGATCCATAACAAGTCCTTTCTACAATCATATATGATTGCTTACAATTTTTTAATCACATTTTTATTATGATGACTGAACAAAAATATCGTTGTTGTTATCCAATCATCCTATTATTATTAAAATAATGAAACAATACTTACTAAGAATGCACTGTTGATACTTACGAATACACCTGCGATCGTTGCTTTCACGATAAGAGAAGAAATTGTTCCTCTCTTTTCTGGACAAAGAACACCGATACCACCAATACACATACCCATACTAGCAATATTAGCAAAACCACAAAGAGAAATTGTTGCAACTAAAGCTGTTCTTGCATCTAAAGAAGCAAATTTGCCAGCCAAATCACCAAATGCAATGAATTCATTAAGGATTAATTTAGAACCTAATAAAGTTCCTTCCATTAAGATATTAGGACCTTCAAATCCCATTAAATATCCAAATGGAGCAAAGATATATCCGAAAATCTGTGCAAAACTAAGATTGAATATACCAAGAACCATATTAAGAAGTGCCACAACACCCATGAAACCTACGATAGATGCACCAATGGAGATAACCATCTGAATACCTGTATTACACCCTTCAGAAAGAGCATCAATTGCGTTTGTATTATTTCCCTTATTATCCATTTTAACTTCATAAATCTCTTCTACCTGTTCTGTCTGTGGGCACATAACTTTAGATACCATAATACTTCCAATTGGTACTAAAGCACTTGCAATTAACAGATTTTCCATAGGAATACCTAATGCAGAGTATCCACCAAGAATAGATGCGGACATACTCCCCATACCAGAAACTAATATTACAAAAATCTCACTATCTGTTAATCTAGGTAAATACTTTGCTACCAGAATAGGGCTATCAGTATGTCCAAGGAACATATTAGCAACAGCTACGAAAGTTTCAACTTCTGTTGTTTTCGTAACTTTACCTACTACTTTACCAATCCATTTTACTGCAAACCCAAGTGCGCCAAGGTAATACAGAACACTTACTAAAGCAGAAACGAAAATAATATTACCTAAACTCTGGATAATAAATACATAGATTCCTGTAGAACCACCTGTAAAAAGGTCACCAAATACGAACTCAAGACCTTCATTACCACAGTTAATTACTGCTGTAATTCCATTAGCCAAAATAGTAACCACTTTCTGTCCTATTGGAACTCTAACGATAATAAATGCGATGATAAATTCTATAATAAGCATTCTAATAATGTCTTTCCAAGGAATTGACTTACGGTTATAAGAAAGTAACCAGCATATTGCAAATACGAGTACAAGACCCACTAAATTTAGTAAAATCTTCATTTTTTGCTTCTCTCCTCTTTCTTTTAAATTAATTTAATTTATTAAGAATAGAACTTCCAATTGTTCCTTCTGGCATTTCAACGCCAAAGTTCTCGGCAATTGTTGCACCAATCACAGCAAATGTGTCTGCGTCCTCCAATTTGCCGCAGCCTTTCATGGATGGTGAGTAAGCAAGGAATGGAACTCTTTCTCTTGTATGATCCGTTCCTGTATGAGTAGGATCATTTCCATGGTCTGCTGTAATGATGATTAAATCATCTTCCTTCATCAGGCTCATCAATTCTCCTAATTTTACATCAAACTTTTCAATTTCCTGTGCATAACCTTCTACATCACGACGATGTCCCCATAATGCATCGAAGTCAACAAGGTTAACATAGCAAAGTCCCTCAAAATCTCTTTTTGCAATCTCAATGGTCTGTTCCATACCATGAACAGAACTTTTTGATTTATTAGACTCTGTAAGACCTTCTCCATCAAAAATATCAAAAATTTTTCCAACAGAAATCACTTCATATCCAGCATCTTTTAAAACGTTTAATGCTGTTCTTCCATATGGTTTTAAGGCATAATCATGACGGTTTGCAGTTCTTTGAAACTCGCCTTTTTTCTTTCCAACATATGGTCTTGCAATAATACGACCAACTTTCCATTCGTCTTTCATCGTAATTTCACGAGCTATTTCACAGCAACGATATAATTCATCAAGTCCGAATGTTTCTTCGTTCCCACAAATCTGAAGCACAGAATCGGCTGAAGTATATACAATCATATGACCTGTAGCAATTTCTTCTTCTGCTAATTCATCCAAAATTTCTGTACCACTTGCGCTCTTATTACCAATGATAACTCTTCCTGTTCTTGCAGAAAGTTCATCTAAAAGTTCTTTTGGGAATCCTGTTTCCGTGAAAGTTTTAAATGGAGTTGTAATGTGAAGTCCCATCATCTCCCAGTGTCCTGTCATTGTATCTTTTCCATTGCTTGCCTCATGCAAATATGTATAATATCCCATTGGATTTTCTACTGCATCTACTTGTTTTAAAGGATGAAGATTCGCTATTCCAATTTTTTGAAGATTTGGAATGTTAAACTCATCTATATACTGTGAAATATGTCCAAGTGTATCTGTTCCAACATCCCCATAATCTCCTGCATCTGGTAAAGCACCTACTCCAAGAGAATCTATTATAATTGTAAATATACGTTTATATTTTCCCATGTTAACCCCTTTCTATTCCTTCTATAAATTCTTCTAATTTTAAATACTGATCATACGAAATGATAACCTTACCATTTGTAATTGTAATAAAACCATCTTTCTTTAAGGATGCGATACTTCTTTGAACACTTCTAACATGGAATCCAACTTTATCAGCCAATTCTGGCTGAGTTTTTCCAACTTTAAAGCTATCAGAAGTATCACTATGCTCCTTTTTGTATAACTTGACCAAATAACTCATCAATCTTTCTTTGCATCCCTTAAATATATACTCTCGGTCAAAATTTCTTTCAAATGTCAATGTGTTTAAAATATTGTTTAGTCTAAGAAAAAGAGCATTCTCATCATGTCGTATCCAATTCAAATAACTCTTTGTTGAAATCTTTAGCAATTTACAATCTTCTGTAGTACGAACTGTTACGCAGTATTTAGAAAAGTCACCAAATGCCTCGAAATCACCAATAATATTCATTTTTATAAAATCCATAAACGAATACACTCGCCCCAGTTTTTGATGATCTATCCCTATTACTTGACCTTTTAAAAGAAAGAACACCGTATCGTTAGAATCACCAGCGTGAAGAATAATTTTATTTTTTTGAATTTCACAATACATAATTTCTTTCACAACCGCTTCCGGTATATATTTAAATAATGCCTCTAAATATTCACGCTGGTCACATCCAACTTTAGCTATAATTTCAAATAAACGTTTTCTTGATTCCATTTTTGTTTTTCTTTACCACCTTTAGTTTTACAATACATTCATAAAAGCTTTTGTATTCTCTAATGTATTATAATTAAAAACATCAGAACCAGCAATAATAACATTCGCTCCAGCGTCTAATACTTCATTAACATTATGGAGTTTTATTCCTCATTTGAAAAATTAGCTGACAATAATGAAGGCAACAATATGTTCATCACATCGCCTCATACATTAGATAAAATTTTTCACTGCTTTATAAATACTTTCTGAATCCAATCCATATTTCGCAATTAATTCTTTTGCCGGACCAGACTCTCCGAATACATCCCTTATACCAATTCTTAGAACTGGAGTCTGGCATTTTTCAGATAATACTTCACAAACTGCTCCGCCAAGCCCACCGATGATAGAGTGTTCTTCTACTGTAACAACTTTTCCACATTCTTTAGCTGCTGCAATAACTAAATCTTCATCTAATGGTTTGATTGTGTGGATGTTGATAACTTTTGCATCAATTCCGTCTGCTGCAAGCATTTCTGCTGCTACAAGTGATTCGCTTACTTCAAGACCGTTAGCAATAATTGCTATGTCTTTACCTTCTTTCATCACTATACCTTTTCCAATTTCGAATTTGTAATCTGGATTATCGTTGATTACTGGAACTGGGAGACGTCCGAAACGCATATAAACTGGTCCCTGATGTTCATAAGCTGCAAATACTGCTGCTTTTGCTTCGATATCATCTGAAGGACAGATAACTGTCATTCCTGGAATTGTTCTCATAAGAGCAAGGTCTTCGTTACACTGATGGCTGGCACCATCTTCACCTACAGAGATACCTCCGTGTGTAGCACCGATCTTAACGTTATTCTTTGGATATCCAATTGAGTTACGGATCTGTTCAAATGCACGTCCTGCTGCGAACATAGCAAATGTACTTGCAAATGGAACTTTTCCTGTTGTTGCAATACCTGCTGCAACTGTCATCATGTTACCTTCTGCGATACCACAGTCGATAAAACGTTCTGGACAAGCTTTCTTAAATACACCTGTCTTAGTTGCTCCTGCAAGATCAGCGTCTAATACTACTACATCCTCATGTAATTTTCCTAATTCTGCTAAAGTATTGCCGTAGCTTTCTCTTGTGGCAATTTTCTTTACTTCTGACATAATGCTTCACCTACTTTCTCCAAATCTGCCATTGCAATGGCGTACTGTTCATCATTTGGAGCAGCTCCATGCCATGCTGCTTTATCTTCCATGAATGAAACACCTTTACCTTTTACTGTCTTTGCAATAATAGCAGTTGGCATTCCCTTTGTTGCTTTTGCTTCTTTGAATGCTGCATCAATCTGATCGAAATCATGTCCATCGATATTAATTACATGGAAATTAAAAGCTTCGAACTTCTTGTCGATTGGATACGGTGAGTTAACATCGCTGATGTATCCATCAATCTGGAGATTGTTATTGTCAACAATTACTACTAAATTATCAAGATTTCTGTGTCCAGCTAACATAGCAGCTTCCCAAACCTGTCCTTCCTGAATTTCTCCATCTCCAAGGAGTGTATATACTCTATAGTTATCTCCATAAAGTTTTGCAGAAATTGCCATACCTACTGCTGCGGAAATTCCTTGTCCAAGTGAACCACTTGACATATCAACACCTGGGGTATGTTTCATATCGGGATGTCCCTGAAGATAAGCCCCTGTATGACGAAGGGTTTTTAAATCCTCTACAGGGAAAAAGCCTCTTTCAGCAAGTGCTGAATAATAGCCCGGTGCTGCATGACCTTTTGATAATACAAATCTATCACGATCAACTTTCTTTGGTTTCACTGGATCAATGTTCATTTCTTCAAAATATAAGTAGGTATAAATATCTGCTGCTGATAAAGAACCACCTGGATGTCCTGCTTTTGCAGAATGAACAGCTGTGACAATATCTTTACGGATATCGTTCGCTTTCTTCATAAGTTTTAACTTATTCATGTTATTACCTCCTACACAAATTATTCACCAAAAACAGCTTTATAGTCTGCTACAAATTTAGCAATTCCAGCATCTGTAAGAGGATGATGTGTCATCTGTTCAATCACTTTATATGGTACTGTTGCAATATGTGCTCCTGCTAATGCACAATCTGTCACATGCATTGTTGTTCTAACACTTGCAGCAATAATTTGTGTATCAATATCTCCTGCTGTTGCAAACATATCTGCAATTTCTGTTATAAGATCAACTCCGCGTACTGAAATATCATCTAAACGTCCTAAAAATGGAGAAACATAAGTAGCTCCAGCTCTTGCTGCAAGAAGTGCCTGATTTGCTGTAAAAATGAGAGTTACGTTTGTCTTAATTCCCTCTGCTGTAAGAGCTTTACACGCTTTTAATCCTTCTACTGTCATTGGAATCTTTACGACCATATTGGGATGAATTTTAGCAATTTCCTTGCCTTCTGCAATCATCCCTGCCGCATCTGTTGTGGTTGCTTTCACTTCACCACTGATTGGACCATCCACAATAGATGCAATTTCAGCGATTACTTCTTCAAACTTACGCCCTTCTTTTGCAATAAGTGATGGATTTGTTGTTACACCACAAATAACTCCCATGTCATTTGCTTTTTTAATATCTTCAACATTTGCTGTGTCAATAAAAAATTTCATTCTATTTCCTCCTAAGAAATTTTATTTTTCAAGAACTTTCTTTCCGCCTATAAATTTCGCGACAATATTCCTATCTTCTGCAAGATAAATCAGTCGTTCCAACCGAGACTTCAAATCCAGCTCTTGCGGATGCTTTAATGTAGAATCTTCTATCACTACTGCATCAAATTCGTAATCTTTTTCAAAGCTACCTACATTGCCGAAAAATTCTCCACCACCTTTTGTAGCCAAGTAAAAGACCTCTTCCACTGTCAATGGAGTTACAGTCTGATCATATAATCTCCATCTTAATTTTGAACACTGAATAGCCATTGTCATTGCTTTAAAAATTGAGAGAGAAGAACCTGCCGCGATATCACTTCCTAATCCAACTTTCATACCTTTATCAAGATACTTTTTCACTGGTGCTACACCAGAAGATAAATTTGTATTAGATTCTGGACAATGCGCAACAAATACATTTTGTTTTCTCATCATTTCAATTTCATCATCACCACTGTGAACACAATGAGCCATAATAGTATTACAAGAACCACCAAACATATCATATCGGTTATATGATTCACCGTAAAAATTTGTTCCAGGGCATAATTCTTTTACCCAATCAATTTCACCCAGATTTTCTGACAAATGTGACTGCATAGGTAAATTATATTTTTTCTGTAATTCAGACAATTTTTCAAACAGTTCATCCGTACAAGACGGTGTAAATCTAGGAGTTAAAATAGGTTTAACATTTTCTAAATTTACACAATCAAGTAGCCATTTTTCTGTGTCTTTTGCTGATTTTTCAGCATTTTCTTCGCATAAATATTCTGGACTTTTTCTATCCATGTTTACTTTTCCAACATACGCTTTTAATCCAGATTCTTCTAATTTATTCATCAGCAGCAATGTAGCTTCGTTATGAATTGTCCCAAATACACATGCTCTCGTAGTTGCACTATTCTTAAGGTCTTCGACAAAAATATCATATGCTCTATTCGCATATTCAATATTTGAATACTTTGCTTCTTCTACAAAAGTATGTGTATTAAGCCAGTCAATCAACTCTAAATCCATTCCTAAACCACGAAATGCATACTGTGGAGCATGAACATGTAAATCTACTAACCCCGGAATAACTATTTTGTCCTTATAATCATAACAAGGAAAATCTACATAATTTTTGGGCAATTGTTCATAAGCACCTGCACATTTATTGTCTTCGCAGACAACATATCCATTTTCAATTACACAAATCTCATCTTTCGATTTACTATAACAGATATTTCCTTTAATTACATAGTCTCTCAATATCCTTCATTTCCTTTCATTTGTCAATTTTCTGAATTCTTTTTTTATGTCTAATATCTTCATAAAAGGAAGTATTTAAAAAGGTTTCAACAATCTTTTTTCAAAACGGTAATAATTAGTTCTTTAAACGAATTACATGGTAACAACAACTTTGGCAACTAATTCTTTAAATGATTTAGCAACTCTGTCCGCTGTTTCCTGTACTTCTTTATGATCAAGTGCCACTTTAGAAATTCCTGCTGCCATGTTTGTAATACAAGAAATTCCACAAACTTCCATTCCCATATGATGTGCAACAATTGCTTCACATGCTGTACTCATACCAACAGCATCTCCGCCCCAAATCTGTGCAAGTCTAACTTCTGCTGGTGTTTCGTAGTTAGGTCCTGTGAACTGTACGTATACGCCTTTATGAATTTCAAGGTTACATTCTTTTGCACAAACTCTAATTACTTCCTGAAGGCGCTTGCTATATACTTCACTCATATCAGGGAACCTTGTTCCAAGTTCTTCAAGATTTGGTCCAATAAGTGGACTAGGAACACCTGTAGTAATATGATCTGTAATCATCATTAAATCTCCCGGTTTAAAATCTGGATTACATCCTCCTGCTGCATTTGTTAAGAGGATTTTTTTTGCTCCCATCATTCCCATAAGACGAGTAGGAAGAACAACGTCTTTCATATCATATCCTTCGTAATAATGTACACGGCCCTGCATAATTACAACCGGAGTTTCTTCAACGTATCCAAATACAAAACGTCCTTTATGACCTTTTACAGTAGATACAGGAAAACCTTTGATATCGGTGTATTCGACTGTGTCTACGATATTAATCTCATCAGCAAAATCACCTAAACCAGAACCTAAAATTATCGCTACCTCTGGTTTAAAATCAGTTTTCTCTCTTAAACTTGCTAGACATCCCATTAATTTGTTGTACATAATTTTTTATTCCTTTCTACTACAATAGTTTTATAGGTTATAGTACATGACAAACCAGCCATGTCTATATTCCTTATTGTTGCTTAAGCTGTTAGAATAGTAGGTGCAATGTATAGTCATTTCCTTTCTTGGACTTCAACTCATGGCTGAGATTGGATACGGTTACATGCTTTACCCATAAAGGTGCCCTCACCGCCTTTCAGGGGGTGATCCAGAGGGTAATGAGTCCTCAAGAAAGTATTCCCGCAATGAAACGTGGTTCATCTACCCTACGCAAGACTTTATTTCAAGTCATGGATGTTCTTATCAAAACAAAACTGCAAGATGATCCTGTGTACTTGTTCATGGATAAGAAGCGAAGCCAGGGTAAAACTATACGTTTACATGGCAGCCAGAGTAAATACTATACGTTTACATGGCAGCCACACTAAAATCTGCGTTCTTTTCTTTAACAAATTCAAAAAATTCACGCTAATACTATGTCAAAATTCCAACTGTATAAATATTGGAATTTACACAATTCGATAACAGAAA
The DNA here is from genome assembly GCA_015058475.1 of Clostridium butyricum. Classification (GTDB taxonomy): domain Bacteria; phylum Bacillota; class Clostridia; order Clostridiales; family Clostridiaceae; genus Clostridium; species Clostridium butyricum_B. Next base: position 4,057 of record SVCF01000035.1, on the reverse strand, counting down.
ATCGATGATACGATATTTGCGGCCAAACGAAACTGCAGGTTTTGCTAAATTCTAAGTTAAAGCATACAATCTGGACTCTTATCCACCAGCATCAGCATTGCAACTATTTCTTTTTCCACAGCTTTCTTTTTTGTTTTTCACAATAATTAGTTATTTCCACACCAATATTGTAATAAAATTATACAACATCACTTTTTTTAAAAAAAACGTCACCTGTCGTGATTATATATTTTTTTATTTTTTTCAGCCCTCTCACTAATTTATGCTTAATTTTTTGTGCACTTTCACAACAAAACAACACTTATAGCATTTCTTTTTTGCTAATTTGCAAAAAAGACTTTACAATTTTTTTAAATGTAATAGAATATCGAAATATGAAGGAGGTAAACAGAGTGATTATATGTAGAACTACTATAAACAACAATGTGATAAATGCTTTAGCAAACTATCACAACACCACAAAGAAAAGCAGCTGAGATTTTAATTGAAAATCTTATTAATAAAATGTGCAAAAAATAATCTGGCATTTTCTCAACTTCATGCTATCCGTGATTGTTTAAATACAACTTATAACAAATTACACTAAAAAAGTGTCTTCGACACTTCAGCTCCCCTGCCCCTCAATCATGAAGGGTTGGGACTTTCTTTTTTCTATATTTTCCTTCATAATAGTCTTATGAATATATTACAAGGATATAAAGTAAATTAAGAATATGAGGTTAAAGTATTGAATACTAAATTAATAAATGATAAGGAATATTTATATTTAATTAACTACAATCCAAAATTTGAAGAAGGTTTATGTATGCTAGAAATGAAGAGTCTTTTTAACAAGATTCCAGAAAATAAATATCTATTTTCAAACATACATATAAATCCATCTAGAAGCACCTTTATAAAAGAAATGATATCTATAATATATAAAGAAAATTCTTTAGAGAAAATAATTGAAAGAATCGTTAAAGATGAACTAGCTTATGATGATTTTAAGGTTTGCTATGTAAAGCTTGAATCTAACAACATCCCTTATGAAGATAGATTAAAAAGCGTAAGAGAAGTTGGCTACGTTGTAACTGGATTTCCTGATATACATAATCCAAAAATTTTACTTGGAATAACCAAAGTAAATGATGACTGGATATTTGGAGAATACATAAAAAATGATTTTGAATGGCATATTCATGACAGTAAGCCATGTACATATTCAAATTCTTTAAGTGCAAAGGTTGCAAGAACATTAGTTAACATAGCTGTTAAAAATGATTTATCCAGTAAATTGATTGATCCATGCTGTGGAGTTGGAACTGTAATAATTGAAGCACTTTCAATGGGTATAGATGTTGTTGGATATGAACTTAATAACAGCATTGCTGAAAATGCTCAGAGAAATCTAGAATTCTTTGGGTATGAAAATGTAATTACAAGTGGAAATATGCATGACATAAAAGAAAAATATGATGCTGCAATCCTTGATCTTCCCTATGGATTATTTACACCTACAACTCGTGAAGCTCAAGTGGCACTTATTAACACAGCTCATAGACTTTCTGATAGAGTTATTTTAGTTACTTTTGAAGATTTGGATAAGTATATTATTGATGCTGGCTTTACAATTGTTGATGAATGTTCAGTTTCTAAAGGAAATTTTGTTAGATATATAAAAGTCCTTAAAGCTTAATATTTATGATAAATCATCTCCTATTTTGACTACCATATTTTATTGGTAAATGGTTCAACTATTAAAGTTGAGCCATTTTTACTTATTTTTTTAATTAATGTATTGACTTGGAGTTAGCTCTAAGTGTTAAAGTAATTATTAGAGACACACAAGAACAATATCAATATAAATTTAAAAAATAACTTTTATGTATGGAGGAATCAGAGCATGTATTTAGAAAAAATAAATTCACCAGAAGATGTAAAAAAATTATCTATAGGAGAACTTAACGAATTAAGCACTGAAATTCGTAAAACATTGCTAAAAAAGTTAAGCGAACATGGAGGGCATATAGATCCTAATTTAGGCCTTGTTGAACTAACAATAGCATTACATTATGTATTTAATTCTCCAAAAGATAAAATTGTATATGATGTATCTCATCAAAGCTACATTCATAAAATGCTTACAGGCAGAAAAGATGCATTTATTGATGAAAAAAAATATGATGATGTTTCAGGATATTCTAATCCTCATGAAAGCGAACATGACTTTTTTACAATAGGGCACACATCAACTTCAATAAGTCTTGCATGTGGACTTGCGAAAGCAAGAGACTTAAAAAATGAAAAAGAAAATATAATTGCATTAATAGGAGATGGTTCTCTTAGTGGTGGCGAAGCATATGAAGGATTAAATAATGCAGCCCAAGAAGGCACAAATATGATTGTCATAGTAAATGATAATGATATGTCAATAGCAGAAAACTATGGTGGCTTATATAAGAATTTACGTGAATTAAGAGAATCAGAAGGAAAATGTGAAAATAATTTCTTTAAAGCCATAGGATTTGATTACTATTATATAAGTGATGGTCATAACTTTGAACAATTAATAAAAACTTTTGAAAACGTTAAAGATATAAATCATCCAGTTGTAATACATGTTCATACAATCAAAGGAAAGGGTTATGCTCCAGCAGAAGAAAATAAGGAACTTTGGCACTGGGGAATGCCTTTTGAACTTGAAAGTGGAAAGTCAAAATTTAATGGGAGCAACACAGATAGTTATGATAATATGACAGCAGAATATCTTCTTGATTTAATGGAGAATGATCCAAAAATAGCAGCAATTACATCAGGAACTCCAGCTGTATTTGGATTTCATAAAGAAAGAAGAGAAAAAGCAGGAAAGCAGTTTATAGATGTTGGAATAGCAGAAGAACATGCAGTTACTTTGGCTTCAGGTATTGCAAAAAATGGTGGGAAACCAGTATATGGAGTATATAGCACATTTATTCAACGTGCATATGATCAGCTTTCTCAAGATTTATGCATAAATAACAATCCAGCAGTTTTGTTAATTTTTGCAGCATCTGTTTATGGAATGAATGATGTTACACATCTTGGATTATATGATATAGCTATGCTTGGAAATATTCCTAACATGGTATATTTAGCACCAACTTGTAAAGAAGAATATTTTTCAATGCTTAATTGGGCAATAAATCAAAATGACCACCCAGTATCTATTAGAGTTCCTGTAACAGGTGTCGTAGAAACTGGTATTGAAGATACAACAGATTACTCAAAATTAAATAAATACAAAGTAACAAAGAAAGGTAAAGATGTTGCAGTTATAGCATTAGGAGATTTTTATTCTATTGGTGAAAAAGTAGTAAATAAGCTTTCAGAGCAAAATCAAATTGAAGCAACATTAATTAATCCAAAATATATTACTGGACTTGATGAAAGTTTATTAGATAGCTTAAAAAATGATCATAAACTTGTTATTACTATAGAAGATGGAATGCTCGAAGGTGGATTTGGTCAGAAAATAGCAAGTTATTATGGGACATCAGATATGAAAGTGAAAAATTATGGAATTAAAAAAGGTTTCCCAGATCGTTATATAGCAGAAGAACTTCTTAAAGAAAATGGAATATCTGTTGAACAAATAACAAAAGATATTACTTTTGTATTGAATCATATAAGCATATAGAAATATCTATTCTTATATTTTCATATACTTGTATTCCTGTATTCTTATATCTTGTATTCCTATTTTCTCTATATTACAGGCCTAACCAGTAAGGTAAAAATTATAATTTTATAGCAACATAATATAAATACTATGAATTTAGATGAAACAAAGAAATAAAGTTCTCATATTTGGCGGTGTCTTGCATTCAAAAATTAAGCTTTAGAATTTTTCATAAATGATTGTTCCAAAATTGTTTGTCACATTTTACATGGGAACAAACGGTTTTGGGCACAATCATTTATGTTTAAACCTGCTAATAAAAATCAAGTCTTTTTTAACGATTTTTTTCATATATTTTTTTGCATTATAAATAAACCCAAGAGAATTTCCGTTTAATTTAAATAGAAATATCACCTA
>SVCF01000034.1:15323-21115 GCA_015058475.1 Clostridium butyricum | reverse complement strand
ATAGCAATACCAATGACTCCCATATTTAAATAAATACCAAAGATAATTGAAAAAACTAACCTGACTAAAACTGTTGATGCAATAGAGATAATCATTGTATATTTCACATCTCCTGCTGCTCTCAAGCCATTGCTTAATGGACCTGAAAGTGGAAAAGCGACTGTATTAAATATATTGTGAATAAGAACTAAAATTATAACTAATTTTCTTGTTTCAGAAGATACTGCATAAAATCTCATAAAAAATGGTGTAATTACAAAGATAATCACATTCCATATAATTGATAAAATTAATGTTAACTTATTTATTTTTTTAAAATAATAAGTGGCTGCATCTAAATCATTTGCACCCACACATTGACCTATGACTGTTATATAAACAGGTCCCATAGCACAGCCAATTAAAGCCGCTAATGACCAAATACTTTGAGCAATACCATTGGCCGCTATCTGATATGTTCCAAATAATGCAACCACACTACTTAAAGCAACTTTGACTAATTGGAAAATACCATTTTCAACTCCATTAGGTATGGCAATCTTTAAAATTTTATTTAACATATTCTTATCCCAATACAATGTCCATTTCATTTCATAATGAGTCTTATATTTCTTTTCGAAGCACAAAATTGTTATAGCAACAGCCGAAAAAGCTCTTGCTATAAGAGATGGATAAGCAACTCCAGCAACACCAGCTTCTAATACAAAAACCCCAATTAAATTACCAATCACATTAATCACATTTGAAATTATTGAAACATACATTGTAGCACTTGTTTTTCCCAAACTTCTATAAAGTGCTGCACCAGCATTATATATTGCTAGAAATGGATATGAATAAGCTGATATTCTTAAATATGTCACACATGCATCCATAACCGAATTATCTACACTTCCAAAAAGCAATCTCAATAATCCTTTATTAAAAATAAGAACAAATACACCTAGTATAATTGAAAATACTGTGGAAAACATAAGTAACTGACTTGATGATTTAATACTATTTTCTTCATCTTTATTACCAATATATTGACTAATTATAACTGCACCACCTGAGGCAAGTGCTGTAAATAAATAGATAAAAACAGTATTAAACATATTTACTAGTGAGACTCCTGATACTGCTGATTCACCTACAAAACTTACAACAAAGGTATCAGCAATGCCTACCATCATCATCAATAATTGTTCAAAAAACAAAGGAACAATCATATTTTTTAAATCCTTATTGGTAAATAACATTTTACCCTCCTCATACTTTTATAAAAAAGTTTTATTGATTTTATTTATTTTCTGCCATAACTCCAACTAAGCGATGAGGTTTATAAAGTTCTTCTAAATAAATAATTTCTTCATCAGTCAATCCAACTGATGTTGCCTTTACAGCTCCATCAATATGATGAAGTTTTGTTGCACCAATAATAGGTGAAGTAACTTTTGTAAATAACCAAGCTAATGATATTTCAGTCATGGAAACACCTTTTTTCTCAGCTAATTCTTCAACTCTATTAATAATAGCTAAATCTTCATCATATACCCTATCATATTTTCCTTTGGCATAATTATCTTCACTTAATCGCTTAGATTGTTCACCAGGATGTTTAGCTAATCTTCCAGATGCCAATGCACTATATGGTGTCATAGCAATATTATGATCAGTACAATAAGGTTTCATTTCCCTTTCTTCTTCTCTAAAGATTAAGTTGTAATGCCCTTGAATAGATACAAATTGTTCATAGCCTTTTGCTTTAGCTATCTCATTAGCCTTGGCAATCTGCCATGAATAGCAGTTAGATATTCCAATGTATCTCACTTTTCCTTGCTTGATAACGTCATGTAAAGCTTCCATAATATCCTCAATAGGTGTGTTATAATCCCACATATGAAGAATATATAAGTCAACATAATCCATATTTAATCTTTTTAAACTCTCATTTAAGCAATTTTCAATATGCTCTTTAGCATCAATACCTTGTTCAACCTCTTCTTGAGTTCGAGGAATAAACTTTGTAGCAATTATAACATCCTCTCTTTTTGCATATTCTTTGATAGCTTTTCCCAAAAACTCTTCACTTGTTCCTCCTTGATAACCCATTGCAGTGTCAAAGAAATTAATACCATTATCTAATGCATATTTAATAATCTTTTTAGACTCTTCATAAGGCAAGGTCCATGAATGTATTCCTTTTTGTGCTTCACCAAAGCTCATACATCCTAAGCATACCTTAGATACCATTAAATCCGAATCACCTAATTTTACATATTCCATAAAATGACCTCCTATTATCTTATAATTTCTTTTTTACTAAATTTATTATGATAATTTTTAAAATACTGCCTAACAATATAAGCTTGTGACTTACCTTCATAAGTTAGTGGTGAATCACACCAACAATATTTAAAAGTTCTTCTAATAGACGTGAAGCACCTATTTATCTTTATATCTATCAAAAAAGCCTTCCTTCTTCTCAAATATAATTTTATCGAAAAGAAGGAAAGACATCAATTTACATAGAATATGAAATGTCAATAAAAATCTTGCTGTTAAATTAATTCTGCATTTTTTTTGATTATTTTTTTATACCAATCAAAAGAATCTTTTTTATAACGTTTCATTTCTTTTAAATCTGTTTCATCTCTATCAACATAAACAAAGCCATATCTTTTTCCATATCCTTGATGTGTACTTACTAAATCAATAAATGCCCAAGGACAATATCCAATTAAATCAACACCATCATTAATAGCAAGTTTTGCTTGATAAAAATGTCTTTTTAAATAATCTATTCTATAATCATCATGTACTTTTTTGTCTTCTGTTAATTCATCCTTAGCTCCTAATCCATTTTCAGTAATTAAAAGAGGTAAATGATAACGATCATAAATTCTTCTTAATGTCACTCTTAATCCAATAGAATCAACCATCCACCCAAATTCCGTCTTTTCAAGATAATTATTTTGTGCTGCACGATAAACACCCTCTTCGCCAATCATGATTTGTTGATCACCATTTCTAGCTTGACAATCTGTACCATCATTACGACTTGCAGCAACTGTTGCTGTTGCATAATAATTAACACCTAAAAAGTCCGGTTTTGCTTTAGAAATAATATCCATATCACCATCTTCAATAGTTGGTGTATATCCTTTTTCTTCTAAGTAAGCCCATACTAAACTATTATATCTACCATGAACTGCTATATCTAAATATAACCAACAACGAATGCTTTCCCAGTTATCAGCAGCAATTGCATCTAATGGATTACATTTCTCTGGATAAATTGCTGTTATGTTAGGCGCAGGACCAATCTTCCCATCTTCAACCATCTCATGACATAGTAGAGTTGCTTTTGCACTAGCCACAAACATATTATGACATTGCTGATATAATTCTTTCTTAGATGGTACTTTTCCTGGATTCATAGCAGCAGGATGATTAATCATAACATTTTGTTCATTAATAGTTAGCCAATATTTAACCTTGTCACCATAATTTTTGAATAAAATTTTTGCATAAGCTTCAAAAGCATCTATTGTTTTTCTATTAGCCCATCCGCCTTTTTCATGTAAGGCATAAGGTAAATCAAAATGATACATAGTAACAATTGGCTCAATTCCATAATTAATTAACTCATCAATAAGATCCTTATAAAATTCAACTCCTTTTTCATTGACTTTTCCATCACCATCAGGCAAAATTCTTGCCCAAGAAATTGAGAAACGATAAGCTTTCAAACCCAATTCAGCCATTAATTTCACATCTTCTTTATAGCGATGATAATGATCGCTAGCCACTTTAAAATCAGTAATTCCTTCTGTAGGAATGTGTAAATCTTGCACTGATAAACCTTTTCCATCTTCATTATAAGCCCCTTCTACCTGATATGCAGAAGTTGAAGCACCCCATAAAAAATTTTCTGGGAAACCTTTTAATTCTTTATAAAACATATTAATTCTCCTATTTAAATTTTCCTATTTAACTTTTAATAAATTTACTAATTCATTAGCATCTTCATTGATATTCATTTCAATATCTTCATATTGATCAGAATTAGTAACAATAACCATTGTTTGACTTGAATAGCCACTTTCTTCAATACCTTTAATATTAAATTCCAATAATGGTTGTCCTGCTTTTACTTCATCATTTTGAGCAACTAAAGCATTAAAATGTTTACCCTTTAAATCAACTGTATTTATTCCTACATGTATCAATACTTCAATACCATTATTTGAAACCAATCCAATAGCATGTTTTGTTGGAAATAAGCTCATTATTTTTCCATTGAAGGGAGCTACAACTCTACCATCTTTTGGTTCAACAACTACACCTTTACCTAAAGCACCAGAAGAGAATACTTCATCATTTGCCTTACTTAATGGTAGAACTCGTCCATGAACAGGATTTAAAACAACTGAATCATCAACATTTTTATCTCCAGATACTTTTGTATCTGCTACTTTTTTTTCATATTTTAAACTAAGAACATAAGTAATAATTGCTGTTGCCACAGAAGATATAATAATAGCAATAATTATATTAATAAAGAATTTCATTGTATTATCACCAATATATAATAATACTGCAGGTATTCCAGATGAACCAGTTGCAAATCTATGTGTATTAGTTAGCCCAGCATATAGACCTCCTAGCCCACCACCTATCATACTTGCAATTAGGGGATATTTCTTAGGTAAATTGACACCATATAAAGCTGGCTCTGTAATTCCCATATAAGCTGTAATAGAACCAGACATTGCAACTTGTTTTAATTTTTTATCTTTTGTTCTTAAAGCAACAACTAAAGATGCAGTTGCTTGAGCCATATTTGAACATACACATCCTGGACCAAAAATACTATCATATCCAAGCTCACCCATTTGCATAACACCAAGTGGAGCAACACCATTATGAAGTCCGAACATAACCATTAAAGGTAAGAATGCTCCAATAATCAATGCAGGCGCCCATGCAGCATTAGTGCTCAAGAAATTAAAGAATACAGCTAAATACTTTCCTAAGATACTACCAATAGGCCCTAAAACAGATAATGCTAATGTTCTCATAACTAAGAATGTAAGCATTGGTACAAATACTAATTTTACTGATTGTGGAATCCATTTCTCTAATTTCTTTTCCACATAAGATTGCACTAATACAACTAAGATAATTGGAATAACCGAAGAAGTATATGTTGCTAATGAAAAAGGAATAACATCAAAGAAACGAACTGGATCTCCTGCTGCTACCAAAGTCCCCCAGTTTGGATGCATCATAATTCCAGCTACTGATGCTGCTAATACTGGATTACAACGTAATTTTTGTGCTTCACTATAAGCTAATAACATTGGTAAGAAATAAAATACTGCATCAGCAAAGAAATTCAAAATATAATATGTTTGTGATTCATTTGAAATAACTTTAAATACAATTAATAATGCCAATACTGCTTTAACCATACCAGCACCTGATAATGCTGGAATAACTGGTTGAAATGTTCCTGAAACAAAATCAATAATTGTGCTAATAAAGCTTTTCTTTTCTTGAATTTCAACTTCTCTATTTGTCATTGGTCCTACAATTTTTTCAACTTCTTCAAAAACATCTTTAACATGTGTTCCAATAACAACTTGAAATACTCCTCCGCTAATTAAGCATTTTGTAACTCCATCTAAATCATTTAATGCTTTTTGATTAGCTAACTGCTCATTAGCCAATTGAAAACGTAATCTTGTTTGACAATGATATACACTATTTATATTTGATTTTCCCCCAACAAGCTCTATAATATC
>SVCF01000034.1:11952-15223 GCA_015058475.1 Clostridium butyricum | reverse complement strand
AATTGAAAACGTAATCTTGTTTGACAATGATATACACTATTTATATTTGATTTTCCCCCAACAAGCTCTATAATATCCAAAGCTAAACTTTCATATTTTTGACTCATATTTTTCTCTCCCTTTATATAAAGCTTTATAATTTTTTAATAAACACTGTGTCTTCACAAATAAATTAACATTTTTATATATGACAAACAAGTAAATCCAAGTAAAAAAAAGAACTAGAAATTTTATTTCACAATTTCTAATTCTTTTCTTTGTTTTTTATAAAATTATATTTCTTGCATACTGCTAATTATTGCTTTTCTACTCTTTTCAAGTGTCTTTGAGTTTTCAATCTTGTATTTTAAATTTTTATGATATTCCTTTTTAAAATAACAAGAATAAAGTACATTAAAAATAAACATAATTGACTGTTCTGTAGAAAATGTTGCTATTTTACTATATAATTTTTCCCTTGATGAAATTGAAAATATGCAGTCTATATTTTGGCGCATATAATTATCTCCAAGACTTGTAATTCCAATCATTGGTACACCTTGACTTTTTAAAGTATCAATATAAGTTACAGGTTCTTTATGGCTATTCCCCGCATAAGAAATCATAATTGCACAATCCTCTTTTGTTAATAATTTAGATAACATACCTAATTCTCCTGGGCTCCCCACATACATTTGTACTCCAATACTTAAAAACTTCCATTGTAAACTTTCTGCATAATAAGAGTTAGGTTTCATTCCAAAAATAATAATACGCCTAGCTTTAGATATTCTTATTACTGCTAATTCAAGCATTTTTTCATTTATAAGCTCAGAAGTATCTTTAATACTTTCTATCTGTAAGCGTGATATAGTATCTATAACTTTCCTATAGCTATCATTCTCATGAAATGGGAAGTTAACATCTACTGTGGTATTATTAGACTCCAAATATTTTGCTTCATCTATCATTGCTACATAAAAATCTTTCCAGCCATGAAAGCCTAATGATTTAGCAAATCTCACCAATGTTGATTTAGAAGTATGAGTTAACTTTGCAATATCATCCATAGAATATTTATAGAATTTAGCCTTCTCTTTTAAAAGAAATTCTCCAATAAAATATCTAGTATCCTGACATTCTAACATCAGTTCTTCTATTCTTTGAAATAAATACATAGACATCTTCCTTTCAAAAATAGGAGTTAACCTAAATTATTTAGATACAATTATTAAGTTATTATAGTTAGTTTTATTGATTAAATTTTCTCTTAACTTAGTTATAATAAATCATACATAAATTATTTTAGATTAAATCTACCTATCATAGTATCTAACGTTTCAGCCTGTGCTGTTAATTCTTCACTTGCTGCTGCACTTTCTTCTGCTACTGCTGAATTTGATTGTACAACATCTGCTATTTGGTCTATTCCTCCATTTATTTGGTCTATAGATAAAGCTGCTTCATCTGTTGCTTTAGTTATATTTTCAACTAATTCTGTAGCTTCCTTAGCATTTTCTACAACTTCTTGTAAAGAATTTGAAGTATCCTCTGCTATTTCTTTTCCTTCATATACTGATTTTATTGAATTTTCAATTAATAGTGTAGTATTCTTAACTGCTTCTGAAGATTCTTCTGCAAGTTTTCTTACTTCTTCTGCAACTATTGCAAAACCTTTTCCAGCTTCTCCAGCTCTTGCAGCTTCTATTGCCGCATTAAGTGCTAGAAGATTTGTCTGTTCTGCTATATCATCTATAGTTTGAATAATATCTTTTATGTTTATAGATGAGTTTTCAATGTCATTCATAGCAGATAACATCTTGTCCATCTTTTTATTACTTTCTGATATATGTAATACTAATTTTTTTACTATGTTATTTGTATTATCAGCATTCTTTGAAGTATTTTTAACTTGTTCATTTATTTCTCCAATAGAAGCCGTTAACTCTTCTACTGCACTAGCTTGTTCTGTAGCCCCTTGAGATAAACTTTGAGCTGTTTGTGAAACCTGTTGTGCTCCACCACTAACCTGTGCTGTTGCTTCTTTAATTTCATAAAATGTATCATTAAGTGAAATTAAAATATTATCTAAAGATTCTTTTATCTTTATAAAATCACCTTTGTAATTTTCACTAGTGCTAATGTTTAATTCGCCATCTGCAATACTTCCTAATACATTAACTATTTCATTAATATATGTATTAAGATTCTTAGTCATTTCAGAAAATGAATATTCTAGTTCACCAATTTCAGCTTTAGATTCTACTTCTATCTCTACATTTAAGTTTCCATTTGCTATTTCCTTAGCAACATCTTTTATTTTTATTATAGGTTCTGCTATTACATTAGAGATAAGTTTGCTAATATTAAAAACTGAAACCATCAGAATAACTATAGATACTGTACTTATAATTATAGAAACATACTCTAATATCATTAATTCTTTTTCTAATTTAATTCCTTCTTCTATATTAACTTGTAATAAATTATTAATTTCAGTAGCTATTTCTCTAGCAATTGGTGTTAATTCATTATCTAATAATTTAATTCCCTCTTCTTTATTATTTGTTTTTGCTAATTCTATTAATTTTTTTCTTACTTCTATATATTTAACTGTTTGGTCTTTTATTTTGTTATAAACTACTACTTCTTCATCACCTGTATTAGTTGACTCAACATCTTTTAGCATATTTTCTGTCTTTTCTGCTGATTCATTAATTGAAGCAATTACATTATTTATATCTTCTTGACTATCAACAGTTAATAATTGCCTTAAAAGCACCCTTTGATTATTAAATTCCATTCCAAACTTTCCAATAGTCCCCTGAGAAAACCCATAGTTTTTCATTGCATTCTCATAGTCAATATTAGTTTTTACTAAAAATGCAACTCCTATTAATGCTACAAAACTTCCTATAACTGCTAATCCTAACAAAGCTCTAAATATTTTTTTTCTTATTGGCAATTCTTTCATGTCCTTTTCAAGCTTTTTTATAAGTATTGGTTTGTTTTTCATATTGTACCATCCTCTCTCATTTTCTAGTCTATGTATGCTATTATTTTAATAGTATACATAGTTGATTATATCAAATATCATCTATATTCGCATCTATATGGATCCTTTTTTACTATTCGTTAACACTTCCGTTATTATCTTAATTACTCATATAGTACTCAAAAAAGTTTATATTAATAAATTAAAAATAATTTTTTATATTTTTAATTGGCATATGTTGTCGTTATATAGTAAAATATAATTAGAGATATTCACTCTATCTCTCAAAATCTAACA
>SVCF01000034.1:0-11852 GCA_015058475.1 Clostridium butyricum | reverse complement strand
ATTTTTAATTGGCATATGTTGTCGTTATATAGTAAAATATAATTAGAGATATTCACTCTATCTCTCAAAATCTAACAAAAAAAATCCTAATCACTATTTTTATTAGCAATTAGGATTTTTTTATTGTATTATTTAATTCTTTTCACTATAATCTTCATACATTGTAGTATCAACTACAAGTTTAATATGATAATTTCAAATCTATCAGACTCTTTTATTAATCAAGCTTATGAACTTGCTCTTTCAAGATTATGCTTGTACACTTTCTTCTTTTAATAAATTATTATCATATACTTTTATAAATGGTAAGTAAATTAAGAATGCTAATAGACCATTTAATAATGCTAATAATATACTTCTTACATCTCCTGCTGTACCTATAAATGCTCCAATTCCTATTGGTGATGGCCATGGAACTTGTGCAATTATTGGATTTACAAGTTGTAATTTAATAGCCCAGTAAGCTGTAGATGCACAAGCCATTGGTGCTAAGAAAAATGGAACTGCAAGATATGGGTTATATATTATTGGAAGCCCAAAAATTATCGGTTCATTTATATTGAATATTGCTGGTACCATCCCTGCACGTCCTAATACTTTAAGTTGTTCTGACTTAGCACAGAATGCTATGAATAATGTTAATCCTAATGTAGCACCTGAACCACCCATAATAACAAATGAGTTTTGGAATTCACCTGCAAATGGAATATTAGCTCCCTGCATGTTTAGTTGCATATTTGCTAAAACTATTGGTGTAAGGAATGAGCTGATTATGTTTGCTCCATGTATACCTACAATCCATAATGCTGATATTAAGAAATAAATTACTAAGATTCCAATCCAGCTGTTAGTTAAATCACTTACAAATGAAAATGGTACTGCAATTACTTTGAAAATATCTGTACCTAATGCAACTAATACACCATTTATTAATAATACTGAAAATGCTACTACAAATGCTGGAATTAATGCAGTAAACGAACGAGCTACACCTTCTGGAACAGATTCTGGCATTTTGATTACTAAATTGTGTTTTACACATAAGCGATATAATTGAACAGCTATAACAGCCATGATAATTGCAGTAAATATCCCAGTAGTTCCCAAACGAGATACACCATCTCCACCAATATTCCATCCATTTATAATTTTACTGCTATCAGTTATTTCATTAACTAGAATAATTTTTCCATCTGAAAGCACTAATTCTGGAAGTGTCATAAAGAATGCAAAAACAGAAAGTAATGCACCATTTAAAGGATTAAGGTTAAGTCCCTCTTCTTCAACAATAATCTTTGTATACTCATATCCAATAATAAGACAGAAATATAATGCTAAAATTCCCATTGTAGCTTTATTAGCCAGCATGTATAAATCACTTATACGAAAGAATGTATTGTTAAAAATATCTTCTAAAAAAGTTGCTGTTTGAGGTAATACATTTAATACAAGAAACAATGATCCTACAATTGTAAATGGTATAGATGCCATACCTGCTGCCATAACTGAACGTACAAGCCTAAATTGTGATATTTTTGCCATAGGACCCATTAAATATTTTTCTAAAACTGCAAATCCCTTATTTGAGTTTTCCATATAAATTTCTCCCCTTTACTTAATAAATTGATTTTTCAAATTGTTGTATATATTTAAACTGCTTGTCTGTACGATTTTTCACAGCTTGTAACCGTTTTAAGCAGATTCCACAAAGAATAATTCCAATCATAATAATTGCAATAATAAACTTATGTGATTTTGATGTATCTGTCAAAAATGGATACAAGTTTGAAAAAAATGGCGTACATAAAATTGCTGTAAGCAGTATATTTATAGTTAATATTATTTTGTATAAAAAGATAGTCTTCTTAGCATTATCAATAGGCTCACTGTACATAACACATTGTTCATAAACAGCTCTTATTATAACCACTAATGTTATACCTGGTATAACAGCACATATTGATTTGCTCATTACAAGAGAAAATAACCAATATAAATTTACAAAGAAGAAACCAGCTGTAATATAACGAATTAATAAAAATCTGTTAAAATACATAGTTTTTAAACTTGTTTCCTGTCTTCTTTTTTCTATACTCTCTCTTTGAATCCTATCCATAATACTCCTCCTCATATGGTCTGACTTACATATCCATACTAAAAATTTCACTTTAATTCTTCATAAGATTTATTTGTTTATATAATTCTAAATGCTCAATTGCCATTTCTCTAAAAGTCATAGCTGTCATCAAGTGATCCTGAGCATGAACCATAATAATTTCCATTACTATTTCTTCACCATTAGCATAATCCTGTAATAATTTTGTTTGAGATTTATGCGCTTCAAGAATTTCATTATTAGCATCTTCAAGCTTTTTCTCTGCTTCATCAAATTGTTTATTTTTCATAAGGGCAAAAGCCTCATGTATCATACTTCTAGCATCTCCACTATGCAAAATTATTTCAAATGCAACTACTTGTAATTCTTCACTTGTCATAATAATAACTCTCCTTATACTTAAATTAATTCTACAAATATTTCTCTAAATTCATCAAAATTTTTACATTTCACTAATTGCTCTTGAATATGAGTATTATCTATTAATGTAACAATAGCTCTTGTAATACTCTTAAGCTTTTTATTTTCAGTTTTTGATGGTGATAATAGAAATACAAATTTTATCTTAGAAAATTCATTACTCCACTTTAATCCATCCTTTATAATAGCTACTGCAATATATGCATTTTCACCTATTGATTTAGCTGGATGTGGTACTGCAATTTCTTCACTAAAAATAACTGTACTCATATGTTCTCTCTGTTCAATTTGATCTAACATTATGTCAGTATAGCCTGCTTTTTCATATTTTTGTAACGAGTTTACAAGCTTTTCTATAACTTGATTTTTAGATACCTGCCCATCTTCTATAAAGAAACAATCTTCATTAAAAAAATTATCTATAAATTTAATTTTTTCTGCTTTTTTATTACATACACTATTTTCACAGAGCTTATTATTAGTAAGCACTCTTTCTTCAATAAAATTCCTAATTTCTTTAATTTCGTTTTCATTTAGAAAAACACTTACATTAATTACAGGAACATT
This sequence comes from Clostridium butyricum, assembly GCA_015058475.1. Taxonomy (GTDB): domain Bacteria; phylum Bacillota; class Clostridia; order Clostridiales; family Clostridiaceae; genus Clostridium; species Clostridium butyricum_B. The sequence goes on along the minus strand of SVCF01000034.1, from coordinate 8,749 downwards.
AAATACTATTGTATATAAATCAATAGCTGAAATTATAAAATCTACATCTGCAAGTATTTCATCATTAATTTCATAATAGCCAATTACAGCCTTAATATTAATATTTTGACCAAATTCTTTTTTCAGTCTGATGCTAAGAACTTGCCCACTTCCATATCCTGTAGCACAAATAACTAATACATTTAATTTTTTGCTTTCCTTATATCTTTCAATAGCTACCATAAAATGTAGACATATATATGCCCATTCACTATCAGATACCTCATGATTTTTAAATATACTCATAGATGATAAGTATTTTTTTGTAAGTTCTAAAATCTCACCATATTTTTCTTTTATTTCATCTAATAATGGATTTTCTAAGGTAACATTATGTTCAAGTCTCATAATTAATGGACAAAAATGAGTTATAAGCCCATTAATAAGCTGCTGATCATTTTTTATAATATATCCTGTGTCCTGTTCTATTTCACTTAAAACATTAACCAATTCCTTTAAAAGCTCATCCTTACATTCAAAATCTTCGATTTCATCACTACTTTTTACTATGGATTTTACTTTTAAATGAAGAGCTATATAATATGTCTCTTCATTTGGAAATTCAACTTCACTAGATGCTGATATACGTCTTAATATATTTTTAGCAACATCAAATTCCTTTTGCCCTTCCATAGACTTATCTACTTCTATTGTAGATAGTTTAAATCCATCTTTTATTCTCTTTATAGCTAATGCAATATGCAAAACCAAATTTTGTATAATGTAATCAGAAAGTTTCAGTTTAGCTTCTCTACATTCTTCTAAAACAATTATTGTTATTTCTTCAAAACTAATTTCATTTAAAAACAATGTGTTTCCAACATACTTATTTATTGAGATACTAAAGCTGTCTCCAAAGAAATAATCCATTATAAAATGTCTTTTATCTCGTTCATTACCTTGTACATAAACACCTTTTTTTACTTTGCTTATAACTTCCAGATTATATGGTTTTAAAAGCTTCCTTATTTCAGAAAAATTATTTGATAATGTAGAACGGCTTACATAGAGTTCATCACATAAATCATCAAATAATATATAGTCATCCTCAAAGAGTAATTTATTTAATATATAATATTTTCTATCCTTTGAATCATCTAAATTAAGATTATTTTTTTTCATCGAGTTAATACTATTTTTTTGGAGAAAAGTGTTAAACTCAAACTCATTAGTTACATTTAAAGTATAACCTTTGCCTTGCTTTGCAATAATTTCAGCACCATTTTTTATAAGTATCTGTTGCAGTATCTTAATATAATTACGTATAGTACGATCTGATACTTTTAATTCTTCTGATACTTCCATACTGGTTATCATTTTTTCTTTATTCTTCAAAAAAAACTTTAAAATTAGTTCTTCTTTATTGCTTAACACTTAATCACCTCTCAAAAAAAATCATAAGCTCTATTTTAAATTTTCAAGTATAAGTTTCCCCATTTTTTCTATTCCCATTGGAACTGGAACATATGCTTGTGGTGGAATATTTATAACTGGCTTTCCAACCTTTTCTCCTATTTTTGAAAACTTATCATAGTACATTCTTGTTTGGGGACTTATTAAAAATAAATCAAAATCGCTTGATTCTATCATTTTTCCACCTTCAGTTGCAGACACAGCATCAACTTCAATATCATGTCCCTTTCCTTTTAATGTTTCTGTTGACCTTTTAGCCATTAATGATGATGACATTCCTGCTGCACAAATTATTAATACTTTTTTCATAAATATTCCCTCCATTTTTATAAATTATAATATTTTTCACTTATTTAGTCTATTTTTCTATATTTTTATCTGTTTGCCTATATTTATTATTTAATACTTCCTGAAAATTTTAAAATATTAAATATAATTTTTAATATATAGGTAATTTTGTTATTATAATATCACTCCTTTAAATTTAAATAACGTTTTCATGAAAGACATTAAATATAACTTTATGAATAATTCACTAAGTCCATAAAGTAATTAAAGTAATACTAATCTTTAGTACATAAATAAAACTAACCCTTAGATATTTTTCTTTATTAAGTTTGTCTTACCTTGTATCTTTATAATACATTCATATTCCATTTTTTAAAATATTGTATTTTTCCGTTATGATATGGAAAAATATAATATGTACTAATATCTACTTTTTATTAAAATGCTAATAAGCTTCAATAGAGAAAAAAATAGCTAATAACACAAAATCCGATTTTTTCGTGCTATTAACTATTTGTATGAATAATTTGGAATTAATTATAGAAGAATTTTATTCTATCTAAATTTCCTTACAGCTCTTTCTTTCCTGCAATGTAACTGGCACTACATAATTTGCTGAGAACTTCACATCATTTTCAATTGATTCAATGACAGACTTTGTTGCTATCCCAGCCATTTCTACCAGCTCCATCTTAATTGAAGTAAGCGGCGGATTGAAATATTTTGATGGTTCAATATCGTCAAATCCTATTACAGAAATGTCGTCTGGCACTTTAAGCCCCTCTTCTTTTATGGCCTTAATTGCTCCAAATGCTATCTTGTCATTACTTGCAAATATGGCTGTAAATTTAACGCCTCTGCTTAATAATTTCTTTACAGCATTATACCCGCCATTTTCAACAAATTCACTGTTTATAATCAAGTTCTTATTTACAGGAATGCCTGCATCTTCTAATGCTTTTTTATATCCTCTGATTCTGTCATTGGATGAAAACTTAGCTGTTCCCCCTGTAATATGTGCTATCTGTGTATGATGCTTATCTATGAGATATTTTGTTGCAGTATAGGCACCATTAAAATTATCCGCATTTACTATCATACATTTATTGTATATGATATCATCTTGTCTTATTGACTGGTCTACCAATACTACCTTATATCCCCTGTCAATTATAGTCTTGATAGACTCATCACCATCACTCTGCCCTATAAATATACCGCCTGAAATAGTCTTGTTATAATAACATTCCTTTATTTTATCATATCCTTCTTCATTATGAATTATATGTACAAGGACTGTATATCCCATTTCACTGGCCATTTCTATTACCGAACTAGTAAATTCTAAAAAATATGGACTTTTAGTAATCCTATTTTTCATACTGCCTTCTTTGTGTATTATATCTACAATAAATAAACCAATGACCCTGTTTTTACTTCCAGCAAGCATTCTCGCTGAAGCATGTGGCACATAGTCATATTCCTTAATCACCTTTAAGACTTTTTCTCTCGTTTCTTCTGGCACATTTGAATAGTTGTTTATAACTCTAGATACAGTACTACGTGATACTCCTGCAAGTTTTGCAATCTCACTGCTATTCATAAAAATGTATCCCCTTCCACGTATAAGTTCGCATTTATACTATAATACAATACTATATTATTTACTTATGTTTTTCAATATCTTTATTATCCCCCTCTGTTTAATGCATGAGGTCATAATAATTATAATTATGCCTATTTCTTCTGCAAGGTCATAATTTCCTCTATTACATCTCTTAATGCTTCAACAGCTAATGATTTTGCCATTCTCACATTACTTATTATTTCAAATATTTGAACTGAAGAGAATTGCATAACTTGAATTTAAAAAAGTCTTTTTTATAGGCTTGTTTAAGTTTACCCATTTTTAGAAACATACAATTTTTAAAAGCACTTTATAAAAAAAATAAGAAAAGGAACTATCGCTAACAAGTTTTTAACCCTGCTGATGCGACAGCCCCCCTAGTTTATCAAATTGTAATATCTTATATTATATCTTTTTAAACACATCCTCTAAGATTGCTTTTCCATTCATAGTTCCATATAATTTCATGTCTATTGCTTCTACTAGAATTCTTCCATTTGCAAGCTTTTTTACCTGTAGCTTTTGGAAACAAACTTGTGATCCTAATTAAACTTCTTAAATTTTATATTCGAATAATTTATTAAACCAATTCTACAGGTGACTGTCACATATCGATATTTAACTTAACATGTGGCAGTCACCTTGTTATTAAAATTTATGTTAATTGATTATGAGCAAATTTTATAATTCCTCTCCATTAGTACTGATAACATCCTTATACCAATAGAAACTGTTCTTTTTGATTCTCTTCAATTCTTTTTCATCATTTTCATCCCTGTCCACATATACAAATCCATAACGCTTCTGATAACCATTCAGCCAGCTTAATAAATCCGTAAATGACCATGTGCAGTATCCTAAAAGTTCGACCCCATCTGTAATCGCTTCTTTGCAGGCCTGAATATGAGACTTCAGATAATTAATTCTATAATCATCATTGACAACTTCATTTTCTTCAAGCTTATCAAATTCCCCAAGGCCATTTTCTGTAATAAGTATTGGAAGGTTGTATCTGCTTGTTAATCTTCTAAGTCCTACTCTTAAACCAGTTGGATCAATTGCCCAGTCCCAGTTTGTAGTTTCAAGATGTGGATTCTTAGCATTTTTATAAACACCAAGAATTCCGCTTTCCTTAGTAGTACCTTTCTTACCTGTATTGTTCATGCCTTCAGCTGCACCAACTCCATCTAATGGGTTCATAGCAACTGTGCTTGTTTGATAATAATTGATTCCTATGAAGTCTGGTTTTGCTCTTTCTAATAATTCAAGGTCACCATTTTCAATAACTGGTGCTATTCCAAGTCTTTCGTAATATTTCAATGCAAATGCTGGATACATTCCTTTGCAGTAAACATCAAGCCACCAGTTACAGTTTAAATCTTCTGCATTTTCAGCAGCTATTATATCACCTGGATCACAGCTGAATGGATAAACAGGTCCAAAAGCAAAGCTTGGCCCAATCATTCCATTTGGCACATACTTTTTAAATGACTCGATTACTGTAGCATTTGCAAGGTTTGCAATATGGTTTGCAGCAAGCATTCTCTTCTGATCCTTGACTCCTGGTGGATGCATAGCTGTCATGTATCCTAATGTGATGAATACATTCTGTTCATTTAATGAAACCCAGTACTTAACCTTGTCCCCAAATCTCTTGAATAATGTTATGCAGTATTCATTAAAATCATTGATTATTTCTCTTGATTCCCATCCCCCATATAAATCTTGAAGATGCTGTGGAAGATCCCAATGATATAATGTAATCACAGGCTTTATGTCATTTGCTATAAGTTCATCTATTAAGTTTTCATAGAACTTTAAGCCTTCTTCGTTTACTTCTCCTCTTCCATCTGGAAATATACGTGTCCATGCGATTGAAAATCTATAAGCCTTAAGTCCCATTTCAGCCATCAAAGCTACATCTTCTTTATATCTGTTGTAATGGTCAACAGCTACTTTTCCATTTGTACCTTTAAAAGTTGTTCCAGGTATTCTTGTATATACGTCCCATACACTTTCACCTTTTCCATCCTGATCCCACGCACCTTCAACCTGATATGCTGCCGATGCTGACCCCCATAGGAAATCATCTCTGAATTTGTCTAATTTTTCGTATATCACCGTATCAGCTCCTTTATCTTTTATGTCTATTACATAGAAGCATTAATTATCGCTCCTAATATATTTGCATCATTATTATACTTACATCTGTCTATTTTTGTAGTAATGAAATCTGCTTCAAGATATTCAACGCAGATTTTCTTATACTGCTTCTTCACCTCATGGATGAACCACTCCTCTTCAGATATTCCTCCACCTATGCATATGATTTCTGGATTATAGAATACTGTAATAACCATAAGCTGTACTACTATATTCCTTATCCATTCATCTACAGATTCTTTGGCAGTTTCATCTCCATCCAAGTATTTCTTGCAGACTTCATATCCATATTGAAGCTCTTGAAACTCCTCATTATTCTTGGCTTTGCTGTTATATATATTTATAAGACCAGTCATTGATGCATAGTCGCCCATCTTATCGATTTTTCCAATATTATCGTTTATAAAAGGAATGTTATGAAATTCTCCTGCAAATGCATCTTTTCCATATATAACTCCATTTTCATTACATATGCATCCGCCAGTCCCTGTTCCAATGATTAAGAAAGCTGAAGATTTGCTATTTCTTGCATTACCAATCTTGAATTCACATAAACCAGCAGATTTTGCATCATTTATTGATGCAACTTTTTTGTTAGTTCTCTTAGTGATTTCATTATTTATGTTTGTCCCATACATGACTAACACGTTAGGTGCTGCATATGACTTGACATTTGACTCTTCATCAACAAGCCCTGGAGCACTTACACCGATTACATCAATGTCATCAATATGCTTGATATTTGAACATATGTAATCATAAAATTCATCTGCAGTATCGTACTTGATAGTTTCAATCTTCCACTTTTCTTTAATGTGGTATTGATTGTCCATTAACGCATACTTAATGAATGTCCCTCCTATATCTATACCTAGATTAAGTTTTTCCATAACATCTCTCCTTCAAATAACGGCTTCATAGATTAATAATCTTATTATTACTTGATTGATTGTCCTCCATAATTCCTTACTTCAGAAACTTTATCATATTCAATAAACTCTACTGTAAAATATGTGAGCGACCTTCTGAACGCGAGTTTATTTTTTGTTAAAAAAATAATTCCATGTCCATATCAATTTCAAATAAAGAAGTATTTCAATTCATACACCATATAATCTATACATACCATTTCAATTTATTAATTTAAAAGAAATAAATAATATCCATCCTTAATTACTAAAGCTATATTAGGTAAACATCCCTGCCCCTGATAATAACTAGCTTTATGCTTTTTTATGTATACTATACGCTATAAGCCCACGATCTATTAATCAATGATTTCTAGACTTTAGAATTATAGCTTTAAAGCACCGCAGTTTATTATATCTAATATAACCTCATCATAAGTAAAACTGCAATGCATAAACACAAAAATGTGAGCTAAAACTTTTTTGGACGCGCGTTTATGTTTTTTATAATACACTATAAACAATTACATTTCAATATATTTTTTAAAACTTTTTTCTTTTTACTAATTTTTTCTTCTTGAGCAATATCGCAACATGCTTCAAGAGTACAAAATTTACTTTCACTCTGTGTACCCAGAAGTGGCAATCATTATTTGATAATAGAACTACACCTATAGCAAATGGTGCTGCCCCTCTTATTAAAGGTGAGATACCAGATGTAAAAAGAACATATATGTTACGTGCATCTACAGTTAGAAAATTAAATGAACTTAAAAGTATTCATCCAAATATTAATGTATGTGTAAGTACTATCGTTGATTTGGCTCTTGATCATTATTATAAGCATATTAAGGAAGGTGGAATACAATAATTTTATTATTCTGTGTAATTCATCTAAAAAAGTCATATATATTATATATCATAAATCAATTTAGTTATGGCTCGCAATATAACTTTTTAAAAGTTCCACATTGTAGCATAGCTGCTCTATTCATATGTGCACATATATTATATAAGCAAAAATGAAAGGAGGTGAATATAATATGGAAGTTAATGATTTAATAGGACTTATAGGCAATGTTGGATTTCCAGTAGCAATTAGTGCTTACCTGCTAATTAGACTAGAAAAACAAATGAGAAGTCTTTCAAGTTCAATTAATAAATTAAAGCCCATTATTTCTACTAAATTAGGTGTAGTTATTGATACTGGTGACTCTGATCATGCTGCATGATGAAAAGCACTAAACATTTTTGGTTTAGTGCTTTTCTATTTGTAATTAAAATATACATTTTATTTAATAATTCCGAAATAAAAAATATCACAATATTCTTCGTATTTTGAATAATTTTATATTTATAAAATTACATATTTTATTAACATATTTTATCATCAATGCAGTTTAATTCATAATCAAAAAATGCAGTATACTCTATGCAATAAGTATCTTCAGCATCATAAATTCTTATCCAACACGAAATATAATCTAATGGTGGGTCATAAGAATAACTTTTACTAATTGATACTCCTTCATTTTCGAATCTGTATGTATTCATCACCGTATCAAAATCAGTCCACATATCATTTATAAACTTTTCCTTATCATCATCATACCAACTTCTCAAACATTTCACCATCAAATCATAAGTCTTTTTAAATATTTTGCTTTCAGAAATAAATACTTCATAATCCTTTTTATTTATTGGAACTACCATACTATACCTCTATTTAACTCTTTTAAACATTGGATGACTTTCATTGAACTCAACCAAATCCCACAAATTTCCATACAAATCTTTAAATACTGCAACTGTTCCATAATCCTGTTCTTTAGGTTCTCTAACAAATTCTATTCCTATTTTTCTCATTTCATTATAATCACGCCAAAAATCATCAGTTCCTAAGAAAAGAAAAACTCTTCCACCTGATTGGTTTCCTATAAAAGGTTCTTGTTCAGGTTTAGATGCTTTCGCAAGTAATATTGTTGTTCCATTCGAGCCTGGTGGAGATACTACTACCCATCTTTTGTCCTGCTCTGGTTGATATGTATCTTCTACTAATTCAAAATTAAGTTTTTCTGTATAGAACTGAATTGCTTCATCATAATCTTTTACTACTAAAGCAATATGTACAACTGATTGAATCATGGTTTATCCTCCTTATTCAATTAAAATTAATATTCTAATTAGCTAATATATAAATTACTTTTTATATTGTAAGTTGCTAATATTAAAAGATTAATATCCCATAGCTTCTCTTACTTCTATGGCTTTTTCTTTTGAAGTAAGCATTTCTAATAATTTAAATGCAACA
>SVCF01000033.1 GCA_015058475.1 Clostridium butyricum | reverse complement strand
AACAGGAAAGTTAAGGTCTATAGCGCCGATGGTACTGCATGGGAGACTGTGTGGGAGAGTAGGACGTCGCCAGGTAAATTAAGGATCTTTAGCTCAGTTGGTTAGAGCAACCGGCTCATAACCGGTAGGTCCGGGGTTCGAGTCCCTGAAGGTCCACCATTTACGGGGGTATAGCTCAGTTGGGAGAGCACCTGCCTTGCACGCAGGGGGTCAAGAGTTCGAATCTCTTTATCTCCACCAAAAGTTATGAATTAATTCATAACTTTTTTTTTATATATAATTAATAAAAGAATCTATAGTATAATATTTATATACTTTTTATAATAGATATAAAAGCATACTATATATATTATATAATGGTAATAATTTAATTTTAGGAGGAACATATGAATTCCACAGAAAGAAGGGAAAAAATAATTAGATTATTAATAGAAAATAATATGCCCATAAAGGGAAATAAATTAGCTGAGAAATATTCTGTAACACGACAAGTTATAGTAAAAGATATAGCAATATTAAGAGCTAAGGGAAATAATATCATTGCTACTCCAGATGGTTATATTATTAATAAAGTTAATAACAGAGTAAAAGCAATTATAGCTGTAAATCATAGTGAAGAAGACATGATAAATGAGATGAAAATTGTACTTAAATATGGAGGAATAATAGAAGACGTTATAGTTGAGCATCCATTATATGGAGAAATAAAGGGAATGCTTATGGTATCAAATTATAATGAATTAGAGAAATTCATTAATAAATGTAATAAACAAAAAGCTAGATTATTATCTGTATTAACTAATGGAGTTCATTTGCATACAATTTCAGCAGAAAATAATGAAAACATTGAGTTAATACTTTCTGATTTAAAAGATAATAATTTTATTATTTCAGATTAGGAGGAAGTTAATGGATTATGATGTTTTAATTTTAGGTGGTGGAATTATAGGATGTGCAGTTGCCTATGAATTATCTAAATATAATATAAATATAGCACTAATTGAAAAAGATTATGATATAGCTAGTGATATTTACTTTGTTAATACAGCAGTAATATATGATGGTTCCGAAACAGCAGATAATATTATGGCTAACTTAGAGTATTTAGGGCAAGGGATAATAGAAGCTCACTGCAATAAGTTTGGTATTCCATATGAGAAAGTTGGTTCTTTACAAATAGGAAATTACGAAAATTTGGACGATAAATTAGAATATATGAATTCTAAAGCAAAAGAAAGAGGTATAAGAGGCGTTAAGATTATAGATCAATCTGAAATTTATGATATAGAGCCTAATTTAAAATCAGGTATACGTAAAGCTTTATATTCAGAAAATACTGCTGTTATACCACCATATGATTTAGCAACTTCATATGCTGAAATTGCTGCTGATAATGGAGTTTCATTTAGATTAGAAGAAGTAGTAATGGATATAAAAAATATTTCGAACGGGTTTAAAATAACAACTAATAAAAATAAATTCACTTGTAAATTTGTAGTTAATACTATACCTGATCAATTATTTTCTGATAGACAAGAAGAAACTAGCAATAATGTAGTTAATAAAAAATTAAACTATATTCTATGTAATGAAAAAATAGATAATAAGATAAATACTGTAATTGTTAATAATTTAAATGAAAAATCTTTTGTAATTAATATACCAATAAATCCTAAAGGATGCTTGATTGGTATAAAGGAATTTAATGAGTTAGATTTAGATGAAGCATTTTCATTTGCTAAAACTGTTCAGAATTTAGATAAAGGTATGATAACAAATATTTTTACAGAAGAGTACACAAAAGATAGTATGTTTATAGATGATAGTGATATTGATGTGGGATATATAAGAGTGACAGGAAGTCATTATGGTAAGATAACTATTGCACCAGCTATAGCAAAAATAATAGAAGATAGATTAACTAAAAATATGAATATAGTAAAGAAAAAGGATTATATAGATAAAAAGAGAGATGTATATACTTTTAGAAATATGACAAAGGAAGAACAAAATGATATTATAGCTTTAGATAAGAGATATGGTAACATAATATGTAGCTGTAATAATGTATCAGAGGGAGAAATTATTGATTGCATAAGGAGACCACTTGGGGCTAGAACATTAGAAGGAGTAAAGAGACGTACAGGTGTTGGAATTGGTAAATGTAATGGTGCTAATTGTAATATGAAAATTATAAAAATATTAGCAAATGAAATGAATACAAGTCCTCTGAATATAGTTGATAATTCTATGAATTCTAAAATATTAACAGGAAGAATAAAGGAATTTAATGAAATTTAAAATTGGAAGAGGGACTGACTATGAATGATAAAGATATTTTTACTAGTTTGGTAAGAGTTAAAGGACATCCTAATAAAAAAGTAGTATCTGTAAAAAGTACTGAACCAATAGAAAAAGAATTATGGATAGAATTTTCAAAAGTATTAAGTAGGATATATATAAGTACACCAATTAATATTGGTGATATAATATGCAAAAATATAATGAATACAGGAATTGATATAGTATGTACTAAAACTATTAAATGATTTTATGTTAAAGAGTAGATGATATTTTAAAATATTATTGACAAATACAAGCATTTTGTAATATATTTAAGTAAAGTTAATATTAAAACCTATGATGAGAATAGTAATAATATTTCTAATTTTTAAGAGAATTAGTGGATGGTGAAAACTAATAATTAGATATTATGAATCCGCCTCTGAGGGACTACGATGAGTAGTACGGTATGTATCGTTAAAATATTTAAGAGGATAATATAAAATTATATTATCAATTAGGGTGGCAACGCGGAGTCTTTCGTCCCTGTTTATGGGAAGAAGACTCTTTTTTTGTTTATATTAATTTAATTTGGAGGAATTTTGAATGTTAGATTTAAAAAGAATTAGAACAAATCCAGAAGAAATAAAAAAGGCTTTAGCTAATAGAGGAGAAGACTTTGATGTTACAGTAATTGATGAAGTAGTATCTCTAGACGAAGAAAGAAGAAAAATATTAGTAGAAGTGGAAGCTTTAAAGGGAAAGAGAAATCAAGTTTCAGCTGAAATCCCTAAATTAAAAAAAGCAGGTGAAGATGTTTCTTCTATAATGGCTGAAATGAAGAAATTGGGAGAAGAAATTAAGGAATTTGATGTTAGATTAACAGAAATAGATGAAAAAATAAAATATATAATGTTAAGAATTCCTAATATACCAAATCCACAAGTTCCAGATGGTGAAACTGATGAAGACAATATAGAAATTAAAAGATGGAGCGAACCTACTGCATTTAGCTTTGAGCCTAAAGCACATTGGGATTTAGGAACTGATCTTAATATATTAGACTTTGAAAGAGGTGGAAAAGTATCAGGATCTAGATTTACCTTTTATAAGGGACTAGGAGCTAGATTAGAAAGAGCTATTATTAGCTACTTTTTAGATAAGCATACATGTGAAAATGGATATACAGAAGTATTGCCACCATATATGGTTAATAGAGAAAGTATGACTGGTACGGGTCAATTACCTAAATTTGAAGAAGATGCATTTAAAGTTGAGAATAATGGATATTTCTTAATACCTACTGCAGAAGTTCCGGTAACTAATATGTATAGAAATGAAGTATTTTTAGGGGAAGAATTGCCAATAAAACATGCTGCATATTCTGCATGCTTTAGAGCAGAAGCTGGTTCTGCTGGTAGAGATACAAGAGGACTTGTTAGACAACATCAATTTAATAAAGTTGAATTAGTTAAATTCTGTAAACCAGAGCAATCTTACGATGAATTAGATAACCTAGTAAAGGATGCAGAATCAGTATTACAAGGGTTGGGATTACCATATAGAATAGTTAGAATATGTAAGGGTGATCTAGGATTTACTGCAGCATTAAAATATGATATAGAAGTATGGATGCCTAGCTATAACAGATATGTTGAAATTTCAAGTTGTTCAAATTTTGAAGATTTCCAAGCTAGAAGAGCGAATATAAAATATAAAGAAACTCCAAATGATAAGCCACAATTTATTCATACATTGAATGGATCAGGAGTAGCTATAGGTAGAACTGTTGCTGCCATCTTAGAAAATTATCAAAGAGAAGATGGTACTATAGAAATACCAGAAGTATTAAGAACATATATGCATTGTGATGAAATAAAATAGTATAATGTAAGAAAAGAATGTCTCCTAGGATTTACTAAGAGACATTCTTTTATAGATCTATTTTTTATAGTATGAATTTTTTTTATTTATTTTTTTAGATTAGTTAAAATTATATTTATGTTAAATTAGCTAATACAGGTTAATTACATAATTTGTTTTTATATGTAGGAGTATCATAAATATAATATTGAATAATAGAAATTATTTTTAATAAAAGTGTTGACATAATATATTTGCATTGATATAATAATATCTGTCATGAGACGTGGAAAGATGGTCGAGTTGGTTTAAGGCACCGGTCTTGAAAACCGGCGTACGTGTGAGCGTACCTAGGGTTCGAATCCCTATCTTTCCGCCATTTTTTTATCTAAAAATAGGCCATGGAGAATTACTCAAGTGGCTGAAGAGGCGCCCCTGCTAAGGGCGTAGGTCGGGTAACTGGCGCCCGGGTTCAAATCCCGGATTCTCCGCCAAAGCATCTAATGTTGATTAGGTGCTTTTTGTTTTTTAGGAAATTATGAAAAAGCATAATAGGTAAAACGTATTTTTATATTATACTTATATTATTTCTATTTGAATTGCCTTATGGAAATTAGAATATAGTTAAATGAGTTTTATTAATTTAAAATTATATATAAATATTATAAAAAAATGTTGACAGTCATTGATACCCTTGATATAATATGTTTTGTGAGTTACGGAAAGATGGTCGAGTTGGTTTAAGGCACCGGTCTTGAAAACCGGCGTACGTGTAAGCGTACCTAGGGTTCGAATCCCTATCTTTCCGCCATTTATATAAACTATATAGAAGGCACATGGAGAATTACTCAAGTGGCTGAAGAGGCGCCCCTGCTAAGGGCGTAGGTCGGGTAACTGGCGCCCGGGTTCAAATCCCGGATTCTCCGCCAAAAACATCTAACTTTTGTTAGGTGTTTTTTTTTATAACTAGACTAGTGTTTATTCAGTAGTCTAATTATAATATAATGAATATAGGTGGATTTTTACATAATGCAACTTAATATTTTAATTAAAAAATAAGATTAGTTTATTGAGTAATGAATTGTGTTAAGTATAAATGGATAAAACTAATAAAAATATATCAACTTTAGTGAGGAAATAAAATGAGTATAAGGTTTATTTATGGAAGAGCTGGAACAGGTAAAAGTAAATTTTGCATAGATGAAATAAAGAAAAAATTACAAAGAAATGATAATAAAAAGTTAGTATTGTTGGTTCCGGATCAGTATACCTTTAGTACAGAAAATAATATATTGAGGGAAATAGGTGAATCAGCTTTCTTAAGAGTTGAAGTATTAAGCTTTAAAAAAATGGCTAGCATAGTTTTTGAAGAATATGGAGGAAGAGTAAAAAAGATAATAAATGAATCAGGAAAAAAAATGCTTATTCATAAAGTGTTAAATGAGAATATTGATTCATTGGATTATTTTAAAAGGATATCGAGAGAACAAGGATTTAATGAGATTGTATCAGAAATTATCTCTGAATTCAAAAAATATAATGTAGATATTGAAGCATTAAAGGAAATTGATAAGAGGATTGATAATACGGAACTAATTACAAAGATTAAAGAATTAGCAACAATATTTGAGGCTTTTAATGAGAGAATGGATGATGGATATATTGATGGAGAAGATGAATTAACACTATTACATAAAAAATTAGAAAATTGTAATCTATACAATGGATCTGAAATATGGATAGATGAATTCACGACTTTTACTCCGCAACAATTAAGTATAATAGAACTGCTAGCTAAAAGGTGCAAGAGAATAAGTATAACATTGACAATGGAAAGTCTATATAATGAAAAAAAATCAGAAGAAGTAACAGATGTATTTATTTCTATTAATAATACAGAAAATAGGATTTTAAGATTAATGCAGAATAATAATATATCATATGATACACCTGTTGATTTAAACGATAAAGAATTTCCTTATAGATTTTATAATAATCTTCAATTAGCACATATAGAAAAATACTTTTTTTCATATCCATTTAAAGAATATAAAGGATATAAGGATAACAGAGTATCCTTATATAAAGCAAGTAATATTTATGATGAAGTGGATAAAGTGGCTAGAAGCATAATAGATTTAGTTAGAACTAAAAATTATAGATTTAAGGATATATCTGTTGTATGTAGAAATATAGATGATTATGAGAAAATAATATCTGTAATATTTAAGGATTACAATATACCTTATTTTTTAGATAAAAAACTTCAGTTAGTAAGTAACCCACTAATTATAGTTATAACATCTGCCTTTGAAATATATTTAAAAAACTGGTCCTATGAAAGTGTATTCAAATACTTAAAAACCGGTTTAATAGGAATAAAAAATGAATATATCGATTTATTAGAGAATTTCGTTTTAGAGCATGGAATTAAGGGACAAAAGTGGAATAGTGAATATTTATTATCAGATCAATATTTTGTAGATATGATACACAATGATAAAAGTATTGTAGATATATTTGAAATAATGGAAGAAGTAAGAAGGCCTTTAATAAGATTTCATAATAAAATTAAAGGTAAGAACAAAGTTAAAGATATGTGTAGAGCAATATATGAGCTCCTAGTTGAGTTAGAAGTATTTGAAAAAATTGATAAATGGATAGAAAGTTTTGATAACAATTTACAAGAAGATAAAGTTAGAGAATATAGTCAAGTTGAAAGTATAGTTATTGATACATTAGATCAGGCAGTTAATGTACTAGGGGAGGAACAATTAGAAGCATACGAACTCTTTAAAATATTAGATTCAGGATTTAATAATGAGGAAATTGGAGTGATACCAGTAGCTTTAGATCAGGTCAATATAGGAGATATAGCTAGAATAAAAGGAAGAGATGTAAAAGTACTTTATATTGTTGGAGTAAATGATGGTGTGCTTCCAGCAGTTAAGAAAGATGAAGGCATATTATCTGATAGAGATAGAGAACGATTAAGTGAATTAGGAATAGAATTATCATCAACTACTAGAAAAAAAATATTTGAAGAGCAGTTTTTGGTGTATACAGCTCTAACAATAAGTAGCGAATATCTTATGTTGTCATACCCTATGGCTGATTTTGAGGGAAAATCTTTAAGACCATCTATTGTTATATCTAGAATGAAAAAGATATTGCCTAATTTAGAGGAAGAAAGTTTTATTAATGACTTATCTATTCAAAACAATCAATTAAGCAAAATCATTGCTCCAATTCCAGCATTTAATGATTTAATACTTGCAGTAAGGCGAGACTTTGAAAAAGAAGAGATAGAGGAGTATTGGCCAGAGGTTTACAAATGGTTTTTAAACAATGAAGAATATAAAGAAAAGATGGATAATATTTTTAAAGGTCTTGAATACTCAAATATAGGTGATAAAGTATCAAAGAAAAAACTTAGAGAACTTTATAAGAATGATAGTGGAAAATTGATGTTTAGTGTTTCAAGATTAGAAAAGTATGCAGGATGTCCGTTTTCATATTTTATAATGTATGGTTTAAAAGCTAAGAATAGAAAAGTATATGAATTTACTCCACCAGATTTAGGATCATTTGTACATGAGGTATTAGATTCATTTACGACTAAAGTAAAAAGTGAAGGCATTTTATGGTCAGAATTGAATAATGATAGGTGTAAAGAAATAGTTACTAGCATAATAGATAGAAGATTAGAAGAAGAAAGTAATTCAATATTGAATAGTAGTAAAAGATATAAGTATTTAGCAAAAAGATTTAAACGTGTTATAGCTAAATCTGTATCAGTTATTTCAGAACAAATTGGAAAAGGGGAGTTTGAAGTATTTAAAACTGAATTTCAATTTGGAGATTATAAGACTGGTGAAGCTATAACTTTAGATTTAGAGTCAAATGAAAAGATATATTTGCAAGGAAGAATTGATAGAATAGATACTTTGGATTTGGATGGAAATACTTATTTAAGAATAATAGATTATAAAACTGGAGCTAAAAAATTTGATTTAAATGAAGTCTATTATGGATTACAAATTCAATTATTAGTTTATCTAGATGCACTTATAAAAAATTCAAAGTATATATTAGAAAAACAAGCTAAGCCAGGGGCAATATTATATTTTAAGATTGATGATCCTATTATAAAAAGTAAAAAGGAATTAACAACTGAAGAAATAGAGGTTGAAGTATTAGAATCATTAAAATTAAAAGGATTAGTCTTAAAAGATGCTAGAGTAGTAAAAGCTATGGATAAAGATATTGATGGATATTCATTGGTTATCCCAGCAGCATTTAAAAAAGATGGAGAATTTAAAGCTAGTAGTGATGTTGTTACAGAAGAAGAATTTAATTTATTAAGAGAATATGTTAATAAAAAAATGAAAGAATTATGTGAAGAGATGCTTAGTGGAGAGATAAAAATACAACCATTTAAAAATTCCAATAAAACTCACTGTGAATATTGCGACTTTTCATCAATATGTCAATTCGATACGGATATAAAGGAAAATAAGTATAAAGTAATTATAAAAAAGCCTAAAGAAGAAGTTTTAAATAATATGAAAAAAGAAATAAAAAACTAGATTTATAATTTACAATCTTGATAGGAGAAATAATATGGGAGAAACAAAATGGACAGAAGAACAATTGAATGCAATTCAAACGAGAAATTGTAATCTTTTAGTAGCAGCTGCAGCAGGTTCTGGAAAAACAGCAGTATTAGTTGAACGAATTATAAGAATAATTACAAATGCTGATAATCCAGTGGATATAGACAAATTATTAGTAGTTACATTTACTAATGCAGCAGCTGCAGAAATGAGAGAAAGAATTGCTAGTGCGATATCAAAAGAATTAGATAAAAATCCAAATTCAAAAAATCTTCAAAAACAGTTAACTTTATTAAATAGAGCTAATATAACTACAATGCATTCTTTTTGTTTGGATGTAATAAAAAATAACTTTCATAAGATTGACTTAGATCCATCCTTTAGAATTGGAGATCAAACAGAAGGGGTATTAATTAAGTCCGATGTTATCGAAGAACTATTTGAAGACAGATATGAAAATGATGATCAAGAGTTTATTAATTTAGTTGAGGCTTTTAGTAGCTATAAAAATGATGATAATTTAAAGGATTTAATATTAAGTTTGTATAATTTTACTATGTCTGGGCCTTGGCCAGAAGTTTGGTTAAAAGAAAGTACAGAAGCATTTAATATTAATTCATTAGATGAATTGAACAAAAGTAAATGGGCAAAAGTTTTGATTAAAAGCATTAACATTGAAATTGAAGGCTATATAAAGATGCTTAATAAAGCTATTGAGATAATAAATGGTACTGATGGGTTAGAAGCTTATCTCGATAATTTTTTATCAGAAAAAGAACAATTAGAGAAAATTTATAATTTAAGTAATAGCGGATTAGATGAATTATATAATTTATTAACTAATATAAAATTTGAAAGATTAAAGACTATAAAAAAAGATAAAATATCTGATGAGGAAGCTCAAAATACAGTAAAGAAAATCAGAGATGATATAAAAAAAAGGATAATTGAATTAAGGGAAAATGCTTTTTCACTAACTCCTACTGAAATGATTGAAAGCATAAGGGGGGCATATCCATATATTAAAAAGTTATCTGAGGTTATTTTAGATTTTGGTGATAGATTTTCTAAAAAGAAAAAAGAAAAAAATATATTAGATTTTAATGATTTAGAACATCTATGTTTAAAGATATTAATTGATTATGATGAAAATAATAATATAGTTCCATCACAAGTTTCAGAGGATTTCAGAGAGTTTTTTGATGAAGTACTTGTAGACGAATATCAGGATTCTAATAATGTACAAGAAACAATAATTAATTTAGTATCTAGAAAAGAATTAGATAATCCAAATGTATTTATGGTTGGAGATGTAAAGCAGAGTATATATAGATTTAGGCAAGCAAAACCGGAGTTATTTATAGAAAAATATAATACTTATAAAATCAATGAAGGACTTAACAGAAAAATTCAATTGTATAAGAATTTTAGAAGTAGAGAAGAAATAATAAATGGGGTAAATTATATATTTAAAGAATTAATGTCTGATACGGTTGGAGAATTAGAATACACAGATGAAGAATCTTTAAATTTAGGATCAAATTATGAAATATCAAATGATGAGTCTGTTATCTTAGGTGGTTCAATAGAAGTTAATATTATAGATAAGAGTGATGAAGAAAATAGTAATATAAATTATGATAGTGAAGATATTAGTGATGATGAAGAGGAAGAGATTACAGGAATAAATTTAGAAGGAAAAGTAATAGCTAGAAGAATAAAGCGGTTAATGTCAGCAAGTAATGGTAAATCATTTAAAGTATTAGATAAACAAAGTGGAGAATATAGACCTCTAAAATACAAAGATATAGTAATTTTATTAAGAGCAACAAAGAATTATGCGGAAAATTTACTAGAAGAATTAGGTGAAGAAGGAATACCCGTATATGCAGATACTGGTTCAGGGTATTTTGAATCAATAGAAATTCGAACAATAATGTCACTATTAAAAATAATAGATAATCCATTACAAGATGTACCTATGTTGGCAGTGCTTAAATCACCTATTATGGGATTTTCAGCAGAAGAATTAACTGATGTAAGATTGGAAAACAAAGAAAAGTATTTCTACGAAAATATTTTATGTATAGCTGGGAAATGTGATGAAAAAAGTGATAAAGTTTATTCAGATAAATTAATTAAAAAGTGTAATTACTTAATAGAGAGCTTGGAAGAGTGGAGAAAGAAGTCTATTTATATGCCTATAGATGAATTCATATGGCTATTATATATGGACACAGCATATTATGGATATGTTGGAGCTATGCCAAATGGAGTTTTGAGACAGGCAAATTTAAAGATATTATTTCAAAGAGCTAAACAATTTGAACAAACAAGTTTTAAAGGACTTTTTAATTTTATTAATTTCATTAATAGATTAACAAAATCTTCTGGAGATATGGGGAGTGCAAAGATACTAGGAGAAAATGAAGATGTTGTAAGAATTATGAGTATACATAAAAGTAAAGGACTAGAGTTTCCGGTTGTGTTTTTATGTGGAGTTGGAAAGAACTTTAATTTAATGGATTTAAATAAAAGTATACTATATCATCATGAACTAGGTTTTGGACCAGATTTTATAGATTTAGAGAAGAGATTAAGTTTAGGTACAATAGCAAAAGAAGCAATTAAGAAAAAAATGAGATTAGAGACCTTATCTGAAGAAATGAGAATATTGTATGTTGCATTAACTAGAGCTAAAGAAAAATTAATAATAACAGGATGTGTTAGTGATTTACAAAAATCTATAGAAAAATGGTTTAATTCATCAGCATTAGATAGAAATATAATATTACCATCAGAAGTACTTAAGGGAAAATCATATTTGGAATGGATTGGAATGGCTTTATGCAAACACAA
This sequence comes from Clostridium butyricum, assembly GCA_015058475.1. GTDB lineage: Bacteria > Bacillota > Clostridia > Clostridiales > Clostridiaceae > Clostridium > Clostridium butyricum_B. The sequence goes on along the minus strand of SVCF01000033.1, from coordinate 10,699 downwards.
TCAAGGAAAAACTTTAAGAGAGATGATAGGCGTTTCTGATGAATATTCAAAAGATGATTTATCACTATGGAAAATTAATTTAATTAATAAAAGAGAATTACTTAATAAAGAAGATAAGGAAGCAGAATTTAATAATGAATATGAGTTTACTATTAAAGAAGATACATTAAACAATAAATTGTATGAAGAAGTATCAAAAAGATTAGACTATAAGTATCCATATGAATTATCAACCACTTTAAAAAGTAATATATCGGTATCAGATTTAAAGAAAAAAAATATAGAAGAAACAATTAAAGTTGAAGAAATGTTTAAGGAAAAAGAACCTCTTATACCTAAATTTCTTCAAGAAAGAAAAGGCTTAACTGCATCGGAAAAGGGTACAATAATTCACTTAGTAATGAAAAAGATTGACTTAAATAGAGTAAGTTCAATAAATGAGATAAATTTGCAGCTAGAAGAAATGATTGATAATGAACTATTATTAAAAGATGAAGCAAAGGTAGTTAAATCAACTAAAATATTAAAATTTTTTAATAATCCATTGGGAAAAAGAATGATTGAAGCCTATAAAGCTGATCCTAACAATATTTATAGAGAAGTTCCTTTTTATACTGAAATAAGTAGTTTAGAATTAGATAAGAATTTAGGTGAAAAATATAGAGATGAAAAACTAAGATTACAAGGAATAATAGACTGCTTTTTTGAAGAGGATGGAAAGATAATATTATTAGATTATAAAAATGATTATATTGAACCAGATAAAGAAGAGGAATTTAAGAAAAAGTATATTAAACAAATATATTATTATAGTGAGGCTATATTTAAGATTACAGGAAAAAAAGTAAATGAAAAATATTTATATTCATTTCATTTAGACAAATACATTAGATTAGAATAATTTTAATAAAAAATGAAACATGAAGCTATCATAAAATAAATTTTTAGCACAATATAATATGGAAGTTTATAAAAACTAAAATAATATATTGTGCTATTTTTAATTTGGAGTAGTCTCATGTTTTTTATTTTATTATAACTTTACTATCCTTGGGAATATTATCATATATCCATTTTGAATCATCTACATAAAGTCTAATACATCCATGTGAGGATGGTTTGCTAATTGTATAATCAACAATAGTAGTTTGATCTTGTGCATATGGCAAAGAATGAAAAAGTATATCGCCAGTTACTTGTGACCAATATTTTCCCCCTTGATTATATTCAGTAGAAAAAAACCAATCTCCTTTTTCTTTTATTGAGAATGAACCAGATGGAGTGTCCTCTCCATGAATCCCTGTTGAGCAAGGGAAGGCTTTGATTAAAGTCCAATTATCAGACTTGCCTTTATATATGTAAGTCTTTTGACTGTTTATATCTACATTAATTAGAAAATCAGTATTACTATCAATATTTAACATATTTATATTACTAGGAGTTATATTTGTAGTTAATGCCTGTGAAGAAGCTTCAGCTACATTAGATTTATCATCATGATATAATTGCCTTTTTGTTTTTATTTCTTGAATTTTCTGAGAAAGATCCTTATCATTATTTATTAAAGAAGCATTTTCAGAAAGTAAATTTAAAGCTTTAGTATAATAATCATTTTCTACTAATTCATTGCATTGTGAGAATATATTTTTTTTAATATTTTCTTTGCAATAATTTGTATAAATAAGTGAATTGCTATAATTAATATCTAATAAATTAATATTGCCAAAACAAGAAATTGCGTTTTCATAATCGTTATTAATATAGTAATTCATACCTTGAGTATAATAATCTGTAGCTCCACTAATTTCATATATATAATTATTTATATTGTCTATTTTTGATTTAGAGACAATTTGATAATGATTTATTTCTTTTAATTGAACTAATGCATCTTCATAAGAAATATTTCCATTTTCTAGATAATATAATAATTGGTTTAGTTTATCACTAAAATAACTATTTAAATCGTCTTTCAAACAAATTATTTTAAAAGGATTAATACGTTCTTCTAAAATAATTAAATTATTAGCTTCAGAAAATTTATAGTTAGTAAAATCTGATTCAAATGTATTAAAAAAATCATTATATCTATAATAACTATAAGAGAAAGTAAACAAAATAAATAGACACAGTATTAATGATATGAATATTTTTTTATAAGGCCTATTCATATTTTTTAAGTAATTAATGTTTATTGAATGCAAAATTAACCTCCTATTGTATAAATATTATATATAGACTTATTTATAATATTGACCATAAATATAAATAGTAAACATATAATCTATAAATATATAAGAGAAATGTTAATATGCGAAATGAATTTATTAATTAGAAATTTAAATTTTGGAGGAAGTAATGAAACAAAAAACTAACTTTTTAAAAAAGTTTATAATGTCAATATATGATATAGATGTTTTTTCAAAGTATATAAGAGAGGGCATATTAAGGGCTATTCTCTATTCTGTATTAATGACTACAATAGTATCGAGTCTTAAATGTGGAGTTATAGTATATTCAGTAAATAAAAATATATCAAATATAGTCAAACAAATGGATAGCAATGATAGCTTATATATTAAAGATGGGGAATTAAATTTAAATAGAGATCCTATTAGTATAGAGAGTAGTGATATTCTAATATATATAGATGGAACAGAAAAAATTGAGGAATCATGGAAATTAAATAATAAAATTTACAATCAAGATATGAGCATTTTACTATTAAAAAATGGAACTATATTCTATAATAATGGGAATGTATATAAAACTAATTATAAAGATTTCCTAGGAAATAAATATATCAATGTTGAAGATATTGAGAAGTTTTTATATGAAACAGAGATTTATATTGGAATATCAATATTTATAATAAATATTGGGATAGAAATAATGGATATGTTTATTAACTGTTTAATAATAACCTTGATAGCATCATTGATTGCTATGTTTATGAAGATGATAATTAAATATACTGCGCTGTATTCTATGGCTTTGTATGCAGCTACATTACCATTTATAATTAAGATTATATTAGAGAGTATAGAATTAAATGTAAATCTAAATAATGTTTTTATAATAGGAACACTAACGTATATAATATTTATATTAAAGCATATTAAGACTCAAATTCTTCAAAATAGTAAATAGAAAATCAAAAAGGTTATTTACGGATAAAAATACAATATTCTACGGATTAAACATCAATATTAAATGAAAAAAATATTTAAATAAAATATTAGTTGATTTTCATGGTAAAAAATGGTATATTATATAATATAAGTATAAATTACAGGCGGGGGAAGAGCGATATGATTTCAACTAGTATTGAGAAAATTAGTAAGTTAGATAGAGATGTTATACTTGATAAACAGCAATTAAGTAATTTAAATAAACAAGAATTAATTGAAAAAATATTAAACCTACAAGATGAAAAAAAAATACAAGAAGACTTTTTTTTAAATATTTCTCATGATTTAAGATCACCATTGAATGTGATTTTAAGTGCTATGCAATGTTATGATGATATTAAAAGTAATGATCATTTAAGTTTAATAAAAAGAAATTGTTACAAAATGCTTAAATTAATAAATAATCTTATTGATACAACAAGATTATATAGAAAATATTATAATTTAAATTTAGTTAACATAGATATAATATCGTTAATAGAAGGAAACATAGAATTAATAGACAAATATGCTAAGAAAAAAGATATATCATTGATATTTGATACTAATATTGAAGAATGTATAATGGGGGTTGACCCTGATGAAATAGATAGAATAATTACAAATTTAATATCTAATTCAATAAAGTTTTCTCCAGAAAAGAGTAATATTTATATAAATGTATGGAGTGGAGATCATGAAATAAATATATCTATTAAAGATGAAGGTATTGGTATTCCTTTAAGCAAACAAAAGAACATATTTAATAGATTTATTCAATCAACTAAAAATAGAGATAGTGAACAAAAAGGGAGTGGAATAGGGTTAGATTTAGTGAAATATTTAACAGAGGCTCATAATGGAACTGTAGATTTAATTAGTGAAGAAAATAAAGGCTGTGAGTTTATTCTTAGGTTTCCGATAAGAAAAATTCAGAACAATTTATTTAAATCTAGAGAAATGAAATCTACAAAGAAGGTTGAAATACTAGATATAGAATTTTCAGATATATATCTATAAAAATAAATATATTATTATAAGATTACTATAATCCTTGATTATTATGGTAGCTTATGATAATATATTTTTGTTAATAGAAAATATGGAGCGTTAGTTAAACGGATATAACTTACCGCTACGGACGGTACATTGAGGGTTCGATTCCTTCACGCTCTGCCAATTATAATAATAGCTCAGCCTTGCATGGTTGAGCTATTATTATAATCTAAACATTAAACCAAATAAAATAATGAATAATGGCCTTTAATTAATTTATAGATTTAACTTTTAATAGTTAAGTCTTTTTTATTATATAAATTACATAAACATTATAGGAAATGGATATTTTAATAATGAGTAATTTTGAATTATAAAAAATTATAGAAATGGTGTAATTTATGAAAAATAGAACTTTAATTAATTTATTTGATATACATAATGAAGGTAGTTTAATGGCAATAGATAAATATAAGCCATGTAAAGTTATTTACATTGTAGAAGAAAACAATTATAGGCTATATGAACAAAGCAAAGAATATTATGAAACTACATTTTCAAAAACAGTATTTGAAAGTTATAGGGCTGATAATGGAGATATCAATAAGATAAATAATTTAATAGATAACATAGATGGAGAATTAATTATAAATGTTACTGGAGGAAGCCGTATAAATTCCCTAATACTTTTTAATTTAGCAATATTAAAAAAATGCATTATTGTATATATAGATATATTAAGTAAGGAAATTTATAGATTCGGAAAAAATATATCTAAAGTAAATGAAGAATTTAGTGATTTTTATATTGGAGATATTTTAAATACAAGCGGATCAGAACTTATTATGGATTCAACTAATTTAAGTACCAATAAAGATGTTGTATTTATTACAAAAAGGATATATGAAAATTTAGAACTTTGGTATAAGTATAAAAAGGTGCTATATGATTCTAAAGTATTTGTACATGATTCTTTTAATGAAGATAAGATAATAATCAACTTAAAGAGTTTAAAACTAGATGAAATTAGATTATTAAAACTATGTTTGGAATATTTAAATAGATTAAAATCTATAAAATATACAGAAAATAAAGATTTGATAGAAGTAATCTTTTTGAATAAGTATATTAAGGGGTTTATTTTTAAAAGTGGAACATGGCTAGAGGTATTAACTAATATAGTTATAAATGAGATAAGAGAGATTGATGAAGTAAAAAGCGGTGTAGTATTTCTATGGAAAGAGCAAGAAGGAAAGATTAGAAATGAATTAGATATTTTAGCTGTTAAAGATTCTGTGCTTATTTGTATATCATGCAAAGATAGTGAGAAGTATGATGAAAATGCATTAAATGAGTTAGAAGTATATAGTAAAAGAATTGGAGGAAGTAATACTAAAAAAATATTAGTAGCAACGAAATCCCCTTGTAAGAAGTGTGTTTATGAAAGAGCTGAAGCAATGGGAATACATTTAGTTATTGTTAACCCTGATATAAATATATTTAAAAAAAATTTGAGTAATATAATTAATGGAAAAAAACAATTGTAAAACTAAGTTCTATAAGAGTTAAATTATATAAAATTAAAAATTGGCATAATTAAAAATCATAAAAAGTCAATCTCAGGAAAAATTTTTCTGAGATTGACTTTTTATATGTAATTTTATTAATTATTATATTTGTGTCCAATAGTTTCACCAAAAGAAACTTTACTCTCGAATCCAAGACTAGACTGTTGTAGAATATCATCATCAATGCATACAGTATTTTTCTCGAAAAATAATATTGTTGTCGATCCTCCAAATTTAAAGTAACCTTTTTCATCACCTTTATTAATTTTTATATTAGGTTTATAGGTTTGAATTATGGAGCCAACGCAAGTTGCACCAACTTCGATCATAAGAACTTCACCAAAATTATCAGAATTAAGGAGTGACCACTCTCTTTTATTTTCACAGAATAAATTCGGAATATTTTTTAAAGCTATTGGATTAACAGAATAGTAAAATCCATTAATAAAATGACTTTTTGTAGGAATCCCTGAATCAATAAAATGAAATCTATGATAATCAGTGGGTGCTAATCTAAGTATTAAACAAACTCCATTTTCATATTTGCTAGCAATTTCATCATTATTTATTAAGTTTTTTAAGCTATAAGTTATATTTTTTACTTGAACAAGATTATCAAGAGAGATATCAGTATAACAAGTAAGCCTTCCATCACCTGGTGATATCAATATACCAGGATCAAAATTTATAGGTCTAGCATTAGAATTTAACTTACGTGCAAAGAAATCGTTAAATGAAGAAAACTCATTTGCTTTTTTTAATGATAAATTTATATCAATATTATAATCATTTATAAAAGAATTTATTTTACTTGAGCTAAACTTAGTATCACAAAATAGACCATATAATTTAGAAAATAGTTTTTTCTTTAAAATAATTTCAGTTAATTTTTTACCAACTAAGGATTCATAAGTCCATTCAATATATTTTTTACCGACTACTTGTTCTTCTTCGTATGACTTTGTTTGCCTATTATAAATTTGAATCATATTTATTTATGTCAAAAAATATATATTTATATGACAATTATCCTCCATTTCTTTTTATATATATATGTATTATAACTTAAATATGCTAATTTTATAATATTAACTTAACAATAAAAGTTAAATTAAATATTTATTTTTATATAGAATTTTGATAAAATAATAACAAGGATGAGTTTTTATTTGTGTGTTAAAAAAATAACAATATTATAAAAGGAGCATATATTCATGATTAATTTACTAATTGATGAAAAAGAAATTCAAGTTGAAGAAGGAAAAACGGTACTAAAAGCAGCATTAGAGAATGGTATTGATATACCTACACTATGTTATTTAAATGAATGTGGGAATGTAGGAAAGTGTGGTGTGTGTGCTGTAGAAATAGAAGGTAAAAATAATTTATCGCTTGCATGTATAACTAAAGCTGAAGATGGGATGGTAGTACATACAAATTCAGAAAAGGTACAAGAAAGAGTTAAAATGAGAGTTTCTATGTTATTAGACAAGCATGAATTTAAATGTGGACCTTGTTCGAGAAGAGAAAACTGTGAATTTTTAAAACTTGTTATTAAAACTAAGGCTAAAGCTAATGTACCATTAGTTATCCAAGATAAAACAGAATACATTGATGAAAGAAGTAAATCAATAACAATTGATAGAAGTAAATGTGTGTTATGTGGAAGATGTGTAGCTGCTTGTAAAGCAAAGAGTGGAACAAGTATGATAGAAATAGCCGGAAAAGGCCAAGAGAGAAAAGTTCAAGCATCAGAAGGCAAATGCTTCGATGAAACAAATTGTTTATTATGTGGACAATGTGTAGTAGCATGTCCAGTTGGAGCTTTAAATGAAAAATCACATTTAGATAGAGTAAAAGAGGCACTTGAAGATTCAGATAAGCATGTTATTGTTGCTATGGCACCAGCTGTAAGAGCTGCCATGGGAGAACTATTTAAAATGGGATATGGTGTGGATGTAACAGGCAAATTATATGCATCATTAAGAGCATTAGGTTTTGATAAAATATTTGATATTAACTTTGGTGCAGATATGACAATAATGGAAGAAGCAACAGAGTTTATTGAAAGAGTTAAGAACAATGGGCCATTCCCGATGTTTACTTCATGTTGTCCAGCTTGGGTTAGACAAGTTGAAAATTATTATCCAGAACTATTAGATAATTTATCATCAGCTAAGTCACCACAACAAATTTTTGGAACAGCAACAAAGACCTACTATCCAGAAATATCAGGAATAAAGAAAGAAAATATATTTACTGTAACAATAATGCCATGTACGGCTAAGAAATTTGAAGCTGACAGAGATGAAATGTTTGTTGATGGATTAAAACAAGTAGATGCTGTACTTACTACAAGAGAATTAGCTAAGATGATAAAAGATGCTAAGATAAAATTTGCTGACCTAGAAGATGAAAAAGCAGATCCAGCTATGGGTGAATATACTGGTGCAGGTGTTATCTTTGGAGCAACTGGTGGAGTTATGGAAGCAGCACTTAGAACTGCTAAAGACTTTGTGGAAGACAAAGATTTAGAGAATATTGAATATACTCAAGTTAGAGGTATTGAAGGAATTAAGGAAGCTACTGTGGAAATTGGTGGTGAAAACTATAATATTGCAGTTATTAATGGCTCCGCAAATTTAGCAGAATTTATTAATAGTGGAAGATTAGAAGAAAAGAAATATCATTTTATTGAAGTAATGTCTTGTCCAGGAGGATGCGTAAATGGTGGTGGTCAACCACATGTAAATGCTAAAGAAAAAGATAAAGTTGAGATTAGAACTGTTAGAGCATCTGTTTTATATAACCAAGATAAAAACTATTCTAAGAGAAAATCTCATAAAAATGCAGCTCTATTAAAAATGTATAATGACTACATGGGAACTCCAGGACATGGAAGAGCACATGAATTATTGCATTTAAAATATAAAAAATAGTCAAAAGACCTGTTAATTAAAGTTAACAGGTCTTTTTATGTATGTTTTATTTATTTGAAAACTCTAAGTATTCATCAAATGTCATAGCTCTATCAACTATAGAACCATCATCTTTGATATCTATAATTCTATTTGCAATAGTTTGAACAAATTGATGGTCATGTGATGCAAATATTAAATTACTACTATAATCTTTTAAACCATTATTTACAGCAGTAATTGATTCAAGATCAAGATGGTTAGTAGGTTGATCTAACATTAATACATTCGCATTAGAAAGCATCATTTTAGATAACATACATCTAACCTTTTCTCCTCCTGATAATACGCTAGCTTCTTTTAAAGCTTCTTCTCCGGAGAATAACATTCTTCCTAAGAATCCTCTTATATAACTTTCAGATTTTTCTTCAGAATATTGTCTTAACCAATCTACTAACGATAAATTACAATTTTCAAAATATTTAGTATTGTCAGTTGGGAAATATGCAGTTGTAATAGTTATTCCCCACTTATATTCACCACTATCTGGTTCCATTTCACCAGCTAGTATCTTAAATAATGTAGTTACGGCAATTTCATTACCTATAAGAGCAATTTTATCACCTTTATTAATCATGAAATTAACATTATCTAAAACCTTAACTCCATCAATAGTTTTAGATAAATCCTTAACTGCTAATATATCATTACCAACTTCTCTTTCAGGCTTGAATCCTACGAAAGGATATCTTCTGCTTGAAGGTTGGATATCATCTAGAGTAATCTTATCTAATAGCTTCTTTCTTGAAGTTGCTTGCTTAGATTTAGATGCATTAGCGCTGAATCTTGCGATAAAGTCCTGAAGTTCTTTGATTTTTTCTTCTTTTTTCTTATTTTGGTCTTTAGACATTTGAAGAGCTAATTGGCTAGATTCATACCAGAAATCGTAGTTACCAACATATAGCTTAATCTTTCCAAAATCAACATCAGCCATTTGAGTACAAACTGAGTTTAAGAAATGTCTATCATGGGATACAACTATAACAGTTCCATCAAAATTGCCTAAGAAGTCCTCAAGCCAGTTTACAGCCTTTAAGTCAAGACCGTTAGTAGGTTCGTCTAGGATTAATATTCCAGGGTTACCGAATAGCGCTTGAGCTAAAAGTACCTTAACCTTCTCAGCTTCAGTTAATTCTGATACGTTTCTGAAGTGATATTCGGTTCCAATCCCTAAACCTTGTAAAATTGTTGATGCTTCTGATTCTGCCTCCCAACCATTAAGTTCAGCAAATTCACCTTCTAATTCAGATGCTCTAATTCCATCTTCATCAGAAAAATCAGGTTTTGCATATATCTCATCTTTTTCTTTCATGATTTGATATAATCTTTCATTTCCCATTATTACAGTTTCTAAAACTTGATATTCATCATATTTGTAGTGATCTTGTTGTAATACTGACATTCTTGTATTAGCATCAATTATTACTTCTCCAGTATTAGGTTCTATATCGCCAGCTAATATTTTTAGGAATGTACTTTTTCCAGCACCATTAGCTCCAATAACTCCATAACAATTTCCGGGAGTAAATTTTATGTTTACATCTTCAAAAAGTTTACGTCCACCAAATCTTAGACTAACGTTTGATACAGTTATCAATCTAATTCTACCTCATTTCTAATAATTTATTTAATTTATGCTCTTTAATGCACAATTTATAGCACACAATAATATATTTAATTATGAACTCTAAATTATACATTAGAAGAAGCTATTTCGATACTCATGTTGTTTATTATATCATAGAATTCTATTAAAAGAGAATATATATGACATAGTTGATTAAGTAAAATTTTGTGATAATTTATATAAAATTTGAATATGCAAATAATTTTAAGAAGACAATTATTAAAATTATAACATAAATTCTTAAATTAATACTTTAAAATACTTATGAACTCAAATAAAATGGTTATATTCTTATATTCTTATATTCTTATATTCTTATATTCTTATATTCTTATATTCTTATATTCTTATATTCTTATA
>SVCF01000005.1:150384-161101 GCA_015058475.1 Clostridium butyricum | reverse complement strand
TGACTTTCACCAGTAGCCATAAAATTTATTCCGTAAGTACTTTATAGATAAGTACAGGTAGACAAAGCATATCCAAGGATGTACCCAAGATATATGTAACATCCAGAAAGCGTGAAGTAATTAATAGGAGTGATCTTAGAAAACTACATAGAATATATTTCCAAATATGTTATAATACGAGTGTTAAGACAATATATTTAATATGAAAAGAGGGATGATATGGATTTAAGTAATGGAACTAGCATACTTATTAGAATTATGCCTATAATTATTGTAAGTTTTTGGGGAGTAGTATTATATGCACTTATTTTATTGATTAAAGCATTAAAAATATATATAAGGAAAAACTCTTAAGTATTAAAGCTATAATTGATGATACTGACATACTATTTAATATGATGGAGGATGAATATGAAAAAGAAAATAGTTTTATCACTATGGGGAATATTATTTCTTATAGGAATCTTAGTAATATTAAAGAGTTCTACTTGGAATATAGGAAGTGTGGAGAGTATGAACTTATCAGGTTCAATAATTGCTATTCTTTCTGGCATGGGATTTTTAACAGAACTATATTTTAATAAAAATAAATGACACACATACTATTAAGAAATGGATTTGTAATGTTTTTTATTTCATAACTGTTAAAAATAACTTATAAGATAATTTAATAGATTAAACATTAGTTTTGAAGGAAGTAATTATACCAGTATAAAATAACTCAAGTAAAGGGGATTCGACACTCACCCCTTGACATGATTTATTTTATATGTAGCTTAAACAGTTGCTTCAAAAACACGAAGAGCTTGTACTATTAGTCCGTATATATAATCATAGCCAGGATTAAACTCATAGATATGGTATTTTGGACATGCTCTGATATATTCTCAATTAATAAAAATTAAGTTTGTAGGCTAATGCATAAAAAATGAATACAAATACAATAAAAGAGAGGAATTCTCTTCTTTTATCGTGTTATAATAAATTAAGCTATTCATAAGAATAATAAATTTAAGATTACTAGGAGGAAATATTTTGTTTAAAGAATATGATTTTAGTCCTGGTATTGTAACTTTTAATGATTATGATATTTCTATTGAAGATGAAATAAATGAGAATAATAACAATTTGACAGAGGATATGTTACAAGTTGAATTTGAGAATAACATTGTTCTTGATGTAGGGTGGTATTCAGGAATTAAATGCTTTATTGTATTTGTAATTAAAAACTATGATTGGGAAAAACCATTGTTAAGATTGGAATCTAATTCTTATAGAGAACTAAAAATTTCATTAGATAAAGCAATGAGCTTGATAAGAAAAAATTTATGTGGTTGAAGATGTTCAAATAAAAATAAATAATAATATCGCACTATTTATAAGAAAAAATAGATTTGCGGTATTTTTTTATTTAAAATATTTCGTAAAATGTGAAAAGGATATAGAAATATCGGAAGTTGTTAAAGCATTATAATTAGGTAATTACAGGTATGTATTTGAAGCTAGAGAAGGATTAGTTTATATACTTAAAAATCTAAATTAACATAGATTAGAAGCGAGTTGGATAATTAGTTATAATAAAATATCACATTATTTTTTAATGTGATATTTCCAAATCAGATAATAGGTTATTTAGAGAATAATGAACCAGGACTTTTACACCATTTTTTATTAGTATCTTCTTTGATATAAAAACGTGTTATTTCTCCACAATCTAGACATAAATCACAATACATTTGAACAGAACCTACTAGAAAAGCTTTTTTGTAATTTGGACCAATGTTTCCAGTTTCAGCTGATTGTCCGATAGATATACTTTCTTCAATATTTTCACTTTCACAATGAGGACAATTCATTACTATACACCACCTTATTTAAAAATTTTAATAAGTATATTTAATTTAAATTATATCAAATTAACAATAAATATCAATATTAACAGATATTGTGAAAAAATAAAAATGTATTGAAATAAGAGAAATTATAAACCGATTTTAAACAGTAATATAAGGACTATTAGATTGGTAGAAGAAGTTTATCTTGGAACTGATTTTGTTGATTCTATAGGATTTGAAGATTATATAAAAAATATATTGGATAGTGCATAATACTTTTAAGAGATGTAGTATTGTAATTATAAAAATTGAAGATAAAAAGCACCAAACAATATAAAAATTTTAGTGCTTTTCCTTATGCAACATTATCAGAATCACCAGTATCACCAGTATCAATAACTACACCTAGTTTAGTAGAAATAATGGTATTTAATTTATTAATTGAACTTGAAAGGTTTCTCATCTGTTTTTCTAGTCTGATTAGCAAATACGCACTAATTGCAACAGGAAATCCAACATTACTTATAAGTCCTATTAAATCATTAACCTCTATATTGTCTCACCTCCTTCAATAGATTTTATATTTAATTGTAAATAGATGTAGTTTATTATATAGGATTTATTCTTAAGGAGACATCTTCATTAGGAGATGAAGATGAGCTATACTGCTAGGCTCGTATCTCGCCAAGCATTATATGCAAAGAGCAGCTATGCTGCAATACGGAACTTAAAAAAGTGGTATGCAAGCAGCTAATAAATTTATTTATGCTATCTAATATATATGACTTCTTATGGATGATTACAGAAATTAAAGAATTATTGTGTACCACCCTCTTCAGTAATGTATTTATAATAATGTTCAAGAGCTCTATCTACGATAGTACTTACACATACATTAATATCAGGATGAATGCTTTTAAGTTCATTAGCCAAGATCTACATCACTATCAAAAGATAAAAGATCTTGTGATTCTTTAACTTTGAAATCACTTTTTGGTATCTCATCATTTTTCTTTCTTCCCATTTTTAATTTCCTTTCAAATATAATTTCATTTATAAAAATATGAAACTTGTATTCTGTAAGCTATATTTTTATTTCACATCGCAATGAATATATATGATTTAAAAGTGCAAATTGTAAAATTCTAATATTCTAAAATTCTTAAAAATATTAAAATTTTAGAATTTATCCATAAAAGAATTTTAGAACTTTACCATTTTAGAATTTAAGAATTTACTTATTTATTGCGCCTTTCATAGATTTTATTAAAGAAAACATGTTTAATTTGATGCAATTATTATTTTGAAATCATACATATTTGCTGAATAAATTTATTTTGAAAGGTGGATATTTTATGATTAAAGAAAAATTTACAATGAAAATTGAAAATGAAGAGGTAATTGACAGAAAGGCTTTATGTTTAGCAGTAAAGAATTCAGCTAAAGAAAGTGCAGCATATTGCTCATTACTTCAAGATGAACTAACAATATGTGATAAATGTCCTTTATTATTTATATGTGATGGAATTGATATGTTGGAAGCAAATTATATTGAAGATACTGAAAATACAGTTAAAGTATTTGATATATAATGTGGTATAGATATGAGTGAGGCTAAAAGTTCAACGAATATTAAAAATGGATGGATTAAAGAAGATGATCAATGGTATTACTATGAAGATAATAAAAAATTAATTACTCAATGGATTAAAAGCAAAGGCAGATATTATTACTTAGAGAAAGATGGTCATATGGTTAAAGGTTGGTTTCAGACTACAAAGGATAATAACTGGTATTATGCATTTCCAGAAGAAACAGTAAATAATGATAAAACTTTTTATGAAGGAGAAATATGTGCTGGATGGCTGAAATTAAATGATAAGTGGTATTTCTTTGAGGATATTAATGAAAATACTCTTGGAGCTATGTATTGTGATGGAATATTAAAAATAAAAGATAAATATCATAAGTTTGGTAAGGATGGAGTATGGCTTGAAGAAGTAAAGGAAATTCACAATCTAAATGAAGATAATGAAATTATCTCAGATGAATTGTGTGATTTTATTGCATACTTTGAGGGCTGTCTATTAAATGCTTATTATTGTTCAAGTGGTATATTAACTATTGGTATTGGATGCACAAGAAAAGAAGTTACAAGTTTAGGTACTATAACTAAAGAAAGAGCTTATGAAGAATTTAAAAAAGATATATTAATTTATGTTAAAGGTGTAGATACTTTATGTAGTAAATATAAGGTTAAATTAAATAAATATGAATATGAAGCTTTAATTTCATTTACATTTAATTGTGGTATAAACGCTTTGGAACAATCAACTTTATGGTATAATATAACAAAAGGCATAAAAGATAAAGACATAATTACTGAAAACTTTTTGAGATATGTTAAATCTTCTTCTGGAGAAGTACTGGAAGGATTAATCAAAAGAAGAAAGGCTGAAGCTGAGTTGTTTTTAATAGGTAAAAGTACTTTTATATAAACAAAGAACCTACAGGATATTCTACAACAATATCTTGTAGGCTCTATTCATTTAACATCTTAATTTCATCAAACAAAATCTTAAGAGCATTATTCTTAATAAAAATAGCAGTAGAGTAATTAATATTATGAAGTGTAGCATATGCTCTTACAGTATTATTATCTAGAAATACATAAGTTATGAGATCTTTTTCTTTTGATGGGAGCTTATTAAGTGCAGAGATTACTATTTCATAATCAGCTTTTTCACAAAGAACTTCTTCTGTAGTAGGAATTTCAGAAGGAAGAAGATGTTCTAAATAACCACATAAAATTAATGCTTCATGTCCTTCTGCATGACTTCTGTTTTTACTTTTCTTTATAAGATCATTAAGGCTTTTCTTAATTCCGCTTGTAGTGTAAGCAACAAATTTATTAGTTTCAGGTTTGTATAAGGACACACAGTTAAATAAAATTTTATAACACTCACTTTGGACATCATAAAAATCATATCCATTAATAAAAGTACGTTTTGAAATACTTAAGATAAATGGCTTGAATGCTTCCGCTAAGAGTTCTTTTGAAGTGTGATTACCTTGTCTTGAGGATTGGACTAGTGATTCTATTTGTGTGTAGTTCATGGGAGATCTCCTTTAAAAAGAAATTATGTTTATTATAGAAGGTGATTCTATATATAGTATATATGACTTATTAGGTGAGATTATAGTGAATCTTTAGAGATTTAGAGCAATATAGTATTAATATCTTTATAAAAGTTTTTTAGTGTGGTGGTTGGTTATGAGTCGGCTCCACCATGAAAATCTAAATAATACAATAAAGTAGGAATCAATTAAAAGATTCCTACTTTATTCATCTTCAAATACATCTCATATTTTCCATTAACAAAATTAATAAGTGTAGATTCAGAACATTCTAAAATACTTACGCATTTTTTATAACTATAGCAATTTCTACTTTTCCATTTTAAAAATAAATTTTCAGGATGATTATAATACAGTGAGTAATATTCACCGAAGTAATCTAATGATAAATTAAATAAATCACATATTTTTTTATAGATTTAGGAACAGGAATAATTTTATTCGATTCCCAAAATTCAAGACTTTTTTCTTCGGTACTAATCATTTCGCAAAACTTTTCTTTTTCAAGTCCATGTAATAAACGCTGCTTTCTTATTTTTTCTCCAGTAGTATCTTCTGGGAGAGCCTTATATAGCTCTTTACTTAAATTTAATGTTAATGGAGTGAATATTTCACAGAAAATTGCATTTGAGTTCAAGCACCACAGACAATAGAGAGTGATATTAGAAAATTATTTTGTAGGAGTGATAATATTTTTGAAGTAATTAAATTATGATCTATTAGACTTTCATTTAGAGAATTTATTTAAAAATAAATTATATATAAAACTAAGAAAAGATGTATGAATTGTTGCATGAATTTAAAAATTAGTAGGATTTTTCTATTTTGTTATAGGGATTTTGTAATAAAAAGACTTATAGAATTCTTTGAAAAGTATCTGGAATTGTTTTATAGCAGATAAAATAAAAATTGATAGTGGATTTAGAAATAACAAACTAATATAGATAATAGATTTATAAAAAAGTATGTACATAATAGAAAAAGTACATACTTTTTGAATACAAGCTTAAACTCTCAATATTACTAGATTTATAATAAAATTTCTATCTAAAACTATGGTGTAAAAATGGTGTAAAAAATAAAAAAACATAAGCAATTTACAACCGTAAATGCTCATGTTTTCTATAATGGTGACCCATAGGAGAATCGAACTCCTGATTCCACCGTGAGAGGGTGGCGTCTTGACCGCTTGACCAATGGGCCTTACAACATTTACAATTATACTCTTATTTTCATTAAGTGTCAAATAATTCTTTTAAATAATATTCATTAATATAATATTGAACGTTATACATTAATATATTAGAACATAATCCTAATAATTTAGGAATTTAAGATAGGAAATTAATAGCAATAGATTCTGATTTAGAACAAACTAATATTACAAGACTATGATATGAGCTAGGTTAGAATAGAATATTTTTAAACATTGACGAATTTATTTAATATAGAAAAAGTATTTGTCAATAAAATATGAGATATTTATTAAGAATGAGGATATACATAAGTTTAAGTATATCCTCATTTTCTTATTTATTTAACCACTCTAATAAAGCTTCATTTGAATAAGCAACATCAGTTGTATCAATTTTTGTTACTAGTAAGATATCACCAGCATTGCTGACACTTTCAAGTTCATTGTACATTTCTTTTGCAGTTAAATCACTTTTTACCACAAATGATTCTGGCATTATTTGAGCCCATGCCCCAAAAGATCTTATCTTAGCTCTTATTTTTAATTCACTATCAACTTCTTCTTCAACATGATTGTGTTCGTGATCATGTCCACAACCACATGAGCTTTCTTCATTATGGTGGTTATGGTCATGTCCACAGTCACATGAATTTTCTTTATTATCATGTGAGTGATCGTGTCCACAATTACAAGAATCATCATGAGTATGTGAATGTTCATGATCTTCACAACCGCAACCATTAGTATCATTTATAAAATATGTAATGTTATATACTGACATATTATTTCTCCTTAGACAAATTATTATTTTTATATTATTTCTACTACAATTTTAATTATTACACGTATAAATGATAATGTAAATCACTAATTATGAAAATATAAAATATATGGAAAGTAAAATTAGATTAAAAGAAGGATAATATTCGTGTTTAATACTTAAAATTATTATTTTTTTGATTTTATAGTGTTTTTTATTATTAAATGAGATGAGATAAATTAAAAAACAGAACAATAAAAAATAAATACAAATTAATATTCAATTATATAAATTCTGCAATAAGGGTGAAATCTTTCTATCGAGTTAATGTACGTGATTCATTAACAAAGACAAAAGAAGAAATAATTTTAGCAAATAAAGTAGTGGTTGTAACATGAAGAAAGGGTGCAGACTGGCTCAAAGATATGTGTGTTGAGCATATATTTGGATATCTAAAGATAAAATTTAAATTAAAGTGATATACTATGAAATATAAAATAAAATTAAGGGGCAGAGAATATATGAAAAAAGCTATAGGAATATAAGTAGCAATACTAATTGATAAAGGAATGGTATTTTCATGGTATAAAAGAGTATATATGAATAATGACTAGGGTCAAGCTGTTTTATTAAGTTGCGGAACTCCCTTAATTATGTAAGTAAATGTAGATTAAGAAATAATTAAGCCTTAAATAGAAAAGTTAGATGGAATTATTTTTAAAATTAAGAAAAGAGGGATTAGATAGAAAAGAAAATGTTTTTATTTTAGGAAGTGGCAATGTTGTACATAATCTTAGGCGCGTAGATTTTTCTGTAAATGGAGGTTATGACTGGGCGGAAGAGTTTGATAGAGAGAGTAAAGAAAGTATAGAAAAGGCGGATTTTGAGAGTGCTATTAATTATAGAGATTTTGGAAAATGTGCAGAATATTCTGTTCCAACACCAGAACATTTTTATCCATTGCTTTATGTACTTGGAACTGTAAATAAAAATAATAAGGTTAAAATTTATAATAATTCTTGAATAGCAGCAAGTCTTTCAATACATCATATGTATTTTCAGAAAGTTAATTCAGTATTATCTTATTAATTATATTATAAATAGCAAATTTATATAAAAATGATAGTGATTTAATTAACATAATTGGCTAAACTAATTATTTTAAATAATTTACAGATTATATTTATGTAAAAAGGATAATAGAATATATTATAACCTATAAAAGGGGGAGTAGAAATGGAGTTTGCAAATTATATAATGGAAAAAGCTTTGATTTTAATACCAGCATTATATATTTTAGGAATGATATTAAAGAGTACTCAAAAAATACCGCATAAGTATATTCCTATTACATTATTAGTATTTGGAGTTGCTGGAGCTATTGGAATTTTAGGGGTTTCAGTTGACTCTATTATACAAGGTATATTAGTTACAGGAGCCACTGTTTATGCTAATCAGTTAGTAAAACAAAGTACAAAAAAAGAATAGTAAAATATAAATTACCAGTAGTAAATAAGTACTCTACTGGTTTTTATATTATATATTATGATTTTTTTATCATTTATTAGATGGTATAATTTATAAATAAAGATAATAAATTGATGAGGTGGAATTATGAAAAAATTATATATTTTTATACTTACATTTGCATTATGCTTTTCAATTGTAGGCTGTAATAAAGAAGAAAATAAAAAAGTTCAGAATAAAAATAATGCTGTAGCAGAAGAAACAAAAAATGAGGATATAGATAATAAAGTGAATGAAAATAAAGGATTTGATTATTCAGTATATAGTGGAAATTGGGTTAAAGAGGAACTTTTAATTCAAGATTTTAAATATGGTACATCTGTTCAATTAGAAGTGGATAGTGAAGGGTATGCTAAGGGGAGTATATGCTCAGCAACAGAAAATTTAAGTCATATTGCACAGGTGGACATACATGGTCAAATAGAAAATAATAAATTATCTTATGACTTTGATGAAGATGGTTGGGAACATAGTGGTAACATAGAAATAGAATTTAAAGAAAACTCTATAGTTCTAAATATTAAATATAGTGAAAAGAGCAGTGAAAATAATCTTTGGGGGATTGGTGAAGGAACATTCACCTTAATTAAAGATACAACTGAAGTAAAAAGAACATTAAATGATCTTAAAGATGGTGGATTATTGGTTCAGGAAAATCAATCATTTGATACTAAAATTGATAATTATGGTGATATAAAATTTATCTCTGGATTAAAAAGAGAAGATTCAAGTGAAATTGCTGTCTTTTATATTGCAGATAGAAATGAAAATATATTATACAAATTGCCAGAGTTTTATGGTAATAGCAAGGGTAGATTTAAAGAAGTTAATTGTGTAGCTTTTATGGATTTGAATGGAGATAATTTAAAAGATATATTAATAATAGGTAAGTTTATAAGTTATGAAGATTTTACAAAAGAAATAGAAGTTGCAAGTATATACTTCCAAGAGGATAAGAAATTTAAAAATAATGAATCCTTAGATGAACAAATAAATAATTCTGGACATAATAAAAATATGGAAAGTGTAGTTGAATTTGTGAAAAATTCGCAAAAATAGTGAGAGGATGAAAAACTATGAATTTATCTGATATATATAGTATTAATCCACGGTTAGTTGTTAAAAATTCTTCAGATGAGATTTTAACAGACCTAAAGTTTTTTTATACAGGAATTGAAAAAAGTCCACTCAAAATAACAAAAATATATCCTAAGAGTCAAGAAACTAGGATACTTGTTACACATAATTTAGATACGGAGGCAAAACTTATTTTATCTTATGGGGAACAAGAGGAAATAGTGGTATATGATAAGCTTATAAAAAATACTAATAAGACAATAATAGTAGACTTATATAAGAAGGATGAAAAATTAGTTACAAAAACAAAAGTAGAAGACATAAAGATTAAAGCAACAGATTTAGGGAATTTATTAGGAAAATTCTATAGCATTATAATTACAATACTGATTATTTTATCTGCAATTATCTTTATAGTACAAAAGTTAACATAAATAGAAAAACAATATTTTTATTGAATAAAATTGAGTTGTAATCTATAATTTATAAATAATGATTTTAAGGTTTTAATTATATTTTAGTAATTAAATTAAAAGGGAAAGCAGTGAAAATCTGCTACAGCCCCCGCTACTGTAATGGAGGACTAAGTTCTATTAATCCACTGAGATTTAATCTTGGGAAGGAAGAACTTTAAGGAAGATACCAGAGTCAGGAGACCTGCCTTGATAAAAATTACTATTGCTTTCGGTGGGAAGGATAATAGCAAATGAAGAATGAATATATATACATTCTTATTTCTGTTATAATATCCCTTATTATCTGTCAATAGGTAATTTGGGATTTTTTTAGTTTGCATAGTATAGTATATAAGAATGTTAACTATAATTTAGAATGAGAAGTTTACAGTAGTAATGAAAGTTTATCAGAATGAAGAAGAAGTTTTAAATACACTATGAAGAAAATGGGGTTAACTATGTTTATGCAAGTAGAGGAGGACATAGTATCTACTAATGGAGAATAAATACTTAAAGTTAGAGATTATATACCATTAATAATAGTAAGTAGATAGATAATTAAAAGTTAAAAATGTATAGTTAAGGAAAAGAGGGCAAAAGTTTTAAATATACTATATTTTTAGAATAAGAAAGTTTTTTAGTTTTAAAGGATAATTGAGAAGAAAGGGTGTTAAAAATGATTTATTTTATAGGTGCAGGTCCAGGATCAGCAGATTTAATCACTGTGAAA
>SVCF01000005.1:0-150284 GCA_015058475.1 Clostridium butyricum | reverse complement strand
ATTGAGAAGAAAGGGTGTTAAAAATGATTTATTTTATAGGTGCAGGTCCAGGATCAGCAGATTTAATCACTGTGAAAGGAAGAGATTTACTTGAAAGAGCTGATGTTGTAATATACGCTGGTTCTTTAGTTTCAGAAGAACATTTAGAATATTGCAGACCAGATGTTCAAGTTTATAATTCAGCTAATATGACTTTAGAAGATGTTATGGAAATTATGACTATGGAAGAACAAATGGGAAAATTAGTAGTAAGGTTACATACTGGTGATCCTTCCATATATGGAGATATAAGAGAGCAAATGGTAGAACTTGATAGAGTGAGCATATCTTATGAAGTTGTTCCAGGAGTTAGTTCATTTACAGGAGCGGCTGCTGCAATAAATAGAGAATTTACACTTCCAGGAGTCACTCAGACCATTATACTTACAAGAGTAGAAGGAAGAACGACTGTTCCAGAAACTGAAGATTTAGAAGTTTTAGCTTCTGCAGGGGCATCAATGGCTATTTTATTATCAATTTCTATGATTGATAAAGTTGTTGAAAAATTAAGAAAAGGGTATAAAAAGAATGTTCCTGTGGCTGTAGTTGAGAGAGCTACATGGCCAGATGAAAGAATATTAATTGGAACTTTAGATGATATTGCACAAAAGGTTAAGGATGCTAATATTACTAAATGTGCACAAATGTTAGTTGGAGACTTTATTGATAGCAATTTTGAAAAGAGTTTTCTATAATTTACATATAGTATTGTATGACCACCTTTTAGGTGGTTTCATATTTTAGGGGGGATAAAATGAAGGATGAATTAATAAAATTAGAGAAAATGATTAATGAAATAAAAGACATAGACAAAGAAGTAATTATTGAAGCTGAAAAAAGAATAGTATCTCTAGCAAAACCATTAAACAGTTTAGGAAAACTAGAAGATATGGCAATAAAATTAGCAGGTATAACTGGAAAGATAAAAAATACAATAAATAAAAAGCTAGTTATAATAATGTGCTCTGATAATGGTGTAATTGAAGAAGGTGTAGCTTCTTCACCACAGTCTGTAACACTTGCACAAACTATAAATTTTACTAAAGGGTTAACAGGGGTAGCAGTAATTGCAAAGGCAAATAATACAGATTTGAAGGTTATAGATGTAGGAATAAATTGTGATTTTAAGCATCCAGATGTTATAAATAAAAAGATAAGAAAATCTACAGATAATATAGCTAAAGGGAGTGCTATGACATATGAAGAAGCTGTGCATGGAATCTTAATAGGAATAGAAGCAGTAGGTGAAGCCAAAGAAGAAGGATATGAAATTATTGGTGCTGGAGAAATGGGTGTGGGAAATACATCTACAAGCAGTGCAGTTTTATCAGCATTAACTGGAGCAAATATAGAAGATGTTGTAGGACGTGGGGCAGGACTTACAGATGAAGGCTTTTTAAGAAAGATTAATGTAGTGAAAAAAGCAATACAAATAAATAAACCTAATAGAGAAGATCCAATAGACGTTTTAGCGAAGGTTGGAGGTTTTGATATAGCAGCAATGGCAGGTGTATTTTTAGGTGCTGCTATTTATAAAATACCTGTTGTAATTGATGGATTTATATCAGTTGTTGCTGCATTAATAGCTTATAGACTTAATAATAAATGTAGAGATTATATGTTCACCTCACATTGCTCAAAGGAGATAGGATTTCTTGTGGGAATGAAGGAACTAAATTTAAGTCCTATTTTAGAGTTAAATATGGGACTTGGAGAAGGTAGTGGATGTCCAATAGCGTTTTCTATTATTGATACAGCATGTGCAGTTATGAATAATATGGCTACATTTGAAGAAGCAAAAATAGATGATAGCTACCTTGATGAATTAAAGAATAAAAATTAGGTTTTAAATAAATGTTAATAATAGTTTGTATTCTAACAATCAACTTAACATAGCGAACTAATAAATATTTGTTAAAAAATAAGCACATAATATTTATTAGTTGATTATATAGTAAGACGAAAGGAATGAATTTTTTATGGAACTTGGTTTGATTCATATATATTGTGGAGATGGAAAAGGAAAGACAACAGCATCAATGGGGCTTGCTATTCGTGCAGCAGGAAGAGATAAAAAAGTTTTATTAACTCAATTTTTAAAGGATAATGAAAGTGGAGAATTAAATTCTTTAGAAAAGCTTGATAAAAATATAATATTAGTAAAGGGAGAACCGGTAAAGAAATTCTTCAAATTTATGAGTCCAGAAGAACAATTAATAACGAGAAAAGAACATGAAAAAAGATTTAAGTTAGTAACTAAAAAAGCAATAGATGAAAATTTTGATTTACTTATAATGGATGAAATAATTGCATCAACTAATTTGGAATTAATTTCGTTAGATGAAGTAGTAGAATTTCTAAAAAATAAACCTAAAACTTTAGAGGTTGTTTTAACAGGTAGAGATCCAAATGAAAGATTAGTTGAAATTGCAGATTATGTTTCAGAAATTAAAGCTGTTAAGCATCCATATGAAAAGGGAATAGGATCGAGAGTGGGAATCGAAAAATAGCAAATAAGTATTCTGATATATTTTTGGTACCTAATTAAGTTATTAAATATAGGATAGGATTTGATTCATTATGAATTATTTAATTATTGGTGGCTCAAAAAGTGGAAAATCTCAAATAAGTGAAGATATAGCTTTGAAACTTAATAATGATAAAGTTATATATATAGCTACGATGAAGCCTTTTGATAAAGAAGATGAAGAAAGAATAAAAAAACATATAAAAAGCAGAGAAGGATTAGATTTTATAACAATAGAAAAGCAGAAAAATTTATATGAGATAATAAATGAAATAAAAGAGCATGATACAGTGCTTATAGATAGCATAACATCTCTTTTAACTAATGAAATGTTTGTAGGAAATAAAATAATCTATGATCCATCCATTAGGATAATTACATCGCTTGATCTCATTATGAATAAAGCAGAAAATGTAATAATAGTATCAGATTTTATATTCAATGATTCTATGGAATATGATGATATAACAGAGATTTATAAAAAAGAACTTGGAATTATAAATAGACATTTGGCAAGGCTATGTGAAAATGTAATTGAGTGTGTATTTGGAAATGTAAAATATCATAAAAAGAGCGATTAATATGTGATTTTTAATTAAGTTTAATCATTAATATTAATGAATACGATAAATTTATATGAGAAAAGTTTATTAGAATTTCATATATAAGGACAAAAATATGGGGGAACATAATTTAATGAAAAAAATATACAGGAGTTTTATAATGGCATTAAGCATGTTTACAATAATACCTACACCATATATTGAATGGGATGATGAAAGTAGCAAAAATATGATGAAGTTTTATCCTATAATTGGTTTGATTGTAGGAATTATATGGAGTCTTATTTATATAACTATGAGCTATATAAAAAGCCCACTTATAATTAAAAGTGTAGTAATAATGATTGCACCTTTTATAATAAGCGGAATGCTGCATTTAGATGGATATTGTGATGTGTGTGATGCTATTTTATCAAGAAGAGCAAAAGAAGAAAAGCTTAGAATATTAAAAGATTCAAGAATTGGAGCATTTGCAGTAATATGCTTGATAATTCTATTTTTTATGCAGTTTGCTGGAGTATATTCTTTTTTAGAAAAAAATATAAGTATAAATTTAAATATAATTTGTGCATTAATTTTGATACCAGTAATAAGTAGAAGTTTGGCAGGTTATTTCTTATTAAGTAAGATTACAATTAAAGAAAGTTCACTTGGAACTTATTTTAAAAAAGGAACTAATAAGATAGATATAATTATAATGGTAGTTTCAATAATATTATGCACATTGATTATTTGTCTGAATAATGACTTACAATCAATAATTATTCCAATAACTATGAGTATTGGAGTTACTTTAAGTGTTAGAAAATGTATTAAAGAGTTTGGAGGGGTATCAGGAGATGTTGCGGGATTTGCTTTAGTTATTGGTGAAGTTATAGGAATAGTAACGTTAGGAATTATATAATTTGGAGGAAATATGATTTTAATATTTGGTGGATCATATAATGGAAAACTTAATTTTTGTAAAGAAAAATATAAGATAAAAGATGAGGAAATACTTTTTTGTAAGGAAGAAAATATAGGCTTTATTGATACAAATAAAAAAGTTATATGTGGTTTTCACATATTTGTGAAGCACTGCATAAAAAATAATATTAGTACATTAGAACTATTAAAAAATAAAATAGATAATTTAAAAGATAAAATAATTATTTGTGATGAAATAAATAGTGGAATTGTTCCTATGAAAAAAGAAGACAGGATGTGGCGTGAAGAATGTGGACAATCACTTCAGTTTCTAAGTAAATATTCGGAAGAAGTTTATAGGATATTTTTTGGAATACCAGAAAAACTTAAATAGAGCACGGATTCTGATTTGATACTAAGGAGATAATTATGAAGAAAAAGATATATTTAATAAGACATGGAAAGACATATTGTAATGAAAAACAATTATATTGTGGAAAAACTGATATTGATTTAAGTGAATTAGGTACAAAGGAACTTAAGTTAAGAGATATAAATATATATCCAAAATGCGATTTTTATTTTACAAGTGGATTAAAGAGAGCAAATTCTACTTTAGAAATCATATATCCAAATATAAAATATGATGTTATAGAAGAATTTTCAGAATATGATTTTGGTGATTTCGAATTAAAGTCTTATGAAGATCTAAAAAATTTGAAAGAGTATCAGTCATGGATAAGTGATGAAACTCAAAAAATAAAATGTCCTAATGGAGAAAGTAGATTAGAATTTAGAAAAAGAATTGAAGATGCTTTTGATAATCTTGTGAAATATCTAGTTAAAGAAAATAAAGAAACAGCCTTAGGTATTATTCATGGAGGAGCTATAGGTATAATTTTAGAAATTAAATATGATGATAGTAAGAAATTTTATGAGTGGCAACCCCAAAATGGGTATGGTTATGAAATAATAGTAGATATTTCTGAAGATAATACTTATAAAATAGCATCAATAAATAATCTAAATTAGAAATAAAATTATGGAGAAAAAGTAATGATACAATTAACAATAGGTTTTATTTTAGATTTAATAATAGGAGACCCCAATAATCCATTTCATCCAGTAAGAATGATAGGAAAGATAGCAAGCAGATTAGAAAATATCTTTAGAAAAATATTAAAAAGTTATTTAAAAATAGCTGGATTAGTTGTATGGGTTCTTACAATAGCAATTACATTTACTGTTACCTATATGTTAGTATATATGTTTTACAAAAGTAATATATATTTAGGAACGATATTAGAAGGAATATTAATATATTTTTGCATATCAGGTAAAGGATTAGTAGTTGAAGGTGTTAAAGTTATAAATTATTTAGTAAAAGATGATATAGAAAAAGCAAGGCATCAATTATCATACATAGTAGGAAGAGATACAACTAATCTAGATGAAGAAGGTATAGTAAGAGCTGTTATTGAAACAATATCTGAAAACATGTCTGATGGAGTTATAGCACCATTATTTTATGCTGGAATATTTGGAGCTCCACTTGCAATGACTTATAAAGCAGTTAATACTATGGACTCAATGTTTGGATATAAGAATGATAAGTATATTTCTTTTGGATATTTTCCAGCTAAATTAGATGATGTATTTAATTATATTCCAGCAAGGCTTACAGGATTTTTTATTGTTATAACATCAATTATATTGAAATATGATTATAAGAACAGCTATAAAATTTATAAAAGAGATAGATATAATCATACAAGCCCTAATAGTGCACATCCAGAATCAGCAATGGCAGGAGCATTAGATATTCAGCTTGGAGGTTCTAATTATTATTTTGGGAAACTTGTAGTTAAACCAACTATTGGTGATAAAATAAAAGAAGTGCAAATAGAAGACGTAAAAAGAACATCAAAAATTCTTTATTTATCTTCATTTATGGGATATTTATTGTCAATATTAACAAGTTTCATATTACAATGTATGATTATATAAGAAAAAACTTTGGAGGAGTTTAATGTGGCGAATTTTGGACATGGAGGAAATGCACAAATAATAAGCAGAAAAATGAATATAAACTTTGAAGATATTATAGATTTTTCCGCTAACATAAATCCACTTGGTATCCCAAAGAGTATCAAGAGTGCAATAATAGAAAATCTGAATTTAATAGAGAAATATCCAGACATAAGTTATTTTGATCTAAAAAAAAGTATAAGTAAATTTGAAAATATAAAAGAAGAATATATATTGCTTGGAAATGGTGCTGCTGAAGTTATATTTTCAGTAGTAAGAGCTATAAATCCAAAGAACTCATTAATAATGGCACCAACTTTTTCAGAATATGAAGAAGCTGTTGCTTCAGTAGGAGGAAATATTAGGTATTATTATCTCAAAGAAGAAAATGATTTTAAAATACAAGATGATATATTAGAGTGTATAAACAATGAACTGGACCTAATATTTATTTGTAATCCCAACAATCCAACTGGAGTACTTACAAGTAAAGAACTACTTTTAAAGATATTAATAAAAGCAAAGAAAAATAATGTTAAAGTTTTAATAGATGAGTCATTTTTAGATTTTATTAAAGATGGATTAACAATGATTTGCTATCTAAATGCATATGATAATTTAATAATAGTTAAATCATTAACTAAATTTTTTGCATTGCCAGGATTAAGAATTGGCTATGGATTAAGTTCAAATGGAAAATTAAAAGAAAGGACAGAGGAGATATCGCCTGCATGGAATATAAATATTCTAGCAGAAGTAGCTACAAAGAGCGCATTATTAGATGAAAAATACATAAAAGAAACAATAAAATTCATAAATGCAGAAAAAGACT
Source organism: Clostridium butyricum (assembly GCA_015058475.1). Classification (GTDB taxonomy): domain Bacteria; phylum Bacillota; class Clostridia; order Clostridiales; family Clostridiaceae; genus Clostridium; species Clostridium butyricum_B. Next base: position 143,389 of record SVCF01000005.1, on the reverse strand, counting down.
ATCTATACAATGAACTTAATAAAATAAAAGAATTGAAGGTATTTAAGTCAAGTGCCAATTTTATTTTTATAAAAGTAAATAAATATTTAGATTTAAAAGAAAAACTATTGAATTTTAATATATTAATTCGTAGCTGTAGCAATTATAAAGGTCTTAATAATAAATATTATAGACTGGCAGTACGAACTCATGAAGAAAATAAAAAACTTATAGAGAATTTACATAAAGTATTGAAATAAGCATGATTTTTATAAAAGTCAAGGGTTAATTTAATGTTAAATTTATATTATAGTAGAGGTATAATAGATAAATGAAAAAAAAGAAAGTGATTGTTTCATTTAGTGGAGGAAAAGACAGTACACTATCATTATATAGAATGATAAAACAAGGATACGATATAATAGGACTTTTAGTTACTTTTGATAAAAACAATAATTCTTGTTTTCACCAAATACCAAAGAAAATATTTGAAGAAATATCTAATGCACTAGATATTCCATTATTTGAAGCTATATGCTATGAAACGAAGAGCTATGAAAAAGAATTTGAAAATATACTAAAAGTTGCAAAAGATAAAGGTGCTGAGGTGTGTGTGTTTGGAGATATAGATATAGAGCACCATAAAAAATGGGGGCTTGATAGATGTGAAAATACTGGGATTGATGGATATTTTCCCTTATGGCACGAAGATAGAGAAAAGTTAACATATGAAGTTATAGATTGTGGATTTAAGGCAGTAATCAAAAAAGTAAATTTAAATTGTCTTAATGAGAGCTTTCTAGGAAAAAAGTTGACTAATGATTTAGTAAATGAAATAAAGAATTTAGGTTGTGATCCATGTGGAGAAAATGGAGAGTATCATACAATTGTTATTGATGGACCAATATTTAAAAATGAAATAACTTTGAATATTGTGAATAAGGAAATAGTAGGCGAATATGGATATTTGACAATTTCGTAATTTATTATGATGTGTTAAATATCAATGACATACTGAAAGGAGTATATCATGAATAAAAAAAACATTATGTTTTTAGGTACAGCATCTTCAGTTGGAAAAAGTACTTTAGCGACAGCATTGTGTAGATATTTGGCTAATGAGGGTTTTAATGTAGCTCCTTTTAAAGCATTGAATATTTCATTAAATTCGTATGTTACAAAAGAAGATTTAGAAATGGGAATAGCACAGGTTGTTCAGGCAGAGGCATGTAATATTGAACCAAAAGCTATTATGAATCCAGTTTTATTAAAGCCAGGTGGCAGTGTAACACAAGTGATAGTTGAGGGAAAAGTATATAAAAATATTGAACCATATAAGTATAAAGAATTAAATGAGGAGTTAAAGGTTAAAGTAAAACAAGCTTATGATAAATTAAAAAGAAATCATGATATTATTGTTTTAGAGGGGTCTGGAAGTTGTGCTGAAATTAATTTAAGAGATAGTGATATAGCCAATATGTATATGGCAAAAAAGGTTAATGCCCCAGTAATTTTAGTTGCTGATATTGATAGGGGAGGAGTTTTTGCCTCTATTGTTGGAACACTGCAATTATTAAATCCAGATGAAAGAAAATTGGTTAAGGGTGTAATAATAAATAAATTTAGAGGAAATAAAGAGTTTTTTAAAGAAGGTATAGAGAAACTTGAAAGTATAATAAATATACCAGTTCTTGGAGTTATGCCATATGAAAAGTTTAATATTGAAGATGAAGATAGTGTAACGGAGAAAATTAAAAATGAAGAGATAGAAGGATATGTTGATATTGCGATAATAAGGCTTTCTCATATGTCAAACTTTACTGATTTTAGTATTTTAGAAAATATGAAGTCTGTGAATGTAAGATATGTTGAAAATGTAAAGCAGTTGAAAAGTCCTGATTTAATAATAATTCCAGGTACTAAAAATACAATAGAAGATTTGAAATTATTAAAAGAAAAACATATATTTGAAAAAATAAAAGAATTAAAAGAAAAAGGAACCACAATATTGGGAATATGTGGTGGGTATCAAATGTTAGGTAAGTTTATTTTAGATAAACTAGGTGTTGAAGGTGATATATGTGAAGAGGAAGGTTTTGGTCTTTTAGATATAAAAACACGATTTAGTGAAAGAAAGGTGACAAAGCGAACAACTGCAAAGATAGTATGTGATTTGCAAAAAATAAAAAATATCAATGGAAAAGATGTATATGGTTTTGAAATACATAATGGAATAAGTAAAATAGGTAAAAATACAATTCCGTTTATAAAAGACCTAGAAGGAAATATTCTTGGTGTCTGCGATCAGGCAGGATTAGTTTTAGGAACTTATCTTCATGGAATATTTGAGTCAGAAGAGTTTTTAGAATCATTTGTTAATTCACTAAGAAAAAATAGTAATATTTTCTATGAAAAAGATGATATAATAAAGAGGAAGATAGTGGATTATAAAAAATCAGAATATGACAGATTAGCTCAAGTTTTTAAGGAAAATATCGATGTAAAAAAACTTGAGAAGATAATAGGTATAGAAAAGGAGTGATTTTTATGCTAACAGCTACAGAAGAAAGAAATTTAGATTATATAGAGCAAAGAGCTAAGCATAATATAAGAGGAAAAACTTTTTTTACTACAACAGATGTATTGGAAGAGGCATTTTGGATGACCAAGGATAAAGCTTATGAAGTATTAAAGAATATTCTAGGCAGGAAAACTATAAGAAATTCGCCAGATGCTATAGTTGATGAATATATTGATATGTTGAAAAAAGGTTATGGTTCAATACAAGAACAAGTAGATGCTTTTGGGGGCGACAAGGTATCAAGAGTAGAATCAACAGCAAGAATTAGATTTAAGAAATTTGCAGGTGGAAGTTTTATAGATGTATTAAGAGAAGTTTATAATGTTGAAGAAAAAGATATTATGCCTCTTATAAGGGGATATTTAGAAAGTTTAGAATCACAAGTTTTTTCATATACTATTGATCAAAAATCATTTCAAAAATATATTGAAAGTAATGTTGATGAATTAGACGCTCAATTCAAAAGATTCACTGAATAACCTAATTAAATATATGAATTTATAAAATAATAGGATATATGTATAATTTTTATACATATATCCTATTATATTTTATAAAATCGTAATTTTTTCATTTAATTTAGCAGTAAGGTCATAAGCAGAATCATAATCAAATAGATTTAAGTAGTCTTTAACTTTATACAAAATATCTATTTGGTCTTTTCCTAAATTATAATGTAGTAATTCATCTAAGTATTTAAAAGAATTATCTAAATCAAAGTCATCAATTGAATTAGCAACTGATTTTATTAATTCTATTACTTTATCTTTATTAAATCTCTTTATTTTATTTCTAGATGGAACTCTTGAGTTTATAGTAAATGGTTCAATATTTTTAAGAAAAAGTTGATATTGAAGAATAAGATTGTTGAAGTTTTCCTCTATGAAATTCAAATCACCATTTAATGAGGCTTCTTCATGCTGTTTTGCTAAAAGTGAAAGATTATGATTTCCAATAATTGAAGAAACAGACTTTAATGAATGAACTTCTATCATATAATTATTTAAGTCTTTACTATGGGCATATTCTTTAATAAGTAAACATTTCTTTTTACCATCATTATAAGCAACTGTTAGTAATGATAAATATTTATTTATATCATTTCCACAGTAAAGTAAAGCTTTTTTTACATCTACATTAGGAATATTTAGATTATCATAATCTTTTTTTGATGTAGATGTAATAGGCTCTTCAATTATTAAATTTCTAGAAAGATAGGTTCTTAATACTCGATTTAATAGTCCAAGATCAAGTGGCTTTTCTAAAAAATCATTAAATCCATTCTTTATATAAGTAGAAAAAATATGAGGAGAATCATTACAGGTTAAGGCTATTAATATTAAATTTTTGTAATATTGATTTGGAAGATTTCTAATAGCAATAGCTGTATCAATTCCATCCATATTAGGCATAATATGATCTATAAAAATTATATCAAATTTTTGAGTTTTGATTATTTCTAAACATTCATGTCCACTTTGAACAACAGAAACGTTCATTTGATATAATTCAAGCAATTCTTTTTCAGCATTTAATGTAACTATGTTGTCATCAACTATTAGTATCTGAGCTTTTGGAGCAATAAATTTTTTAATATTACTATTCATTACATTTTACCTCCATTTCTTGGAGATATAATTTAGATACTTTTTCAAATTTTTTATGAACAGTTTTAAAAACTTCAACTAATTCTGGATCAAAGTGAGTACCACTAGATTCTACAATGATATCAAAGGCCTCTGAATGCGAAAATGGTTCTTTATAAGGTCTTTTTGATGTTAAGGCATCATAAACATCGGAAAGAGCCATAACTCTTGCACACAAAGGAATATCAGTAGTTGAAAGCCCGTAAGGATAACCTGTACCATCCCATTTTTCATGATGTGAAAGAGCCATATCTTTGGCTATGTAAAGAAAACTTTCACCATCAGTAGCATCAATGAGATTTTGTAGAGCTTTTCCACCAAGAATGGTATGCTGTTTCATATATTCACGTTCATCTTCATCGAAGCTACCATTCTTTAACAAAATACTATCGGAAATTCCTATTTTACCTATATCATGTAGTGGAGCTGATCTAATCATATTATTAACATATTCACAATTTAAAGTATCAAAATATAAATTATTAATACAGATTGCTTCTGCTAAGATTTCAACATATTTAGCAGTTCGCTTTATGTGTCCACCAGTTTCTCCGTCTCTACATTCAACTAGTTCAGCAAGGCCCATGACCATTGTATCTTGTAGATTTTCAATAGTTGCAGTTTTTTCGGCAACTAAACCTTCAAGTTCAGTTCTGTAGCTAGCAAGCTCTAACTGAGTATTAATTCTACTTATTATTATTTCAGGAATAAAAGGTTTTGAAATAAAATCCATAGCGCCAAGTTTTAATGCTTTAAGCTCACTTTCAATATCGTTTTGAATAGTTAAAAATATTATTGGAACGTTTTTTAACTTATCTATTGATTTAATTGTGCTAAGAGTTTGAAATCCGTCAATTCCAGGCATATTAATATCAAGTAATATTAAATCTGGAATATACTTTAATAAAAACTTCATAGTTTGGACAGCAGATGTCAGAAGAGTTACTTTAAAATATGGCTTTAAGGTCTGTTCAACAAATTTAAGATTTGTTATATTATCGTCTACAACTAATATATGTTTCATAATTATTCCTCCTGATATACCATAATATCTTTGTAAAGAAAAAAAACGTCATAAACATCTTTGGATATGACAATTTTATTTATAATATTAAAAATATTTTTTCTAAATTAAACCATATACCCTTAATAGTATTTTAACAAAAAAATACTATTAAGGGTATATGGTTTATAATAAATTTTGGTTTGAAAAATAGTTTAGCCACTTAAAAAGTTAAATTACTTTTTATAGAGCAAAAACTTTTATAGAATTCTTAAAAAAGCTAAAAATATTAACAATACTCCAGAAAGCCATGATAGCTCAATATGAACTTTTTCAGCAAATTTTCTACCTATTAAAACACCTAATGATATTGCTATAAACCCAATAACAATGCAAAGCATTAGAACTTGAAGATAGTTAATATTGCATAAACTAGAACTAAAGCCAACAACAATACTATCTAAGGATAAAGCAAGTGCTAAGTAAAAAGCTTCTTTTGAACTTAAGTATTTAGATTTATCAAAATCTGCTTTAATTTCATCAGAATAAACTTTTAAAACAAAATTAAAATCAAATAATTTAAATTTTAAAGGCTGATCAAGTAGAAATTTTTTTGATATATATGATTTAAAAATATATTCAAAAACTCTATATACACCTAATAGAATTAGTAATGAAAAGCCAAGCATATTTGGAAGCTTATCAGGTAAAAAGTTTTTAACTATGGATCCTAAAAATAGAGAAAAACCTAAAGTTGAAGTACAGATTAAATTTATTATTATTGCTGAAAGTTTTGGGATATGGATTTTAGATGTACCATATGCAATACTTGCAACAAATGAGTCAATACATAAAGAGCATACCAATACCAATGATTCAAGCATATAACCTACCTCAGACATTTTTATATACAAACATATTATGATGAAAATCTATCATTAGTTACAAGAATATACTTTTTACTAGGATTTTATTCTGTTGAATAAACGTCAGTTTCAAATTATAATATATTTATAAATTAAAAAGAATTGTAAAAGCACATACTATAACTTTAGGAGGAAATATATGTATAAATTAATAGCGTTAGATATGGATGGTACTCTTTTAACTAGTGAAAAGAAAATCGCTGAAAGTACAAAGATTGCTTTAAAAAAAGCAGAAGAAAATGGTGTTAAAGTGGTTTTAGCATCAGGAAGACCAATAGATGGAATTACAAGTTCATTACAAGAACTTGATTTATTAAAGCAAGATGATTACGTTCTTAGCTATAATGGAGGAGTAGTTCAAAACACTAGGACTAAAGAGATTGTATCAAAAGCAGTATTAAAAGGATCAGATTTAAAGTTACTATATGAAATAAGCAAAGATTTAAATGTAAATATACATGCTTTTTCTGCTAAGGAAGGGTTAATTACACCTAAGAATAGTCAATATACTCAATATGAAGCTGATATGAATGGAATTAGTATCACAATAAAAGATTTCAAAGAAATTGATGATAATGAAGAAATAATAAAAATTATGATGATTGATCCAGCAGAAATATTAGATCCAGCAATAGAAAAATTACCAGAGGAAGTCTACGAAAAATACAGTGTATTTAAAAGTGCAGAATTTTTCCTAGAATTCACAAACAAGGAGGTAGATAAGGGGTTAGGTCTTAAAAAGCTTGGAGAGTACCTTGGAATAAAGAAAGAAGAAATGATTGCATGTGGAGATGCAGGTAATGACTTATCAATGGTTAAATATGCAGGTCTTGGAGTTGCTATGGGAAATGCAACTGATGATGTGAAAAAAGTTGCTAATTATATTACATCAACAAATGATGAAGATGGAATAGCGAAAGTTATAGAAAAGTTTATATTAAACTAAAAAATATATTTTAGTAGAAATTAAATATACATGTTAATTTCTACTAAATTTTTTTATTCTATAGGAAATTATATTGGCAAAGAATTTGTGGATAACTTTTGAAAGTAGCAGAAACACACAGTCTATGGAGCAGATTTTTTTATCTAGCTCCAAATAATCTGGCGAAGAAATTTGGAGGATTTTGTGATGCAATCTCATGTTCAATGGTATAAGCTTTTTCAACTACATTTTCAAATTTCTTAATTCTGTAGACTAGCTGATCATTTAACTCTATAGATTTTGATTCAATATCATTAGATAAATTACATAAAGCTTCTTGCATTTTTATGCTTTCACTTTCAATTTTATCATTAATCAAATTTTCAATGTTATCATTAGATAAATTACATAAAGTTTCTTGCATTTTTATATTTTCACTTTCAAATTTATCATTGATTAAGTTCTCAACCTTAGAGAATGTTGTATCAGTTGAATTTTGAAGATTTTTATTACTTTCTAATATTTCATTACGTATATAATCTTTCATTTCATCAGCTAATTGCATTTTGACTGTATCTATATGATTGAATAAATCAGATCTTAATTTTGAAATTTCTTTTGCTTGGCTTTGAGAAATTAACTCAATTAAATCAGGAATAGATAAAGCATTTCCTTTTTTTGATACATCACTTTCATCTAGTGGAAGTTCTTCACAGTAAGATTGAATTTCTTTGATTGTTAGTCCCTTGTCCTTCAAACGTATTAAAAATTCTAATTTATCAATATCTTTATCGGTATAGATTAATTCTTTATTTGAAACTTGAATCTTTAATAAATTATCAAAGATATTAGTATAGTATCTTATTTTGCTATCGCTTTCCCCTAATAACGTAGCAACTTGATTGATAGAATAATACAATATTCCACTTCTTTTATGTTCCTGAATAGATAAAGTATCATCATTATGTATATTAATATACTGATTATTATTTTCCATAGTAGTTTTACACCATCCTTAATAGCTATAAAATAGAATTATATATTGACTTGGAAGTTTGTGGGCGATATTATAGAATTATAATATCATAAAATCGTATAATATGAAATAATAGAGATAAAATTTAAAAAATATATTTTTTAAATACTATTACTTATGGAGGTTGTATTAATGGAGAAAAGCAAAATGCTATTAGTAGCATTAGGACAAGGTGCAGGAAATGTAGTCGATGGATTGTTAAGTAAAGATAAAAGGTATAAGGGGTTATTTTTAAATAGCAGTTTATTTGACATTAAACCTTTGAAAAATGCTCATATTGATAAGAATGTATATTTATATCCGGGAATGGATGGTTCAGGTAGAGATAGAAATAAATCAGAAGAAATGATTAAAGATAATGCAAATGCAATAGGAACTTTACTTAGAAAATATCCTCAAACTGAAACAATGGTTGTATTTACAACAATGGGCGGAGGTACAGGTTCAGGAGCTATAAAAACATTTATACAAATAGCAAAAGCTTCTATCCCACATACAAAGATAAATATTGTAGCAATACTTCCAAGCTTGCATGAAGATGAATTATCATTTAAGAATACTATAGAATGCTGGAATGACATAAATAGTATGATGGATGTAATAAGTGATGTTAAGTTTGTTGATAATAATAAACGTAATACTTATAAAGAAATAAATAATGAATTAATTGAAAGCTTAGATTTAGCTTATAATATTATAGGAATTCATCCAGATGGGAATATAGATAATAAAGATTCATTTAGAATAAATACTGCAGAAGGAACCGGAATTGTGCTAAAACTTTACGATGGGCTAAAAGATGAAAAGACAGCTATAGATTTAGCTATAAAGAATAGTGTATTTGTACAGCCTGAAATATATGATTGTGATTATCTAGGGATAAACTTAAAGATTGGAGGATATAATCCAAACGAAGTTTCTAAATGTTTTGAAGTTTACAAAAGTACATATGTAACTTATAATGATAAATTTAATACTGTTGTACTTGGTGGATGTGAGACTCCGGTAGAAGCAATTAAATTAATAAAAATGTCATTAGACGAAAAGAACAAGAGAAAATCTCAAAGAAAAAGAAAAAGAAGTGTAATGATTGATATGGAAGAAGAAAATATCTTGGATGAAAATAAATCAGACAATACAGAAATAGATATATTCGGTGATTCAATTTCAGATATACTTGATATGCAATAAACCATAGAAATTAAGCAGATGGTAATTTTTGATAAATTACCATCTGCTTTTTTAGTGTGCCAAGCATGGCGCTAATTTGGCATTAAAAGTCATCTGGGGGTTTAATGGTGTGAGACACTAGTTAAGGGTAAGGGAGTTATTATGATGTTAAATATTGATGTTTTTTTAACTGTACCTCAATGAAACTTAGAGTATGTTAATTTTAGTTCGCTAAAGACTATAAAATATTAAAAATATCTTAATTTTATTAATATATTTTCAATGTATAATTTTTATTATACGATATATAAAATATAAACTTGATGATATAATTAAATTATAAATTTGATGAATGTAAGGATTATAGATTTATCAATACAGAAAAAAGTCACATATTAGCTGAAGGAAAATCTATACATAGGAAAAAGAACAAGGATGTTAAAGGGGGAAAATAAATGAGGCTAATCCCTGTTAAAAGAGTAAGGTCGAATACAGTGCTAGGAAAAACAATATATGACTGGGAAGGTAAAGTATTATTAAGAGCTGGTGTAGTACTAAGGGAAAATACTATAAAAAAAATAGAAGAACTTAATATAAGTTCGATTTATATTGTTGATAAATATAGTAGGGAAGAAATAGAAGATGTAATAAAGCCTGAAATAAGGCAGAAAACTATAGGTTTGGTTAAAGAAGCTTTTTCTACAATACAAAGGCTAGAACCGAAAAATAGAATAAAAAATAGTGAGAATGATTATACATGGCAGGAAGAAAGTTATTTTTATAATATTGGAAAAATGGTTGAAAATATTATGACAGATATATTAAGAAAAGATGATATACTTCTTGCATTAGTTGATATAAGAAGTAGTGATAATTATATTTATGCACACTCTGTTAATGTAGCAGTAATTTCTCTTATGATTGGAATAGCATTTAAATTACCAAAAAAGAAGTTGGAAGCTCTATGTACGGGAGCTCTACTGCATGATATCGGGAAAGCATATCTGCCAAGTGAAATTATAAATAAGAAAGAAAAACTTACAGAAGCACAGCAGTATATAATGAATACTCATCCAAGAATTGGATATAAATATCTTTCAGGCACATATAATGTTAGTGCCCTAAGTAAAATAATAGTTCTTCAGCATCATGAAAGGGTAGATGGAAAAGGGTTCCCAGATGGATTAACTAAAGATAAGATAATGGACTTAAGTGCAATAGTAAGTATCGCTGATGCGTATGATAATTTATCGAATAATATTAATGGAAGAGAAGCAATGTTCCCAAGTGATATTTTAGAATATTTAATGAGTAATGCAGGAACCATGTTTGACTATAATATAGTAAGTGTATTTTGTAGAATTGTAATACCATTTCCCAAAGGAACATTAGTTGAACTGAGCACAGGAGAAATAGCTGTTGTTGAAAAAACAATACCCAATTTCCCATTAAGACCTATGGTGAAAATAATTAATAGTAAAAGAGTAGAAAGAGAAAATATGATAATAGATTTAATTACAGAATTATCTGTAGTTATTACTAAAATAGTATATGACATAGATTTTTAAGAAAATCTATGTCATATTTTTTAGCCAAACACTATGCAAGTAGGTGTTGGAGTAGAAACAGAATTTAAAAATGTTAAATCTCCAGAGGATGAATTTATTGAAAATATAGATAAATTATTTGAATCTTCATTTGCACAAACTAGATATTTACCAGTTGGATCAATTTGAAAATCTCTTGGAGAGTTTCCGAAGCAAGAGAAGCTGTTGATATAAGTTAATAACCCAGTAGAAGAATCAATATAAAATAGATTTAAAGAGTTATTTCCTCTATCAGAAGTATATAAAAATTTATCATTTTTATGAATACGTATAGCAGCACCAGATTTAGCTTTGTTATAATCTTTAGGTAAGCTACTAATTATCTGAACATTTTTTAAGATTTTTTCTGAATCTGGAAAATACTTAAATACAAAAATTTCAGAAGTTAATTCACTTAAGACATAGTAAAATGGTTTAGAATTACAATAAGTAATATGTCTTGGGCCAGTTCCGGCAGGAAATGTAACTTCAAGATCAGGTCGTTTACTTAATTGATTGTCATTCAATTCTGATACTATAAGCTTGTCAATTCCAAGATCCACAGAAATAATGTACTTATTGTCTTTTGTCATTATAGAGCAATGAATATGTGGTTTTTCTTGTCTTTCAGGATTTATACTGGCGCCGCTATGCTTATTGATTAAAGGATAATTAAGTATAATTCCACAAAGTGTATTATAAACAATCATTTTATTTTCATGATAATTTGAAGATAAGAGTAAAGAGTTATCATTATCAATACTTACATGACATGGTTGCTTATCTTCAGAAAGATTGTAGTTAATTAGATGTAGGTTATGAGTTTCTTTATAATATTTGAATGATGATACTCCACATTTTTCATTGACCTTACATGAAGAATATAATATATGATTTTCTCTATCTAAGCATAGATAAGTAGGATTATCTATTTTACATGCTAAGTATAAATCCTCAATTTTACCAGAATCAATATTTAGGTTAAATCTATATATTCCTTCACTTTCATTTTTTGTATAGGTTCCTATGAATCCAATTATAATATTTTGATGTAATAACATTTGATGTGGCCCCCTTTTCTGCTCATATATACAAAGTATATCATAAATAATTTCATCAAAAACAAGTTGATCTATTCGATAAATTATATATTTAATAAATTGATGGAATATATAAAAAAAAGAAAGTGATTTATTAAATAGAACGATATAATAATATTAAATTTAAATAATATTTTTGATAATTTTATAACTAATAAATCAGATAAAAATTTTATTTTTTATATTTTATATACATATTATGAAAATATATTTTAATAATATGTATAATTTTTGAAAATTTTGTTAAGTTGATAATATATAGGGATTTATGATAATATTTATTTAAAAGATTATACAAACACTATAGCGATAAGCAGATATTAAGGGGGGAGATAAATGCCAATAAAGATTCCAAAAGAATTACCAGCATTTAAAGTCTTATCAAATGAAAATATATTCATAATGAATGATGAAAGAGCTATGTCACAAGACATAAGACCTTTAAAAATAGCAATTCTTAACTTAATGCCTAAAAAAATAGTGACAGAAAATCAATTGTTAAGATATTTATCAAATACACCACTGCAAGTAGAAATAAAATTAATTCAGCCTAAAACGTATACTTGTCATAATACACCAGAAGAACACCTTAAAAAATTTTATGGGTATTTTGAAGATATAAAAGATGAAAAATTTGATGGGTTAATTATAACTGGAGCTCCAGTTGAAACAATGAAATTTGAAGATGTGACATATTGGGAAGAGCTTACTGAAATTATGAAATGGAGTGAAAAAAACGTATTCTCTACATTACATATTTGCTGGGCAGCTCAAGCAGGGCTATATTATCATTTTAATATTCCTAAATATAATCTAGAAGAAAAAATGTTTGGAATATTCTCTCATAATGTTTTAGATGAAAAAGCTGATTTGACAAGAGGGCTAAGTGACATATTTAATGCGCCACACTCTAGACATACAGAAGTTAGAAGAGAAGATATAGACAAGGTTAAAGAATTGAAAATATTATCAGAATCTGATGAGGCGGGAGTGTTTATTGTATCTACAAATAATGGAAGAAAAGTGTTTATAACTGGCCATCTTGAATATGATAGAGAAACTCTAAAAGAGGAGTATTTAAGAGATAAAGAAAAGGGAACTGATATAGCGATACCAAAGAATTATTTCCGAAATGATGATACTAATAGTATACCAGTCCAAACATGGAGAGGAAGTGCCAATATTGTTTTTGGAAACTGGTTAAATTATTGTGTATATCAAAACACTCCATATAATCTTGACGAGCTATAAATAATAAAAAATTAGTAAACAAAAAATTTTGTTTACTAATTTTTTATTATTAACTTTGTTATAAAGACAACTTAAATTAAAAAAGAAGAAGTTTAATATTTTATTATGTAAAAAAGTAATGATACAATTTCAATTATTAATATTAACGGAACTCCAAAGGTAAATTTAAAATGTTTTGTTTTATGTCTAAAAGTATACATTCCTAAAAGAATTCCTAAAGAACCACCTATAATAGCTATACCAATAAGTGTACTTTCTGATATTCTCCATTTATGATTTATAGCACGTTTTTTATCTGTATACATTAAAATAAAACCAATTAAATTTATTAAAAATAAAAATATAATTATGAATGTATCCATAAATAGTTTAAATTCCTCTCTTTTATAGATTTATTTTATATTATACCATAAATTTATAAAATGAGGATTTTAACAATAATAGCATAAAAAAATGATATGTTAGCCACCTAAAGTTATATCTTGCTCACTATACCAATTTAGAGCATTATTAAAATCTTGTTCTTTAAAATCTGGCCAGTAATTATTTATAACATAAAAGTCAGAATAAACAGATTGAATAGGTAATAATCCACTTAATCGTCTTCGTCCACCCCATCTTATAACAAGGTCAATCCTTGAAATGTCAGATGAATTAATATTATGAATAATATCATGATTATCATTATTACATGCTTTTAGACAATTTAAATCCCACTGCCACCCGTAGTTTATTAAAAAATTAACCTTAATACCACCATTCCCAAACTTTTGTCTTTTAGTGAAAGGTAGTAATTCTTTAGGAAAATTTTTAGAGGAGGTATCACCTAAAACAAGTATTTCACAGTTTTCTTTTGTAAGAAGCATTACTGATTTTATGCAGGCATCTATAAAAGCATATTTTTGTTCAGATGGCCTTTTTGTATTATCTATAGTAAATCCATAGAAAGTTACCTCATTGATATTTTCTTTTTCACATAGTTTAAAAACTTCTAAACCTGGGCTTATTCCATAATCGTATCCTTTATCCTTAGTTAATCCAAGAGATACTGCATATCTTCTATTTCCATCTGGAATTATAGCTACATGATTTGGTTTTCTCATAATATATTGCTAAATCAACTATAAGTTGAACTAACAAATTCACCTCCTAATTAATATTTTAACTAAATAATAGTATTGCCCAATGGACAAAAAAATAAACCCTAGATATTGCTAGGGTTTATATAGTACTGAGTAGGGGATTCAGTACTATATAAAAGGGGATACATCTCTTAATAAGATGTTTTATTATTTAATAAGGGGTAAATATTATTGTTTAACTACTTTACAATTCAAATTATAGTATTGATATATGTCAAAATAGTGTCAAAAATATTAAGAAAACGTTAATACTAATTAAGAAAATATTAAGTATTAAACTATATCAATAAAATTATATACTCAATAATAAGACAAAAAATAAAGAAATTTAATACTATTTTTTTTATCAACTATAATATATACTATAGAATTGATGATAATATATAATTAAAATCTGTAATAGATAATAATAGAAAAGATATATTTAAACCTTGTGCTGTTATCATGATATGAACATCTAGTAAGCAAAGAAAAGTTGTTGAAACTTTAGAGAATATAGTTAAGATAGTACAAGAAGCAAATTTAAAGTAACTGTATATTATCGTTGTATGCGAAGTTGTTACTTTAAATAAAAGTTTAAACTAGTATGAAAATAAACCTTTATTTAGAAAAAACATTTGTGGGACATGTTCAGAAAAGCATGGGGACATTGTTAAAAGAAAAATTAAAGGATTTAGGTACAGAAGTAACAAAAAATGTATAATTTTTAAAAAATCTTATTTTTAGGGGGATTAGTGTTTTATGAAAAGAAAATTAAAATTATTACCTTTGTTAATTACAGTATTTATGACTGCAATGATGTTTACAGGATGTAATAAAGATGAAAAACAAACAATTAATTTTTTTAACTATGGAGAAAACATTGGAGAAGGAATTTTAGAAGAGTTTGAAGAAAAATATGGAATACATGTAAATCAAGATGTATATGATACACCAGAAGAAATGTATCAAAAGGTAGCATCAGGAGCAGCTCAATATGATGTTGTTGTATCAATAGATTATTTAGTGCAAAGAATGATACAAGAAGATAAGTTAGAAAAAATAAATTTTGACAATGTTCCTAATATGAATAAGATAGCAGATGATCATTTAGGTAAAACTTTTGATGAAAATAACGAATATTCTATACCATATATGTCAGGTACAATAGGACTTGTTTATAATACAGAGTATGTAGATGAACCAATAGATAGCTGGACTGCGCTTTGGGATACTAAATATAATAAAAATGTAATTTTATTAGATGGTGTACGTGATACACTAGGTGCAACATTAAAAATGCTTGGGTATTCAGTAAATACTACTAACTCAGATGAAATTAATGAAGCAAAGGAAAAATTAATAGAGCTTAAAAAGAATGGAAACTTATTAGCAATTGGAGCAGATGATAATACTGATAAAATGGCTAGGGGAGAAGCAGCAATTTCTATTTTATGGTCAGGTGAGGGATTGAATCTTGAAGCTGAACATGATAATTTAAAATTTGTAGTTCCTAAAGAGGGTGCAAATTTCTGGATTGATTCTTTATGCATTCCAAAAGGTACTAAGAATAAAGAAAATGCAGAATTATTTATAAATTTCTTATGTGAAAAAGATCCATCATTTAGAACAGCTGATGAAATTGGATATACTACGCCACAAAAAGAAGCTAGAGAAGAGCAAGATGATAATGTGAAAAATAATCCTAATGCATATATGGATGATCAATTACTTAAGAAATGTGAAAGTTATAATTATCTTGGTGATGATTTAAGATTATATGAAGAAGCATGGACAGAATTTAAAGATTATAAGTGATTTTTAAAAAATGACAGGGTTGTTGTATTAAAGATTTAAAGTACTATATGTGGTATAAATTAATCTTTGTGCCACAGTTCTGTCATTTTGAGGTTTCTAAAAATTTAAGAAATGAATATTAAGGTGCATTAAAACATGAAAAATATTATTTAAAGTAGATTATAGTGAATAACTAGAATGTTGTTATAAAGTTGTAAGTTTTTCTTTAATGATTAGTTAGTAAGAAAAATTGTAATAAGAATAAATAAACAATATATGAGGGAAAGCTATAAATAATATAATAAAAAAGCAATAATATGCATAAAGTATTTCTTAATCTTTTATTGATATTTAAAAAAGAATATTGTATCAAGGCAATATACTACTATATAATAATATTAAATTATGAAACAAACGAGAAATTATATATATATTGTAAATAAGGAGTGATTATATGTCTGATAGAATTATTGACTTTAATGATATAAAAAATAAAGCGAAAGAAAAAGATGTAGATAAATTTGAAGATTATATTTATTCATTATATTATGAAATGGCCGAAGGAAAAATAAATATGGCTGATTTTTCAAGGAAAATAATGAAATATATGGAAGATAATAATATTTCACAGGATAAGCTAATGGACATACAGAAAAAATTTCTTGAGAGATATGGATTTGATTCGTCAATGCTTGAAGAACAATTTAAGATGGCGGGCATAGATATGAAGGGATTAAATTATGATAATGCAAGAAAGGCTATGAGTTTTCAAGAAAAATATAAAGATAGAATAAAACAAAAAACAGTATCTGAGTATTTTATAAAAAACAGCAAAAATGATTTAAAGATATTACTTGAAAATGAGAATATAATACTTATAAGTGAAAAGCATATTGATTTAGCTGATAATGAATTAAATGAATTCTTGTGTTCATATAAGAAAGTAATAGATGATAAAAATTTAAGTATAAGTATATGTGAACAGTGCCAAAATTATAATTATTAATATCTGTAACAAAGAATAAAAAAGAGGGATATGCAAATGAAATTTATATTAAAATAGTTTTTTCTTAAACTATTAAGATTTGTAGAATATAAATTTTGCATACCTCTCTTTTTGTTTTACTTATATAAGTTTTATACAGGATATAGCTATTTTAAATTTTATTTCATATCTTATATTAAAGTGGTGAATTTAATATTATAAATTTTAATAATCCAGTAGAAAAGTTCATTATATCATCTTCATTTATTCCAGAAAAATCATGAGATGAAAAATCTAATAAAATTAAATCACTCTTCGTTTTTTCTTCATTACATTTATCATATAGCATTATAGAACTTTCACAAGGAACTAGTTCATCTGATTTTCCATGAATAATTAATGTATTTGGAATATCTTCATTGACATAATTAATGGGATTATATAGGTTAACAGTTTTGTCTATATCTTCAATAGAAGAAAAAATACTATATAAATCGTAATTTAAATCATTAGTATTTAATAAACTTAAATCTGTTGGTCCGAAGCAGTCTACTATATATTTTATATTTGATGGATAGCCAATAAGAGATGGCTCATCTTCAAATGAATTTTCATCACTATATGCAGCAAGCATGGAGATGTGTGCTCCAGAGGATACCCCTATGAGTCCTATTTCGTTTGTATCAAGATTATATACATTTTTATTTTTGTAAATCCACCTGATTGCATCTTTTACATCTGAAACTTGCTTCTCAAAGCTTTCAGTGTTACGCATAAGTTCATATTCAACACTAATAATGGTATAGCCTTCTTTTCTGAAGGAATCTAAAATTGGAGTTAATACATCAGGAATAGATTTATCACCATATGCCCAGCATCCACCGTGTACATACATTATAACTGGTGAAGAAGTATAAACTTGATTTATAGGGCTATAAATATCTAAATGAAGTTGTACACCATTTGTACTCTTGTAAAGAACATCTCTACAATTCATAGCAGTTGATGATACATTAACATCAATTTCTTGCGCAATTGCTATATTATCTTTGAGAGAAAGGAAATTTTCTATTAAACCACAACATAAGATTATTCTTTTATGAAAAATAGCAGATAATATACAAATTGCAACTATGAATAAAATAAGAATATTTTTAAGTGATTTTTTCATAAGCAGTAATCTAATCATAAATCGTGACAAAGTCATAAGGGATTAGATTATTTCCCCCTTTCTTTTATAGTATTTACTTCAATTATATCATAGTAGATTCAATAAAAAAAATGTTGAAATATACTATAATTATATTAAAAAAAATTTTATAGTAGAATAATTAATTTCATTAACTAAGAAATTTTGGAATAAAAATTGCTCAAGAAGAAAATTAATGATTATTTTGAATTAATAAGAATATTATTATATATAAGAAAAATACATAGGATATAGAATTTTGGAAAGGAGCTACCATGAATAATCCTTTTGATGTGCTTGTATATTTAGATGAAATATTAGTAAAAAATTTATCATCACTTGTTTTAACTGGTTTTATAGAAACAATAACTCTTACACAAGCTTTTGATAATACATTAGCTGCTGGGATGAAGGAGGGAAGTAGAAGTGAAAGCTCTAGTCAGGATAGCATTACAAGAATAGAAAGAGAAGGTTTTAAAGATAAGAATAGGTTGGACGCTAATAATAACTTTGAGCATTATCATTGTGATAGAGAAATGGATGCAAGACGCTGTGTAAGAGAAGAAAGGAAGGTCCAAACTACCTATACAACATTTGTATTAAACAGCAATTTAATAAATTATTTCAATGAGAATAATTCACTTCATAAAAAAGATGAAAGTGATATAGAAAATAATAATATAGAAGTTGGAGATATCATTGAGCTTGAAGGAACAATTACAAATGAAAGTCTTATCACATATGTTGATACATTAGTGAACCTTATTGATATATTTGGATGTGATTATTTAGAAGAACTTATAAAAACTGAGAAGTACAATTTGAATTTTACAAGATTTTATAAGATGTTAACATACTTACAAAAGATATTAATGTGTAATAATACACAAGATGTATTAATGAAATCGGGAGGTGGAACTGTAATTTTAACAGTTAGTACTGATAATTTTATGAATACCAAATGTAATATTTTTGACAAAACAAATTGTCACTGCAAAGTTATAGGAAAAGTTATAAAGACATGTAGTGCTGATTGTGACTCTATAAGCTTACTTAGAAAAACAGGACAAGAAGAATTTTATGAAAAATTTTTCGAAAAGGCTAAGTATCTTGTTAAATGTTTAGAAGAAAATGATATTTTCGTACCTAAATGTCCAAATTTAAGATTGGAAAAATGTGCAATTCAAGTTATGCCATTAAATATATACATGTGATTAATAACAAGTAAAAAAAAGAACATAAATAATAGAATTAATATAAGAATACGTTTTAAATTAATAATATATTAAATAAATAAGAAAAAAAATAATATTAAGAGCGGAAAAATCTTGTTTTATTTGTGTATTTAATAGAAAAACACTTGTGTATGAACAAGATACATGATAATATATATTACAGATGGAACAAATTTATATATTGATAATTGTCGACAAACTTATATATAAAATAATGTCCGAATATATTATTTGAGGTGATAAAATGAAGTTTAGAAGTACTAGGGGCTTAGAAAAAGAAATACCATCAGCAAAAGCTATAATTAATGGTATTGCAAAAGATGGTGGGCTATATGTACCGGATGAATTTCCTAAAGTGTATGACAAACTAAAGGAAGATACAAATCTTAAATATGAAGATTTAGCATTTAAAGTTATTAGTGAATATTTTACAGATATTGATGATGCGGAATTAATGGGGGCAATTAATGATGCATATAATAATAGATTTGATGTTAAAGTAAAAAATAATTTCTTAGAATTATATCATGGACCAACTTGCGCATTTAAAGATGCAGCATTGTTATTTTTACCACAAATAATGAAAAGAGCAAAAAAAATTCAAGGAATTAAAGAAGATGTAACTATTCTTACAGCTACATCTGGGGATACAGGTAAAGCTGCCCTTGAAGGTTTTGCTGGTGTTGATGGATTCAAGGTGGTAGTTTATTATCCTAAAAATGGAGTAAGTGCTATCCAAGAAAGACAAATGGTAAGTCAAGAAGGAAACAATGTTAAGGTCGTTGGAATTAAGGGGAATTTCGATGATGCGCAAACAGGAGTAAAAGAAATTTTTGGGGATGATGACTTCAGGGCAAAATTAGCAGAAAAGGGATATATATTATCTTCAGCTAATTCAATAAACATTGGTAGATTAGTACCTCAAATAGTATATTATTTTTATGGATATTTCAATTTGGTTAATCAAGGGGTAGTTAAATTAGATGAGCCAATAAATGTTGTGGTTCCAACTGGTAATTTTGGTAATATCTTAGCGGGATACTATGCTAAGCAAATGGGATTACCAATAGATAAATTTATATGTGCTTCAAATGAAAATAAAGTTCTTACAGACTTCTTTGAAACAGGGGTATATGATAAGAAGAGAGAACTTATATTAACTGAATCACCATCAATGGATATACTTGTTTCATCAAATCTTGAAAGATTATTATATGAAGCAAGTGGAAGAAAACCAGAAGTAGTTAGTGAATTGATGAATTCATTAAATAATAAAGGTATATATGAAGTAAATGATACAATAAAATCATTTATTAAAGAATTCTACGGAAATTTTGCAACAACTGAAGAAGTGTATGATGCTATAAAAGAAGAATATGAAAAAGAAAATTACGTTATGGATACCCATACAGCAGTAGCACATGTAGTTAAGAATAAGTACATTAAAGAAACTGGAGATGATAAGCCAGCATTAGTTCTTTCAACAGCAAGTCCATACAAATTCCCAAGAAGTATTTGTAATGCACTTGATATTGATGTTAAGAATATAGATGATTTTAAAGTACTAACAAAATTACATGAAGAAACTAATACTGAAATTCCAAAAAACTTAGCAGAATTAGAAAATGCTAAAGTATTACATGATGAAGTTTGGGACAAGAGCGAGATGAGAGATGCTCTAGTAGCTTTCTTAAAGTAAGTCAAAGAGGGGATAAGCTTTATGAGTATTAGAGTAAGAGTGCCAGCTACATCAGCTAATATGGGACCGGGATTTGATTCATTAGGGATAGCATTAAATTTATATAATGAATTTGAATTCAAAGAAATTGAAAATGGCTTAAAGTTTAAAGGAATGCCAGAAGAATTTTGTAATGAAAATAATATAATATATACAGCAATGAAATTTTGTTTTGACAAAGCGGGCTATAAAATTAAAGGTTTAGAAATAGGGGAAGCTAAACAAGATGTACCAGTATCAAGAGGCCTTGGAAGCAGCTCTACATGTATAGTTGGGGGACTAGTTGGAGCAAATGCGATACTTGGTAATAAGTTTTCAAAAAATGAATTATTGGATATGGCAACAGAAATTGAAGGACATCCGGATAATGTTGCACCAGCACTACTTGGGGGCATGGTAGTTGCAGCAACAGAAGATAAGAAAACTTTTTTTGATAAAATAAAAGTACATGAAGGATTAAAATTTATAACAATAATACCTAATTTTAGATTGTCAACAGAAAAGGCAAGAAGTGTACTGCCAAAAGCACTTACTATGAAAGATGGAGTATACAATGTTTCAAGAGCAGCCCTTATGGTTGCTTGCCTAACAAGTGGAAAATTTGAAATGATAAGAATAGCATGTAAAGATGCCTTTCATCAAAATTACAGAAGTAAGTTGATTCCTGGTTTTGAAAAGGTGTATAATAAGAGTTATGACCTTGGAGCGTTAGGCTGTTATTTAAGTGGAGCAGGTCCAACAATCATGACTCTTATCGAAGATAGGGATGTGCGTTTTAGCAATAAGCTTAGAGAATTTTTAAAAGAAGAAAATTTGGAATGGGATATATTAGAATTATCTTTAGATAATGAAGGGGCAACCATTGTAGAAGGTGATTGCTAATGAATGGAAGCTACTTAGTTATAGATAAAAGGGTATTACCTGATGTCTATGAAAAAGTTCTTTTTGCAAAAAAACTTCTTAAAGATGGGAAGGTAAAAGAAATTACAGAAGCTGTTAAGGTTGTCGGTATAAGTAGAAGCGTATACTACAAATATAAGGATTTTGTATTTGATTTTTCAGAAACATCTGAGGGAAGAAAAGTTACATATAACTTGATTTTAAAAAATGAAAGAGGTATTTTATCTGCTATCAGCAATTATATATCTGAAACAGGAGGAGATATCTTAACAATAAATCAAGGTATTCCTTTAAATGGATATGCCAATTTAAGTATAACAATAGATTTGTCAACTTTAAATGGTGACATAAAAACATTGACAGATGGACTTACTAAAATACGAAATGTAGAAAAAGTGGAGTTTATAGGTATGGAATAGTAAAAACACTTAAGAAATATAGATTATATTTCTTAAGTGTTTTTAGTTATATTCTAAAAAAACAATCATATACTAGTTTATAGTTGGACATTAAAAAAATAAATACCAAGAAGGAAAATAACATTTCATGTAGAATATATTCATTGTAATTAATTTATGGGTAAAAGTGGGATAAAAAATAACATGATAATAATTACTATATTGAATTTTAGAAATAGATATGTTTTTAAAATAATATAGTAATTAATATAATAATATATCTAAGTGCTATATTAGCAATGTGGGTACATATAGAATAGTATTTAGAAAAATATGTTGTCAGAGGAGAGGGTTATATGAGTAAGGAATATTTGATGTTTGTTGATGAGAGAGGATGCTACAGTGATAGTGATGAAAGTAAATTTTCAATGGTAGGGATAATACTTGAATATAATTATTGTACAGATTCATTTGTTAGGGAAAGTGAACTTACTGATAAGTTAGAAATATTCAAGAAGAATGTAATAAGTGTAGAGAATTTGAAGGGGATAAGATTAAATGACATAATATATAAAGAAAACGTTTTCTCTAGTGATACGCCAGGAAGGATTATATCGGATATTTCGCTATTTCTTAAGAATTTAAGATTTTCTGTGATATCAACATCTATAAAGCAAGATAGAACTAAATCTAAAGATTTATATGAATTAGCTGTGAATAATTTGATTAGGCATTTCTATTCATTTCTTATTACTAAAAAGGCAAAGTGCGGTGGAATAGTAGTAGAAAGTAGGCATGATGGAAAAAATAATATGATGCCACAAAAGTTTTTTGATGTATATAATGAAAGAACTGCTAAGTTTTATATTTATAAAGATATTGATAAGAAAATTAATAAATTTATGGTTTGTGAAATCTATAATAAACAATATAAATCAGCAATAGAACTTTTAAATACAATAAACAGTATTTTACTAAAGATATTATGTTTAGATGATGAGCATATTTGGAATATGGAATATAAAGATTTGAATAAGATACTAAGTGTTATTAGGGAAAAAACTTATAAAGAAGAAATTGACTTAATAAATGATAATACTCAAAGATATATTAATGTTAATTTAGACAAATATGCAAAAGAATCAGAAAAATTAAAGAATCAATTATTAATTAAAAATAGAAAGATAAAAGAAAGAGATCAAGAAATAGGGAGGTTAACAGAAGAAATAAATATATTAAAACAACAATTAAATAGTTCAATAACTAATAGAAAAAGTGATAGTATAGTATTCGATATTCTTTCAGAAGTTGATGTGAAGATTAAAGGAATTGAAAAACAGGCTTTAATAAATGCTAATAGTTAGTATATGGTTTAGAAATAGCTTGGAGTAGTAATAATAGCTCCAAGCTATTATTTTCAGTGTATCCAGCATGGGGCAGGTACTAATTAAGGAAAGTGCGTGTTTTTAGAATCTAAGGACTAGGTAAGAAAATATTTGCAAATATATGTGTAGAAAAATTATAATGTGGAATAATTAAGAGGAGAATATCTTTATCATAATATATATATTATAAAGATGAATAATATCTTAAAAGGGTGTGAATAAATGAAAAAAATTGCTTTAGGTGGTGGATCCTTTTGGAGAGTAGAAAACTTCTTTTCTATGATACCAGGGGTAATAGAAACTGAAGTTGGATATGCTAATGGAAATATAAATAATCCTACTTATGAGATGGTGTGTAAAAATGATACTGATTTCGTAGAAACATGTGTAATAACATTTGATGAAAATAAAGTATCATTAGAAACGCTATTAGATAAGTTTTGGAGAATAATAGATCCAATAAGTATTAATAAACAGGGAAATGATGTTGGTACACAGTACAGAAGTGGAATTTATTATTTTGATGAAGCAGACTTGAAAGATATTATAATGAGTAAAAGAAATATAGAAACATTTTGCAAAAACGTGGTTGTAACTGAAGTAAGGCCTGTAAAAAATTATTACAAAGCAGAAGAATGTCATCAAAAATATTTAGAGAAAAATCCAGATGGATATTGTCATATAAAATATTAAAGAATTATATTTATTAAAATTATAACTTAGATGCTATGTTTTGAATAATCAAGTACATAGCATTTTTGTTAATATAAATTACAGAAAAAATACTTTTAGTATAATTATTTATTTGATATAATAAAAAAAACTAAAGCATAGTAAATTTATAAGAATAATATATTTTAATAAATTATAAATAAATACTATTTATAAGGAGAATCTCAATATGGAAGTTTATTTTGATAACAGTTCTACTACTAAAATGTATGATGATGTCATACAGGAAGTAATAATTGGAATGAAAGATTATTATGGAAATCCTTCGTCATTACATAATTTGGGATTAAAGAGCGAAAAAAAATTAAAAGAAAGTAGAGAAATAATTTCACATATTATAAATGCAGAAGAAAAAGAAGTACATTTTAATTCGGGGGGAAGTGAGGGGAATAATTTAATACTCAGAGGTATATTAAAACAAGGAGGTCATCTTATAACAACTCCATTTGAACATGCCTCTATTTTAAATACATTAAAAGAGTTAGAAAATGATGGTGTGAAGATTACGTTTTTAAAAATTGATAAAAGTGGAAAAGTGAATTTAGATCATCTTAAAGAATCTATAACAAAAGAAACAAAGCTTGTGTCTATTATGCATGTAAATAATGAAATAGGAATTATTCAAGATATAGAAGCTATTGGTAAAATAATAAAAAACGTTAGTAGCAAGGCTAAGTTTCATGTAGATGCTGTTCAAAGCTTTGGAAAATTAAATATTAATGTAAAAAATATGAACATTGATTTTCTAACAGTGAGTGCCCATAAATTTCATGGTCCTAAAGGATGTGGATTTGTATATATTAAGAAACCAATTAATATAAATCCATTAATTAGTGGTGGTGCACAAGAATTTGGATTTAGAGCAGGAACTCAAAACATTGCAGCAATAATGGGAATGACTAAAGCTGCAACAATGGTTAGTCAAAATATGGAAGCTAATTATAAAAAAGTATTAAGCATTAAAAACAGATTTATTGAGAAATTAAAGGATATAGATGAAATAAGGATAAATAGTTTATCTAATGAATATTTTTCTCCATACATATTAAATGTTTCATTTGGTGGTGTTAGAGGTGAAGTATTACTTCATTACTTAGAAGAAAATGAAATATATGTATCTACTGGATCAGCATGTTCGTCTAAAGAACGTGAGAAGATTGGTGGGAGTTATGTATTAAAAGCTATAGGTTTAAGTAAAGATGAAATACTTGGTGGAATAAGATTTTCCTTCTCTGATGATAATGATGTAGAAGAAGTTGATTATGTTATTGATAAGTTAAAAGAAGGACTTACATTTTTGAGAATAATGAATAAAAAAAGAAAATAAATAAATTTAATATACTAAAACATTAGAGTCAACATTAGATTAGTATATAGGAGGAAAAAATGAAAGAATTAATATTAGTAAAATATGCACCGGAAATATTTTTAAAGGGATTAAATAGAGGAAAGTTTGAAAAAAAATTAAGGGATAATATAGGAAAGAAACTTGAAAATATAAAAGTTCAATTTCTACATGATAGCGGCAGATACTTTATACAGACTGATGAAATTGAAGAAAGCATAAAAAGAATTTCAAAAGTGTTTGGTATATTAGAAGTTTGTGTTGTTAAGGAAGTACCAATAGATCTAGAAGAAATTAATAAGGTTGTATTAGAAAAAATAGAGTCATGTGAAGGAAAAACTTTTAAAATAAAGACAAACAGAGCTAATAAGAAATTTGAAATGAGCTCTATGGAGGTTTCAAGAACAGTTGGTGGATATATTTTAAGTAATTATGATGGAGAGTTAACCGTTGATGTAAAAAATCCGGATATATTAGTTAATATTGAAATAAGAAATAATTATGCATATGTTTGGTCTAACAAGGATATAGTGCAAGGTGCAGCTGGTCTCCCTTATGGAATGAATGGGAGCACAATGCTAATGCTTTCAGGAGGAATTGATTCGCCAGTTGCTGGATATCTTATGGCTAAAAGAGGGGTAGAAGTAAATTGTGTTTATTATCACAGTCATCCCTATACGTCTGAAAGAGCGAAAGAAAAAGTTAAGGATTTAGCAAAAATATTAGCACAATATACTGAAAAGATTAACTTATACATAGTTCCATTTACTGATATACAAATGGATATAATTAAAAAATGTAGAGAAGATGAACTTACAATAATAATGAGAAGATTTATGATGAGAGTAGCATGTAAGCTAGCGGAAAAATTCAAAATAGATTCAGTTACAACTGGAGAAAGTATAGGACAGGTAGCAAGTCAAACTATGGATGGACTTATTGTTAGTGATGATTGTGCTGACAGACCAACTTTTAGACCACTTATAGCTATGGATAAAACAGATATAATGGAGATTTCAAGAAAAATAGGAACTTATGAGACATCAATTTTACCTTATGAAGATTGTTGTACTATATTTGTACCTAAGCATCCTAAAACTAATCCTAAACTTGATCCAATTAGAAAGCAAGAAGAAAATTTAAATGTAGATGAATTAGTAAATAATGCGATTGAAAATATGGAAATTATTACTTTTTAAATTTTAAATATAGAGCTATTGAATGAAATTAAATAAATTTTCATTCAATAGCTTTATTTAATAAATAACTAATTATATAGATTAATGAAGTATTTAATGTACTTGTAAATACTGCAAAAGAAGAAAAATGTGAGAGGTTTGAATGAGTATGTTTAGATTAGAATAGTATGTTTAATAAAGATAATTATTTTATCAAGAATAAATATAGAATATTTACATTTAAGTGAATAAGGTGAAAAATATTTTTGCAATCATTGACAATATTTCTAGAATAATATATTATAATTATAGTAGTGATTTAGTACACTAAATCGATAAACCAATAAAATGAAATTGTAGGTGGGGTAACAATGGGTAAAAGAAACGTTCTTCCAGAAGGAACAAGAGATTTAATATTAGATGAATGCATTATTAAAAGGCAGTTAGAAAGAGAAATAGATGAGCTTTTTCAAAAATGGGGGTATAAGGAAGTTATTACTCCAACTGTTGAATATTATGAAACATTTAATCAGAATTCTAATCCTTTAAGAGAAGAAGATATGTACAAGTTTTTTGATAATAAAGGACGTATTTTAGTTCTAAGACCTGATATGACAGTTCCAATAGCTAGAGTTGTTGAAACTAAACTTAAAGATACAATGCTTCCTATAAAACTTAGATATACTTCAAATATATTCAGAGTTCACAAGAGTCTTGGAGGAAAAAGAAATGAGTATACAGATATAGGTGTAGAGCTCATAGGGTTAGAAGATGGAAAATCTGATTTAGAAATATTAGTTTTAGCATTAGAAGGGTTAAAAAAAATAGGACTAAAAGATTTTAAACTTGAAATTGGTAATATTGGATTTTTTAATGGTGCATTTGCCAATACTGACATTGATGAAGAATGTAAAAGCAAAATTGCAAAATTTATTGATGAAAAAAATCTAAAAAGTTTAGAGGAATATTTAGAAGATTTAGATATTGAAAAAGAATATAAAGCATTCTTTAATAAGCTTCCATGGATGTTTGGTGGAAAAGAGATATTGGATCAAGCAAAAGAATTGGCATTTAATAATTCAATTAAAGAAAACTTAGAATATTTAGAAAATCTATATTTAGATTTAGAGCAATTAGGGTACGGAAATAATATAACCTTTGATTTAGGAATGATACCAAGATTAAATTACTATACTGGTATTATTTTCAAAGGATATTGCGAAGGTGTAGGGACAACTGTTTTACGTGGTGGAAGGTATGATAATTTAATAAAACCATACAAAAAGTATTTACCAGCTATAGGTTTTTCGATTGATATAAACTCAGTAATTCCGATTATTGGGACTGATGGGGATTTGAATAATAGAGATGAAGTATACAAAATATTTTATAGTGAAAATATGAAAATAGAAGCAATAAAAAAGAGTCAAGATCTTATCGAACAAGGATATATAGTAGAATTGATGCCAAAAGATGAATTAGAAGAGTTAAAAGTAGTTAAGGAAGGGGGTAATTAATATTATGAGCATAAGTATAGCACTCACTAAAGGAAGATTAGAAGAAGAAGCTATTAAATTATTAGATAAGGCTGAATATGATCCTTCAGAATTAAAGAACAAGGGAAGAAAGCTTGTATTTAAAGATAAAAAAGAAGATATAAAATACTTTTTGGTTAAAGCAGCAGATTCAATAACTTATGTTGAACATGGAGTTGCAGATATTGGGGTTGTTGGTAAGGATACAATACTAGAAAGTGATACTAATTGTTATGAGGTATTGGATTTGGGGTTTGGAAAGTGCGGATTTATTGTGGCTTCACTTCCGGAAAATGATATCTATAAAAAAGTTGGACATGTTAAGATTGGTAGTAAATATCCTAAAGTAGCAAAAGATTATTTTAAAGATAAGGGAATGGATGTTGAAGTTATTAAGATAGAAGGTTCTGTGGAATTAGCGCCAATACTGGGGTTGTGTGATGGAATAGTTGATATTATGGAGACAGGTACAACTCTTAAAGAAAATGGTTTAGTAGTACTTGATAGAATATGTGAAATAAGCGCAAGATTGATAGTTAATAAAGCAAGTTTTAAAATGAAACAAAAAGAAATTGGAGAATTTATAGAGAAAATTAAAAAAGTTATTGATAAGTAATTGACAAAATTCGCATAATATTGATAATTATAATTAATACACTAATATATTGATATATTAACTGAAATATACTTTTAATATTAATAGATTATTATGAAAGAGCAAGCTTAATTAATAAATGATAAATTAAGTGTGGAAGTAAAAAGGGGGCTATAATTAAATGCTAAGTTTAATAGAAATTAGTGAAAGCAATAAACAAAATTTGATTTATGAATTAAAAGAAAGAACAGAAGAAGCAGATAATAAGATAATTGAAAGTGTAAGTAGTATTTTATCTAAAGTCAAATTGGAAGGTGATAAAGCTTTATTTGAATTTACAAAAAATTTTGATAAAGTAGAATTAACTACTCTACAAGTTTCTACAGATGAGATTGAAGAATGTTTTGATAAAGTTGAACCAGAATTTATTGAAGCTTTGAAAGAAGCAAAAATTAATATTGAGGATTATCACAATAAGCAAAAGAAAAGTGGATATATAATGACTAAAGAAAATGGAATTTATTTAGGACAAAGAGTGCTTCCACTTGAAAAAGTTGGGGTTTATGTTCCAGGTGGAACAGCTGCTTATCCATCTTCTGTTTTAATGAATGTAATACCAGCAAAAGTTGCAGGTGTAGAAGAAATAATAATGGTTACACCACCAAATAAGAACGGTGGTATTAATCCATATATAGGTGTAGCAGCTAAAATTGCTGGAATAGATAAGATATATAAAGTTGGTGGAGCACAAGCTGTTGCAGCTTTAGCATACGGAACAGAAAGCATACCAAAGGTAGATAAAATAGTTGGACCGGGGAATATATTTGTTGCTACAGCTAAGAAGTTGGTTTTTGGACAAGTTGATATAGACATGATTGCAGGCCCAAGTGAAATTTTGGTTATAGCTGATGAAAAATCAAATGCAGCATATGTCGCAGCTGACTTAATGTCACAAGCAGAGCATGACAAATTAGCTTCATCTATATTGGTAACAACTTCTAAAAAGTTATACGAAGAAGTTGAAGTAGAGCTTGATAAGCAAGTCAAAACATTAGAAAGAGAAGAAATAATAAGAACATCTTTAAAAGATTTTGGAAAAGCTATAATTTGTAATACCATAGAAGAATGTATTGAAATATCAAACTGTATAGCCCCTGAGCACTTGGAACTTATGGTTGATGAACCAATGTCATATTTAGGACTAGTTAAGCATGCAGGGTCAGTATTTTTAGGTAGATACTGCCCAGAACCTATAGGAGATTATTTCGGAGGAACAAATCATGTATTACCTACAAGTGGAACAGCAAGGTTTTTCTCACCTTTATCTGTTGATAGCTTTGTAAAAAAATCATCATTCATACATTACTCAAAAGAAGCCATTTTAGAAAATGGAGAAAAGATAATAACGCTTGCTAATAAAGAAGGATTAACAGCTCATGCAAACTCGGTTAAAGTGAGGTTAGAATAATGAGTGTAATTAATGAGTATATGAATATGCAGAATCAATACAAGATAAATTTAGACAGTAATGAAATTTATCTCAGTATTGATGAAAATATACTTATGAAAATGAAATCATGTCTAACGCAGATTGATTTGCATAGATATCCAACAAATGATATGCAGGAAATAAAAAAATTATATGCTAAATATGCAAATGTAGATCCTAAAAATATTATAGTAGGAAATGGATCAGATGAAGTAATTGATCTCGTAATAAGTTCAGTTATCAGGCAAGGAAAAAAAGTATTGAGCTTAAATCCGGACTTTGTAATGTATGATTTTTATATAACACGATTTGGTGGGGAAATTAAAACTTATAATATAAGTGAATCTATGAAATTTAATGTAGATGAATTTATAAAAATGGGTAAAGACGAAGATGTAGATATGATTATATTTTCTAATCCTAATAATCCAACAGGAATAGGGTTAGGATTAGAAGATATAATAAAAATTCTAGAAGCCTTTAAGGAGAAACCGGTAGTAGTTGATGAAGCATATTATGAATTTTATGGAGAAAGTGTAGTTTCATATATAAATGAATATAAAAATTTATATGTAACAAGAACTCTTTCAAAAGCATGGGGGCTTGCAGCACTTAGAATGGGATTTTTGATAACTAATGAAGAGAATATAGCTAATTTATTAAAATTTAAAGTTCCATATACAATAAGTGCATATTCACAAAATTTAGCTTCAATAGTATTAGGATATCCAGAGAGGGTAATTAAAAATACAAAAAAAGTAGTAGAGCAAAGAGAATTGCTTTTTAATGAACTTAATGAAATACAAAAGAAAGCAGCAATGCATATTGAATTTTATCCATCAAAGGGAAATTTCATTTATGGGAAGACTAGTCATAAGGAAGCACTTGAAAAAGGTATGATAAACAATGGTATTTCAATAAGGTATTTTAATGGAGAGGCATTTAGAATTACAGTTGGTTCACCTATGGAAAATAGAAAGGTGATAGAAGCTATAAAAAATATATTTGGATATTAAAAGTAAGGAGTGAAGTTAGTGTCTAGATATTCTAAGATAGAAAGAAATACAAAAGAGACTAGCATAAGTTTAGAGTTAAATCTAGATGGAAAAGGTAATAGTAAAATTAATACTGGAGTTGGTTTTTTTGATCATATGCTAACTCTATTTGCATTTCATGGAAAAATGAATTTAAATATAGAAGCAAAAGGTGATTTGGAAGTTTGTGATCACCATACTGTAGAAGATATTGGAATAGCTCTAGGGGAAGCATTTAAAGAGGCTATTGGAGATAAAAATGGTATTAACAGATATGGGACTTTTTATATTCCAATGGATGAAACATTGGCATTAGTTTCAATTGACATAAGTAATCGCCCTTATTTAGTATTTGACTGTGACTTTAAAAGAGAAAAGGTTGGAGAGATGTCTACAGAAATGGTAGTAGAGTTCTTTAGAGCATTTGCATTTAATGCTGGTGTAACTCTTCACTTAAAGGTTCTTTATGGTGAAAATGATCATCATAAAATAGAAGCTTTATTTAAAGCTTTAGGAAGAGCAGTTAGGGAAGCAAAGTTTGTTAATCCTGAAAATGGACTACCTTCTACTAAAGGAAAACTTTAATAAAATTACAATTGATAATTAATATTACTACATTTAATCATTAATTCTATATTAGAAAATTGGGGGTGTATATATGATAGTAATTATAGATTACGGCATGGGAAACCTAAAAAGTGTTAGAAATGCATTGAATTTTTTAGGACTTGAAAATAAGATTTCAGCAAAAGAAGAAGAAATAAAAAATGCAGATGCACTTATCTTACCAGGGGTTGGGGCGTTTCCTGACGCTATGGATACTATAGAAAAACTTGGATTAGATAAGATAATAAAAGAAGAGGTGAGAAAAGGCAAGCCTCTTCTTGGAATATGTTTAGGTATGCAGCTTTTATTTGATAAGGGATTTGAAGGAGTAGAAAAAAATGGACTTGGCCTTATAAAAGGTAATATTGTAAAGATGAAAGAAGATAAGGAAAATAATATAAAGATACCACATATAGGATGGAACAATCTTCTTTATAATAAAAGTGATGATTTATTTAAAGGGATAGATGAAGGAAAATTTGTATATTATGTACATTCATTTTTTGCACAAGATTATAATAATGAGGATTTAGTTGCTTACAGTGAATATGGAGAAAATAAAATTCCTGGAGTTGTTAGATGCAAAAATGTTATTGGGGCACAATTCCATCCGGAAAAAAGTGGAGATACTGGACTTAATATTCTGAAAAATTTTGGGGAGTTGATTAAATGATAATTTTACCAGCTATTGATATTATTGATGGAAAACCAGTTAGATTGTATCAAGGTGATTATAATAAGAAAGAAATAGTTGCTGATGATATTTTTGAGACAGCGAAATCTTTTGAAAAAGTTGGAGCGGAATATATACATTTAGTAGATTTAGATGGAGCTAAAAGTGGTGGAAATCAAAATCATGAGATAGTTATAAAAATTGCTAAAGAACTTAATGTTCCAGTAGAATTAGGCGGAGGAATAAGATCGTTAGATACTATTAAATATTTAATAGAGAATGGTGTTTCTAGAGTTATTCTTGGAACAATAGCAATAGAAGATGAAGAACTACTTAAAACTGCAGTAGATAAATATGGAGAAAAAATTGCAGTTGGTATAGACTGTAAGGATGGTAAAGTTTATGGTAGAGGGTGGCTTGAAGGCAGTGATTTAGATTACATAGATTTTGCTAAAAAAATGGAGGGCGTCGGTGTTAAAAATATTATAGTAACAGATATAAGTAAAGATGGAACATTAGAAGGTGCAAATGTTGAAATGCTTAAGAAATTGAAATCAACTGTTAATATTGATATTACAGCATCAGGTGGAGTTCGTGATTTAGATAATATAAAAGAATTAATAGATGTTGATTTATATGGAGCAATAACTGGTAAGGCGATATATGCTGGAACATTATCATTAGAAGAAGCAATAAAAGTTTCAAAAGAAAATAGATAGTAAGGGGGATTATATATGCATACTAAAAGAATAATTCCTTGTCTTGATGTTAAAGAAGGAAGAGTTGTTAAAGGAATTAATTTTGAAGGATTAGTTGATGTTGGTGATCCAGTAGCACTTGCTGAATATTATAATAAACAAGGTGCAGATGAATTAGTTTTTTTAGATATAACAGCAACTCATGAAAAACGTGGAATAATGGAAAAAGTAGTTGAAAGTGTAGCAGAAAAAATATTTATTCCATTTACTGTAGGAGGAGGACTTAAAACACTAGAAGATATAAAAGCAATATTAAGGGCTGGTGCAGATAAGGTGAGTCTAAATTCAGCGGCTGTAAGAGATAAAAACCTGATTAAAGAAGGTGCGTTCTATTTTGGAAGTCAATGCATAGTTCTAGCAGCAGATGCTAAGAAGAGAGCGGATAATACTGGATGGAATGTAGTTATAAATGGTGGAAGAATAGATACAGGAATAGATTTATTAAAATGGATAGAAGAAGCTACAGAACTTGGGGCAGGGGAAATACTTTTAACATCAATGGATGCTGATGGAACTAAAAAAGGATTTGATTTAGAGCTTACTAAAGCAGTTAGTGATATAACCAATGTTCCTGTTATTGCATCAGGAGGATGTGGATGTTTAGAGGATTTTTATGATGTTTTTGAAACTAATATTGCAGATGCAGCTCTTGCAGCATCACTTTTCCATTATGGAGAATTAAGTGTAGATGAAGTAAAAGATTATTTAAGTGGACGCAATATTCCAGTAAGAAGGTAAATTTATTTTATACACATAAAAAGGTATTTTTATAGAGGAAACATCTTCATCGATAGATGAAGATGGGCTATACTGCTAAGTTCGTGCCTCACCAAGCATTATATGCCAAAGAGAAGCTATGCTACAATATGGAACTTAAAAATAATAAATGTTTGAATAAATATTTAAACAGAGATAAAATGCCCAGAATTTAAGTGAGAACCCAAATTTTATATTTGGCTGATCGAACTTACTCCTATGAACGGATGTGAATAGTGAGTTTCATTTGAAAAGTTAATAGTTGGAAATCATGATGATTAAAAGAATAAAAGCTACAGATTCTAAATGAAATAAATTTATTGCTTAAATATTTGAGGAATGATAAAATGCCCAGAATTTAAGAATTTAAGAATTTAAGAATTTAAGAATTTAAGAATTTAAGAATTTAAGAATTTAAGAATATAAATTCTTAAGAATTTGCTTATTTTATGAGGATTAGAAATGGTTTTTATAGGAAACTTGACTCATATACGTTCGCTAAGTAAGCGATTCGTACAAGTTCAAGAGTTGGATTCTCTGCTTTAGGAAGGATGGTATGTATAGATGGATATTCTTAAAAGAATTGAAATGGTAGATTTTGAAAAAGGAAATGGTTTAATTCCAACAATTGTACAAGATTATAAAACCAAAGAAGTGTTAATGCTTGCTTATATGAATAAAGAAAGTTTGAAAAAAACATTAGAAGGAGATACAACTTGGTTTTATAGCAGAAGTAGGAATGAACTATGGAATAAAGGTGCAACATCAGGACATTTTCAATATGTTAAAGAAATAAAAATAGATTGTGATAATGATACAATTTTAGTTTTGGTTGAACAAGTAGGAGCAGCATGTCATACAGGGAATAAAACTTGTTTTTATAGAGATTTATAAAATTTAATGAACTTATCTTAGTCATATAAAATACAATTAAAAAAGTTTTGGAGGATATGAAAATGGAGAAAGAAGATTTAGAAGCTTTATATAAAGTTATTTTAGATAGAAAAAATAATGGAAGCGAAGGCTCATATACTAATTATTTATTCGAAAAAGGTTTGGATAAAATATTAAAAAAAGTTGGAGAAGAGTGTACAGAAGTTGTTATAGCAAGTAAAAATGATAATAAAGAAGAACAAATATGTGAAATATGTGATTTAGCATATCATGTACTAGTATTAATGGCTGAACTTGGAATTTCTATGAATGAAATTAAAACTGAGTTAGGAAAAAGAAGAGAAAAAATAAATAACTTTAAAGGTGAAAGAAAAGAAATCACAAACGTTTAATAAAATATATACAAAATAAAGTCTATTATTTAATTAATAGGCTTTATTTTATATGTGAGAATAATTTTTTTATTGTACAGTATGATTTAATGTGGGAAAGCTTATGTCAAGCTAGCAAGCATATACTTGTTTTATTAGATAGGGGGGCTTTATTATGAAGACCATATCAAAAAATCTAATATGTATTATTAGTAAGTTCAACTAATAATACAGAAAATAAAATTATTTTAATAAAGGATAGTAAAAATTTATCATTATATTGATTTAGATAATGTCAAGTGTTACAATGACAGCTTTGGGCATGCTGTTGGAGCCTATATTTTAGTTTGTTTTGCTAATTCATTAAATTCTATTTGTAACTAGGGATAGCTTATAGAAAATTAGAAACTTATATAAATTATAATGAATTAATAGAAGAGACAGATAAATGTCTTTATAGGGCTAAAAAACTGGCAAAGGAAAGTGTGTTGTATTTAAATAAATTATTACAATTTTATAAAGTATAATGTATAAAAGGTTATATTGATGTATTATAATAATAACTCAATATAGCCTTTGTAGATGTAACTTTAAATTATATAGATAAAATTGCAGTATTGTTCATTTAGTGTTTAAAAATTCAAAAGAAAGGTATTAAATTGATTGTTTTAGTAAATTAATATAAGAGGAAAGGATAGAACTAATGATTGAAATAAAAAGAGAAGAATTATTAAAGGACTCTATTGATTATGAGGAATATTCAGAAAATATATGTGTACTTTCAATAGAAGAACTAAAAAAAGAAGGTTTAATAAAATGTGGAGGATGTTCAGGATGTAAATGTGATGGCACTAAGTGTATTTCTTGTAATAAAAAAAATAGTGTAAAAAAATAGTTATACTTGTAAAAATGTATCCTAATTATTGTGGATTTAAACATAATAAGATATAATGAATTTGTTTAATTAAAAAGTATGATTTGGAGGGAAGTTTTTTGGGTAAGCCTAGTATTTTTAGCAGAGAATATGAAAAGAAAATGAAAAAAAGAAAACGCAATATTATTATTTTTTCTTTATCAGTAATTTTAATAGTATCTGCTGTAGTTGTTAAATTTGTTTATAATCCAATTGATTTCACAAAGATAAAACAAGAGCTTCAAGCTTGGATTGATAGTGATACATCAAATAATAAACAAGATTTAAAAGAGGATATAAAAGAAAATAATGTAAATGAAGAAATCATTGAAACACCCAAAGAACCTATAGAAGAGACTATAGATATTTTGCTTAGCACTGGAAATGTTGCAAAAGCAGTATATACTCAAGATTCAAATCAACAAAATATATTTACTGAAGTTAAAGAATTAGATGAAGGTATAAATTATGATATAAGCCCATCTAAAAAGCAAATATTAATTAATGATATAAATGGTGACATTACTGTTTATAATGTTGATGGAACTAGTTCGGTTATTTCAAAAAATGAATATATATCAACTAGGGGGACTGTCTTTACAAAAGCAGATACAATTGCAAACAATCCAAATTACTTATGGAATTATGGAGCAAAATTTATAAGTGATGAAAAAATAATTTTTATCACTAATAGACCTTATTTTGGAAATAATGTTTTAGAACAATATCTTTGGATAACTGATATTCCAACAGGAACTGATACCGTTTTATGGAATTTGAAAGGAAGTAATATTCAAATTTCTACAATGGGAGAGAGTGGCTTAGAAGTTACTGTAGATGGAGTTCTATATTATATAGATCAATATGGCAATTATAATCAATAATATAGAAGAAAATAAATTATTTGATAAAATTTAAAGGTTTATGGTATAATAAGCTAGTTAAATTAGATGCATACTATTTTAGGAGGAAAGAATAAAATGAAAGCTAAAGTGGAAAAAATAGAAACAAATGTTGTTAAGTTAGAAATAACTGTGGAAGCAGAAAAGTTTAACGCAGCGTTAACAAAAGCATATAATAAAAACAAAACAAGATATAATATACCAGGATTTAGAAAAGGTAAAGTACCAATGGCAATGGTTAAAAAGTTCTATGGAGTAGAAGTATTCTATGATGATGCTATTAACTTTGCAATTGATGAGTCATATGGAGAAGCATTAAATGCTGAAAACATAAAGCCAGTAGATTATCCTAAAATTGATATAGTAGAATTAGGTGAAGGAAAAGACTTAGTTTATACTGCAACAGTAACAGTTTATCCAGAAATCGAATTAGGTGAGTATAAAGGTTTAGACATAAAGAAACCAGTTTATGAAGTTGAAGAAGCTGAAATTGAAAAGCAAATCAATGACATGAGAGAAAAGAATGCAAGAATTGAAACTAAAGCTGAAGGAGCTACTTTAGAAAAAGGTGATATCGCAGTTATAGACTTTAAAGGATATATAGATGATATTGCATTTGATGGTGGAGAAGGTAGTGACTATGAATTAGAAATAGGTTCAGGTACTTTCATAGATAATTTTGAAGATCAACTTGTTGGTTTAAAAGTTGGAGAAAAGAAAGATGTTAATGTTAGCTTCCCTGAAAACTATGGAAAAGATGAGTTAAATGGAAAGCCAGCAAAATTTGAAGTTGAAATTAAAGAAATTAAAGTTAAAGAATTACCAGAGCTAGATGACGAATTAGCTAAAGATGTAGCAGCTGTTGAAAGTTTAGCAGAATTAAAAGAAAACATAAAGAAAAACTTAGAAAATAGCAATAATGATAAAGCTGAAAGAGAATTTGAAGAAGCTGTA
Organism: Clostridium butyricum; assembly: GCA_015058475.1. Lineage (GTDB taxonomy): Bacteria > Bacillota > Clostridia > Clostridiales > Clostridiaceae > Clostridium > Clostridium butyricum_B. The sequence continues at coordinate 104,703 of SVCF01000005.1, read as the reverse complement.
ATTACTGCTGTAATTGAAAACTCAAAGATGGATGTTCCAGAAGCAATGATTTCAAAAGAAATTGATGCTATGATGAAAGACTTAGAAGGAAGATTAAAATATCAAGGTTTAAGTTTAGATCAATATATGGAATTCACAGGCAATACTGTTGAAAAAATGAGAGATTTCATGAAAGAAAATGCTGAAAGAAAAGTTAAAGCTGACTTAGTTCTTGAAGCAGTAGCAAAGGCAGAAGATATTAAAGCAACAGATGAAGAAGTTAAAGAAAGAGCATTAGAACTTGGTAAAATGTATGGACCAAAAGATCCAGAAAAGATGGCAGAAATTTTAGTTAATGCTCAAAGACCTATGATAGAAAAAGATATTGTTATTGAAAAGACTTTAAAATTCATTAAAGATGCTTGCAAATAAGAAATAATTAATATTAAAAATAGAAGATTTTAATAAAGAAAATTGCCAGAAAAAATTTTTCTGGCAATTATTTCAAATAAGCATTAACAAATTAACACAAAACCTATATAATTATAAGTAAAATAGATTAAAATTATTGAGGTGAATATAAGGGAGGATTTAAATGAGTTTAGTACCTATGGTCGTAGAACAAACTAGTAGAGGTGAACGTTCTTACGATATTTTTTCAAGATTATTAAAAGAAAGAATAATAATGTTAAGTGGTGAGGTTAATGATGATACTGCTAATTTAATCGTTGCACAATTATTATTTTTAGAAAGTGAAGATCCAGATAAAGATATCTATTTATATATAAATAGCCCTGGTGGATCAATTACAGCAGGAATGGCAATATATGATACTATGCAATATATTAAATGTGATGTATCAACTATATGTATTGGTATGGCTGCATCTATGGGATCATTCTTACTTATGTGTGGAGCTAAAGGAAAGAGATATGCTACTCCAAATGCTGAAGTTATGATACACCAACCATTAGGTGGATTCCAAGGTCAAGCAACTGATTTTGAAATACATGCTAAGAGAATAATAAAGATGAAAGAAAAATTAAATAGAATATATAGTGAAAATACTGGTAAGCCTTTAGAAGTAATAAATGCTGATGTTGAAAGAGATAATTTCATGAGTGCACAGGAAGCAAAAGAATATGGATTAATAGATGAAATTATAACTAGTCATAAGTCGGAAAAGGATAAAAAGGAAGATTAGTAGTTCATTACTTAATTAAGTGAGGTGAAGTTTATGGCTAAATACGATGATAAAAAGCAACTAAAATGTTCATTCTGTGGAAAGACACAAGAACAAGTTAAAAGATTAATAGCAGGACCAGGTGTATATATATGTGATGAATGTATTGATTTATGTTCTGAAATAATAGCAGATGAATTCCAAGAAGCTCCAGATTTTGATCCAAAAAGCTTACCAAAACCATATGAAATCAAAGAATATTTAGATTCTTATGTTGTAGGTCAAGATAGAGCTAAAAAATCTTTAGCAGTAGCAGTTTATAATCATTATAAAAGAATAAATACTAATAAAGATGAAAATGATGTAGAATTATCAAAAAGTAATATTTTATTATTAGGACCAACAGGTTCTGGTAAAACATTACTTGCACAAACATTAGCTAAATTCTTAAATGTTCCATTTGCAATTGCCGATGCAACAACTTTAACAGAAGCAGGTTATGTTGGTGAAGATGTTGAAAATATTCTTTTAAAGCTAATTCAAAATGCAGATTATGATGTTGAAAAAGCTGAAAGAGGAATTATATATATCGATGAAATAGATAAGATTGCAAGAAAATCAGAAAATCCATCTATAACAAGAGATGTATCTGGTGAAGGTGTACAACAAGCTTTATTAAAAATACTTGAAGGTACTGTTGCATCTGTGCCACCTCAAGGTGGTAGAAAACATCCACATCAAGAATTTATCCAAATAAATACTTCTAATATACTATTTATTTGTGGTGGAGCCTTTGATGGAGTAGATAAAATAATTGAAAATAGAACAAGAAAAAGTTCAATGGGATTTGGTGCTGAAATTCAAGGTAAGCATGAAAAAGATGTTGGTAGTCTTTTAAAAGATATTATGCCAGCTGATTTGTTGAAATTTGGTTTAATACCTGAATTTGTTGGAAGACTTCCAATACTTGTTACATTAGAATCTTTAGATAAATCAGCATTAATTGAAATTTTAACTAAACCTAGAAATGCTCTTGTAAAACAATATAAAAAGCTATTTGAACTTGATGATGTTAAGCTTGAATTTAATGAGGAATCATTAGAAGCTATTGCATCAGAAGCTATTAATAGGCAGACAGGTGCTAGAGGGCTAAGAGCCATAATTGAAGATATAATGAATGAAATAATGTACGAAATACCTTCAGATAAAACAATAACTAAGGTTACAATAACTAAAGAAGCTATCAAAGACAAAAAAGAACCTGAAGTTGAAAGATTAGATGAAGGAAAAACTAGACCTTCGTTAGTGAAACCAAGATCTAAAAAAGAAATAGAGAGTGCATAGTTTTAAAAATCCAAAGATTTTATTAATCTTTGGATTTTTTTCTATAGAAGTGTTAGAAGTTTAACCTCTTAAAATAGAACTTTTTATTTAAATTAGGAATATTTATCAATATATATACACATACTACTTTCAAGATATTTTTTGGAAGGGAGGAAGTATACTTAATCTCAAGTATACTATAGATAGTATGAATGGATTAGTATTAATTTTTCAATTTGTTCTTATTATAATAATGATATGTGTGATAAACAACTCTAATAATAAACATAAAGTAACTAGAACAAGTGGGTATGTTGATAGTAAAAATAGAGAGCTAGATAACTTGAATAAAATGAGGAAAATAAAATTAACTGAACCATTAACAGAAAAAAGCAGACCAACTAATTTTGATGAAATAATAGGTCAAGAAAAAGGTATTAAAGCATTAAAAGCAGCGTTATGTGGTCCCAATCCTCAGCATGTTATTATATATGGTCCTCCAGGTGTAGGAAAAACAGCAGCAGCTAGGTTAGTTCTTGAAGAAGCAAAAAAGACTAAATTATCACCATTTACAGCTATTTCAAAATTCATTGAAATTGATGCAACAACATTAAGATTTGATGAGCGTGGTATAGCTGATCCACTAATAGGTTCTGTACATGATCCTATATATCAAGGTGCAGGTTCGCTAGGGGTTGCTGGTATACCACAACCAAAGCCAGGTGCAGTAACAAAAGCACATGGTGGTGTACTATTTCTTGATGAAATAGGAGAACTTCATCCAATTGAGTTAAATAAGCTTTTGAAAGTATTAGAAGATAGAAAGGTTTTCTTAGATAGTGCATACTATAATGATGATGATCCTAAGATGCCTAAATATATAAAAGAAGTTTTTGAAAATGGGCTACCTGCGGATTTCAGACTAATAGGTGCAACAACAAGATCACCAGAAGAAATAATACCAGCTATTAGATCAAGATGTGTAGAAATATTTTTTAGAGCTTTGCTGCCAGAAGAAATACAAAAAATTGCTATAAATACTGTAAATAAAGTTGGATTAAATATAAATGATGAATGTGTAATTGAGGTAAGTAAATATTGCACTAATGGAAGAGAAGTAATAAATTTAATTCAACTTGCATCAGGTGTAGCTATAAATGAAAATAGACAAGAAATACAAATAGAAGATATAAAATGGGTATTAGAAAATGGGCAATATAATAAAATAATGTCAAATATGATTCCACATAAATCAAAAATTGGAGTAGTTAATGGGTTAGCTGTATATGGAGCTAATATAGGAATATTAATGCCTCTTGAAGTTAGTGTAAAAGAAGTTACAAACAGAAGAGGAGAAATAAAAATAACAGGAATAGTTGAAGAAGAAGAAATAACAAATAATAATAAGAAAATAAAAATGAAAAGTACAGCATATTCTTCTGTTCAAAATGTTCTTACAGTGTTGGATAATTTATTTGGATTATGTACAGAACAATATGATATTCATGTAAATATTTCAGGGGGAATGCCAGTAGATGGTCCTTCAGCTGGAATAAGTATTGCGACAGCTATATATAGTGCAATAACAAAAACAAAAGTTGATAGATTTGTTGCTATGACTGGAGAAATAGGTATACTTGGCTCAGTAAAGGCAATTGGTGGGGTAAAAGCTAAAATATCTGCTGCACTTAAAGCAGGAGCTAAAAGAGTAATAATTCCAGAAGAAAACTATGATGAATCATTGAAAGAGATTGGTGATATTAGTATAATACCAGTATCTAATTTTAAAGATGTTATTAAGTATTCATTAAAAGAGGATGTAAATAGTATAAATAAAGAAATATTACTAGCAGAATGTAATAATAATTTGGACAATTGATAGTATTGTAGTAAAATATAAATAAGAGGTTAGTTTATAAAAGTAAACTAACCTCTTATTAAAAATATAGGTCAAAAAATTTATAGATACATTTAATTGAAAAATCATACTAAAATGCTAAGTTTTTATTTTTTAGTTTTCTTGAAAAAAATTATTAATATGTGTATACTAGATAGGTCCGAATAATTAAGGAAATTATAGATGGGGGGAAATAGTGATATGAAAAAAATATATACAATTCCTTTAATTCCTCTAAGAGGGTTAACTGTTTTTCCTAATGTAGTAGTGCATTTTGATGTGGGAAGAGAAAAATCAATAGCGGCGATTGAACAAGCCATGTTAGAAGAGCAAGAAGTATTTCTTGCGGCTCAAAAAGATTCAGCAGTTGAAGAACCTGAAAAAGATGAAATTTATTCTGTAGGAACTATATGTAAGATAAAGCAAATCCTAAAAATGAATGATAATTCTATTAGAGTTCTTGTAGAAGGGCAAATAAGAGGTAGAATTAATGAATATATAGATGATGAAAAAGAATATATTAAAGTTTGTGTAGAAGAAATAAATGAAGAGATAGTTAAAGACGAAGAACTAGAAGCTTATATAAAGTATTTAGATAAAGAGTTTATAAAACTTATAAAGCTTACAAATGAAAATTATCTTGAAGCATTAAAAACAATTGAGCCTTTAGAAAAGCCAAAAGAATTTGTTGATATGATAGCATCATATTCTATTACTGATGAAAAAATTAAGCAAGAGGTTCTAGAAACTGTAGATATAAAGACTAGAATTGAAAAGGTTCTAGAAAGAATGAAAGTTGAGATATCTATAGCAAAACTTCAAAAGAAACTTGAAGGAAAAGTTAAAAATAAGGTTAGCAAGGAACAAAAAGAATATTATCTAAGAGAACAATTAAAAGCAATACAAGAAGAACTTGGTGAAGATTTAGAAGAAGAAAATCAAATAGAAAAATATCAAGAGAGAATTGATAAAAGTAAGCTTACAAAAGACAGTAAAGAAAAGCTTAACCGAGAATTAGCAAGACTAAAAAGTATGAATTCATCTTCATCTGAAGCAAATGTAATTAGGACATATTTAGACTGGGCACTTGATATACCTTGGAATAAATATACTAAAGAATCTATTGATGTGGTTAAGGCAAGAGAGGTATTAGATAGTGAACATTATGGTTTAGATGATGTTAAAGATAGGGTTATTGAATATTTAGCAGTAAAAAAACTTAGTAAATCTCAAAAGGGACCTATCTTATGTCTTGTTGGACCTCCAGGAGTAGGTAAAACATCAATAGCAAGATCGATAGCAAAAGCTATTAATAGAAAATACACAAGAATATCTCTTGGTGGAATGAGAGATGAAGCAGAAATTAGAGGGCATAGAAAAACTTATGTTGGAGCTATCCCTGGTAGAATAGCTTATGCATTAAAAGAATCAAAAACAATGAATCCACTGATCTTATTTGACGAAATTGATAAGATAAATTCTGATTATAAGGGAGATCCTTCTGATGCATTATTAGAAGTATTAGATAGTGAGCAAAATAAAGATTTTAGAGATGCTTATTTAGAAATTCCTATGAATTTATCCAAAGCAATGTTTATAGCAACAGCCAATACTTTAGATACTATACCAAGGCCTTTGCTGGATAGAATGGAAGTAATTGAAGTAACAGGATACACATATGAAGAAAAATTTAATATTGCAAAAGATCATTTGATAGATAAGATCTTTGAGGATCTAGATATTGATAGGAGTATAATTGATATTAAAGATTCTGCTATAAGAGAAGTTATAGAAGGATATACTAGAGAGTCTGGTGTACGTGGACTTGAAAGAAAAATAAATTCTCTTATAAGAAAAGCATTAGCGGAAATGTTAAAAACTAAAAAAGAAAAAGTATCTATAAATAAGAAAAAAGTTGAAGACTTGTTAGGAAAGAGATTATTTGATTTTGATAAGAATGATGGATTGGATAAAATTGGTGTTGTAAATGGAATGGCATGGACTGCTTATGGTGGAGATACTTTACCAATAGAGGCGATGGTTATGTCTGGAAATGGTAAGCTTGAGCTTACAGGTAAACTTGGAGAAGTTATGCAAGAATCAGCTAAAACAGCATATAGCTATGTGAGAGCAAATGCTAAAAAATTTGGTATAGAAGATACCTTCTACAAAGAAAAAGATATACACATACATGCACCAGAAGGAGCAGTTCCAAAAGATGGACCATCAGCAGGTGTTACAATGGTAACTGCGCTTGTATCAGCTTTATCAGGCAAGAAAGTTAGACATAATGTTGCTATGACAGGTGAAGTTACATTAACAGGAAGAGTTCTTCCGATTGGTGGATTAAAAGAAAAATCATTAGCAGCTTACAGAGCTGGACTAGATACAATAATAATTCCTAAAGAAAATGAGAAAGATATAGATAAGATACCTTATTCAATTAGAAGCAACTTAAATATTATCGCAGCAGCAGAAGTAAATGAGGTATTAAATAATGCATTAATTGGAGAGGATACTAAATGAGAATTAAACAATCAGAATTTATAACTTCAGCAGTAAAAAGAGATCAATATCCAGTAGATAATAGAAATGAAATAGCATTTGTTGGAAGATCTAATGTTGGTAAAAGTTCAATAATAAATTCATTAACTAATAGAAAAAAATTGGCAAAAGTTAGTCAGACACCTGGAAAAACAAGACTGGTAAATTTCTTTTTGATTAACAATGACTTTTATCTTGTAGATTTACCAGGCTATGGATATGCTAAGGTTTCAAAAGGCGAAAAAGAATCATGGGGAAAATTTATAGAAACATATTTACAGGATAGAGAACAATTAAAAAGAATTGTACTATTAGTAGATTCAAGACATAAACCAACTGCTGATGATATAATGATGTATGATTGGATTAAGCACTTTGGATATGATTGTATAGTTGTAGCTACAAAGAGTGATAAACTAAAAAATTCTGAATTTAAAAAGAATGAAAAAATAATTAAAGACACACTTAAATTAAGAGATGATGATAAGTTATATTTCTTTTCATCGTTAAATAAAAAAGGAACTGAGACTTTAATTGATAATCTTTTCTTAGAGTATGCAACAGACATAGAGTAAATTATTATTTAAGTAATTAGATATAAAAAGACCGAGATATTAAAAATCTCGGTCTTTTTGTATATTAAAAAAATTGTGATGAAAAAATACAAAAAATTTTTCATTAAGAAGATGAACGAAAATCAATAAACTATATACTATAATATTAGGCTATATACTTTAAGAAATATAACTTTAATCAATTAAGAAAAAATAAAAAAGTGTGTCAAAAAAAGGGACTAAGAATAGTATATAGTATAAAAACAAAAAAATATTTCCAAGGAGGAATAAATATGGAGATGAATGATATCCTAAATGGCTTAAATTCATGCGATGATACTTGTAGTGAATCAACTTCAACTAGTGATTGTTGTTGCTGTAATGGAAACAATAATAATGCTAACCCTGTAATGCCACCAATAATTGGCGGTGGATGTGGATTCAATGCTTGGATTTGGATTTTATTAATATTATTCTATTGTGGATGTGGAACTGGCTTTTTAGGTGGCGGAAATAACAATTCATCAAATAATTGTTGTTGTGATTCATGTAAGCCATGCTGTAAAAAAGACTGCTGTTGTAACAACTCAGGAGGATATAATAACAATAGCTCATTTGGGGGCGGTGGATTACTAGGAAACTGTAGTGCTTATCTATTCTTGTTAGTAATCTTATTCCTTTGCAATGGTAGCTTTGGTAATGGATTCGGCGGCGGCTTCGGTGGAGGCTGTGGAGGATTTGGTCAAGGACCTTATGGTGCTGGATTAGGTAATACTGCTGGTTTGGCTTATTAATATTCTGAATTTTTAGGAAGGAGAGATAGATATGTCTAAAAAGAAGGATAAATGTTGTTGTGAAAGAAAATATAATGACTGCTGCTGTGAACCAAATTGTTGCTGTAATAACAACTCTTATGGAGGAAATAGCGGAAATGGCGGATTATTAGGTGGCTGTGGTGGTGGACTCGCACCAATTATATTTTTATTAATAGCTTGTGGTTCAGGCTTATTAAATTGTGGCTCATCTTATTTAATTATCTTACTATTTGTATTATTTGGTGGATGTTTCTTTAATGCAGGAAACACTGGAACAGGAAATAGCTGCTGTTGTTAAGATAATAGATGGAGGACCGATGGTCCTCCAAAAAAATATCTAAAATTATAACATTTTTAAGTACATATGCATATACTGGAAATAGGTAAGTTATAAATGGGAGGATTTTAATGGCTAAGCATAAACATAGAAATCGTGAACCTTCAAATAATATGAACAATAACAACAATAATAATATAAGTAATAATCCTTTTGGAATAGATCCTTTTCAATTAATGGGATTGCTTGGTGGTAACTTTGATATGAGGAATATTGGGAATATGCTATCTTCTATGAATACTAATGGATTTAATTTAGGCAATTTAGAACCATTAGCGAAATTAGCAGGATTTAATATTGGAAATAATATGAATGGGACAATGAATGCAATGGATAGTGGAGTAAATAATATGAATGATTTAAATAGCATTAATATGATGAATGATTTTGGGAATATAGGTAACACAAACGACTTGGATGTGGATAATGAAAATATAAATTATGAAGAAAATATTGAAGAAATTGATGTTAAAGAGAATGGAAAGAAGGAATCCAATAGAAGAAGTGGTAGAAAACATAGGAATAGAAATGAAAATAATAATAATGATGAGAATTTAGAATTTTTAAATCATCTGAGAAATTGTGTTCATCCGGAAAGAGTTAAGATGATAGATAAAATGATAGAACTATATACAAATGGAGAGTTTAAGGACATCTAATATTAAATAGATAAAAAATATTTTAACATATAAATAAAAAATAATTTATTATATGTATATAAAAAAGAATTTGGTCAATACTATTAATGTAACGGAGAGTATTCTCCTACATGCTGAAATTAAATAAACGTAATAACGTAATTATTTAATTAAGCAACCCCCCCCCATCCCCCTTTTAGGCCGCATTTTTGCGGCCTTATTTTAATGTATAGAAAATTATAAAAATATTTAAATGTAGATAATTTATTACAACATATATAATAAATTCATTTTTGCTTCTGAATGCTATCTATCTTATAAGATGACGCTTCTTTCTTTATGTCAAGAAACATTACTATTTCATCTTTATTGCCTTCATTACCTTTTAAGGCGTTTTTTTCAAAGGAAAGCCTCCATTTTATATGAGTTGGTTCACTATTATCATTCCATTCGTAATCATAGAAAAATGAATTTTGAAAAGCATATGAATAATTATCTTTATCTAAATTCCATAATAAAGATAATTCATTACTGTTAATGCTACTTGTAAATATATCAGGTAATTCATCAACGACATAAGGATATTCAACAAGGTTTATAAATCTTAATACATTATCAAGGCTAGGAATATTAGTATTATCTTTAGATGTGTCAAGTATGTCATTATTAATAAGCATGGAGCTTTCTAAAGAAGAAATACCATCTTTTGAAGCAATTGAATAAAATTGTGGAGTTCTGCTATTTTGAGAATCTAATATTCCAAATATATTTTTATCAGTTGATGAAACTAAAGAAAAGTCTTTATCCTCCCAGTGAAATATATAACAAATGCTTTTGTTATTCTTTGATCCATGAAGTATTATCTCAGGTATTTTATCTCTTGATATGTCATGAATAAAAACTGTTGGTTTCCAATGAGTATTAGTATTAAAGAGTAATTTATCAGGAAGTTTTTTTGAAAGATAATAATCATCATCATGAGCTTTTATATTATAGTCAATTTTATTTTGCCCATTTACTATTTTAATTGTATCTTCTTTTCCATCACCAGTTAAATCATATTCAGTATTTTCTATTATATTTAATGGGTGGATAGTTTGTGTGCTTTCAAATACTTTTGATGTTAGTTCAAAAATAGCTGTAGATAAAATAATCATGAATAAAACAAATATTATATTAACAATAAACTTTTTATTAATAACTAGTATTTTCATTATGTATCACCTCAATAAAGTATATGATAGTAAAGGGGATACATAGAAGTAGTAAAAAGAAAGAACTATAACTTAAATAAAATAAATAATTCAAAATTTATTTTATTTAAGTTATAGTCCTTATAATAATTACTGACAATCTTTACAATATCCGTAAAAATAAACTTGATTAGAAACAATCTTATAATCACTATTTTTTTCTGCTAGTTCATTAAGATTATCAAGTGAAAGATTTTTTAAATCTTTAACATTACTACATTTTAGACATTGTAGATGAGGATGTGCTGATATATTTGCATCATATCTAAAATTTCCCTCACCAACATTAATTTCTTGAATTAAACCAACATCAGCTAAAGTCTTTAAAGATTTATAAACAGTAGCTAAACTCATAGTTGGATATTGTTCATGCATATCTGTATATATTTTATCTGCTGATGGATGAGAGTTGGTGTTCATTAGATAGTTATATATAGAAAGTCTTTGTGGGGTTAACTTAAGTTTCTTTTCTTTGAAAATAGAAGTTATATTATCCATTTTATTCACCTCACTTACATTATTGTTATATATAGATTATAATATAAAACTATAAAACTAGTCAATGAAAATAATTAGTTATATTAGTAGATAGTAATTATTATATAATATGTATTATATAATTAAATACAATAAGAAAATATAGTAATAAAATGGATTGGCATTAGAAAATTACCAAAATACATATATAATGTTTTTTGAAATATAATCTATTTTTGTTAATTAATTAACAAAAAAATAAAAATATAATATACTATAATATAGAAACAAAAATATATTATAAGTATTATATCATTTGTATATTTTTAACTAAAGATATGTGACTGCAGTTTTCTTGAAGTTATATATAAAATGATTTTAATTTGAATATGTACTAAAGCATTATATTAGGAGGTGAATCTAATGGGTAAATACAAAGTAGGAGACGAATTAATAATAGTTAATGATCCTAACGAAGACAATAAGAACTTAAAAGAACTAACAAAATTAGAGGTTGACGGGGATTTTGCCCAAATATCTTGGGGAATAAAAATACTTGAGGTAGAGTATGACAAACCATATGTGACATTAACTTATAAAAATTTCAAAGGAGAAAAGAATAAAGTATTCTCAGAATGTAGAGATATTGAAAATTTTGATAAAGAGATGGTGTTAGAAAAAGCGCTCTTAAGAGCTTTTCAAAATGAAATAATTAATATATCAGTAGTAAAAAATAATGGTGGAATATAAATTGGGGTATAAATATAAGCAGTTGTAAAGTATTGAAGCAATAGTTAATATTAAGTCTTTATCACAAGTATTTGCATAACTATTTTTATTAAAATAAATTATATATTCAAAATTCTACAACTGCTTTTCTTTTTAGTATAATAGTTAAAGTTATTATTTATAGATTATTTTATTAATAATGAAAAATATAACTTTATATACATTTTATTAGATTTATAGTATAAAAATTAAAAAAAGTATAAAACTTTACAAATATAAACAAATGTAATATAATGGACACATAATTTATTGAATAATAAATAGCAATAAAGAAAAGGGTGGGGTATATGAGTAAATGTCCGTTTTGGTCTACACCAAAGGAGAAAGTTGAGTGCAATTCAGAATGTCCTGTACTAAATTCAGATTTAGAAAAAAGCAAGACGGAGCGTTGTATCTTTTGTGAATGTTCTTTTGACCACAGTATTGATATAAAAAATGTAATGGAAAAAGAATATGATTTTATGAATTTATCTATGTATGATGATGAACCAAAAATAAAAATAGGATATTAAAATTAAGTTATTATATAAAAATACTCTCTATATAAATATTATAGAGAGTATTTTTATATAATAACTTCTTATTCATCTTGAGCTTCAAATGTACTTGTATATTTATGAAGTAATGATTGTTTTAATGTCCATAAGTTTTGAGATAAATCTACGTAGTAAGTATGAGGATTTTCAAATCTTAGAACTTCTGACCATAATCTTTCAGTTTCTTTTCTAGAAAATTCTTTTATCTCTAGTACGGAAGGAGATTCATATACACATTTACCTTGTTTAAAAATCTGCACTTGTAAATCCTTAGTATAGTAATTTTTTAATGTTTTTCTTTTCCAAGTATGAATTGGATTAAATAATGTTATTGGTTTGCTTTCATCAACTTCTTCATCTCTTAATGAAATTAAATCTGCAAGAGCTTTATCAGATTTTTTATCAAAGATTCTAACTATTTTCTTAAATCCAGGATTAGTTATTTTTTCATCATTTTCGCTTATCTTAATTTTAGGAATTATTTCATTGCCTTCATCTAGTGCAACTAATTTATAAACTCCACCAAAAACAGGCTCAGATTTAGCAGTTATCAATCTTTCACCAACGCCAAATGAATCTATGCATGCGCCTTGATCTAGAACATCCTTTATTATATGTTCGTCAAGAGAGTTAGAAATTACAATTTTACAATCTTCATATCCGGCTTCATCAAGCATAGCTCTACATTTTTTAGTTAAATAAGTTATATCTCCTGAATCAATTCTAATTCCCTTAGGTCTTTTTCCAAGAGGTTTTAATACTTCATCAAATACTTTTATTGCATTAGGAAGACCAGATTTTATTACGTTATATGTATCAATAAGTAATACGCACTCATCTGGGTAAATTTCAGACCATGTTTTAAAGGCTTCATATTCAGTATCAAATAATTGAACCCAGCTATGAGCCATAGTACCAACAGCAGGAATATTAAACATTCTGTCAGATAATGTACATGCAGTTGAACTACATCCACCTATTATGGCTGCTCTTGCTCCATAAATAGCACCATCATATCCTTGAGCACGTCTAGAACCAAATTCCATTACAGGACGGCCTTCTGCAGCCATACATATTCTATGAGCTTTAGTAGCAATTAAAGTTTGATGATTTATAGTTAAAAGAATCATTGTTTCAATAAATTGAGCCTGAATTACAGGACCTCTAACTGTTACAAGTGGTTCATTTGGAAATACAGGATATCCCTCTGGAACAGCCCAAACATCACAACTAAATTTAAAATCTTTCAAATAATCAAGAAAATCTTCAGAAAAAAGATTTTTATTTCTTAAATAATTTATATCTTCAGCAGTAAACTCAAGGTTTTTCAAATATTCAATTAATTGTTCAACACCAGCCATTATGCAGTATCCACCGCCATCTGGAACTCTTCTAAAGAACATATCAAAATAAGCTATTTTATCTTTTAAACCTTTGTTATAATAACCATTTCCCATTGTTAATTCATAAAAATCAACTAACATTGTCAAATTTCTTTCGTTTTTCACATCGAATTTTGAATTATTCATAATAAGCTCCTTTTTAAATTACAAGAAATCATTAAATTAATTATCATATTTCTAGTAATAATATTTATATATGTAAAGAAAAATATACAAAACTATTGTACAACTATAATAGTTACATTACAATAGAGTTGCTAAAAGCTAGATGAAATAAATGAATTTAGTATAGCTAATTATAATATTGGAAATAAATTTTAATATATAATGGATAAACTCAAAGAGAAAAGAGGAATTATAATGGGGTATAATCTTGATGAATATCAAGAAGGTGCTGTTAAAGCAGAAGAAAAGAATGCTTTAATAGTTGCAGCACCTGGTTCTGGAAAGACAACTGTAATAATAAATAGAGTAAATTATTTAGTAAAACAAAAAAACATATTTGATAAAAATATTATAGTTATAACTTTTACTAAAGCGGCAGCATTAAATATGAAAAAGCGTTACTTTGAGAAATTTAATACAAGAACAGCACCATTCTTTGGAACATTTCATGGACTGTTCTATAAGATGCTTTTAAAAACAGGAGAAAATATAGATATTGTAGATGGAGGAATTGTACATAAAATAGTAAGTAATATTTTAAATAAATATTTTGATGAAGTAAGTGAAGATAAAGTAAAAGAAGCAATAAATAATATCTCTTTATATAAAACATCCAGATTACCATTAAATGAATTCAAAGCATCTATTTCAAAAGAAATATTTGAGGAAATTTTAGAAGTATATGAAGGATATAAGAAAGAAAATAATAAGTATGATTTTGATGATTTATGCATACAAGTTTTAGAAAAAATAAGAAATGATAAAAATTTACGTTTAGGATATCAAAAGTTATTTAAATATATACTAGTAGATGAATTTCAAGATTGTGATGAGATGCAAATAGAATTTTTAAAAATAATAAATGAAGGTCATGAGAATTCTCTTTTTGCTGTAGGTGATGAAGATCAATGTATATATTCGTTTAGGGGATCTAAGCCAGAATACATGGTATCTTTTGATGAGATATTTGGTGATGCAAAGAAATATTATTTATCAGTTAATTATAGAAGTAAGCAAAATATAGTCGAGAGCTCTAAAAAAGTAATAAAATTTAATAAAGCAAGAAATAATAAAGAAATTTGTTTTAATAGAGAAGAGTTAGGAATTATAAAATGGTTTAATGCGTATAATGAAAAAATGCAGTCTGAAAAGCTGGCTGATATTATAGAGGAAAACAAAAAGTTAGGAATACCATATGAGAAAAATGCAATTTTATATAGAACCAATATGGAATCTATGAATGCAATTGATGTACTCACAAGAAGAAAAATTCCTTTTACTTTATTGGATCGTGAATATAACTTTTTTGAACACTTCATATGCAAGGATATAATAGCTTACTTAAAATTAAGTGTAAATAATTATGATAAAAAAAGTTTTATTCAAATAATAAATAAACCATTTAGATATATGAGTAAGGCTAATTTGGCATATTTAAATAACTATTTTAAAGAAGAAACTCCTTTCGATATAATAATAGATAAAGATGATACACCACCATTTCAAAAGAAAAAAATAGATGAGCTTAGAAAAGATATAAATTATCTTAATAGAATTTCACTGGCATCAGCTATTTCATATGTTGTTATGGATTTAGGATATATTGATCACCTACGAGAATATTCACAAAAATTTGGTCAAAGTTTAGATGATCTAGAGGATATTATTGAAGAATTTAAAGTGGCAGCAGAAGGATATAAAACTATATTTGAATTTTTAGCACATGTAGAAGAAGTTAAAGAAAGTATTGAGGAAAGTAAAAGGAAAAAAGATAGAGAAGGGGTTATTTTAAGTACAATTCATGGTGTAAAAGGAATGGAATTTAAAAATGTTTATATAATAAACTGCTGCGAAGACACTATTCCTCATTCATCAAGTAAGGATACAAACATAGAAGAAGAACGTAGATTATTTTATGTTGGAATAACACGTGCAATAGATGAACTATATTTATTCTCTCCAAGAAATAGAAAAGGCCAATTTAAAGATATATCAAGATTTATCATTGAAGGTGGATTTAATGATTTACCTGTAGATACATATGGTTATGAGATTGGAAGCGGAATAGTTCATAAAACTTATGGCACTGGAATTATTGAAGAACTTGAAAAAGATAAAGCTACTATAAGATTTGATGATGGAGAAGTTAGAAGTTTTTCTTTGAAGGTACTTGTTGATAATAATTTGATCAGCAAAATATAAAGAAGAGCAAGTTTTTTAGGAATATAAATTACATTTAAGCTATTGATTTTAAAATATCCATGATGATAAAATAATTTATGAGAACAGAGTTAAAGAAAGGTGATATTTTTGAAAAACTTAGAAGATATTTCAGTTGAAGCATTAAAAAGCAATGAATATTACATAAAAAAACTCGAAGAAGCTAAAAAGATAATAAAAGAAAAGATTTTTACTATGACTTCTAAGGAAGAGCAATTAAAGTATTTACAAGAGGAAAAAACTAGATGCACTTTATTAAAAGAAACTAATAATGGATTAGCTATAATTGCTTTGACAATTAGCTTAATTTCATTAATTACAGCTATACTTTTAGGCGTTTTAAAAGAAAATATAGTATTTTTAATTTTATGGCTTATAGCAATAGTAGCACTTGTAGGAGCTTTGGTAGTTTTTTTTATAATTAATCATAATCATAGTAAAATCAAGTATTCTATTATGATTATGGCGTATGAAGATGTTGAACAAAGAATTAAAGGAAATTCTATAAGTGGATTTACTAATGATCAGTTAAAACAGATGTTAAATACTATAAATCACGAAGTTAGTCTTATTCAGGAACAATTAAGATTGATTTATGAATTACAACAAGAAAAAAATAATAGAAAAAAATGACAGGACAACCTTTTATAAGGTTGTCCTGATTATATATGAATTAGTATAAATGATCTCTAATTATTTCTTCAAGTGTAATATTGTTTTTACTTATATCATAATTATTTTTTATATTATTAAATAAAGCAATTAAGCAATCTTTGTCTAACATAGGGTTATCAGCCATCAATATTTCAAGACAATTTCTTTCACGTGCT
Source organism: Clostridium butyricum (assembly GCA_015058475.1). GTDB lineage: Bacteria > Bacillota > Clostridia > Clostridiales > Clostridiaceae > Clostridium > Clostridium butyricum_B. The sequence goes on along the minus strand of SVCF01000005.1, from coordinate 87,760 downwards.
ATATAATATTGATTTACTAAAAAATCATGAGATACAATAAGTAATTTCCAAGTATCTGTATTAAAGAACTTTGTTTTTTTATTTTTATTTAATACATTTTCAATTTGAAGATACAAAGATTTATAAGTATTATCACTAGAGATGTGTTCATTTATAAATTCATACTTTTCAGGTGATGAATTAATTACTTTCTTATATTTTTTTAAAGCTTCAAGACCATCCAGTAACATTTGATGAGAAGACTTAAAGTTAATAGTTCCCTTAATTAAATTCTCGGGAATATCTTTTCTTAAAGTCGAATAATCAAAAGCTAAAATATCATCTTTATTTGATTCGATGTAATTAATCCATTCAATATTAATCATTTTGGTAAACATTTACAACACCTCCCAAATAAATACTACACATTAATATTTTATAATAAATTTTACTAATTTAAAATCTCTTTAGATAAAATATAATAAATTCTTAATAATTATATTTTTTTATAAATTCATTTTGAAATATTAGAAATAAAAAAATAAAAGTAATAACCTAAAAGATTGTATGTAAATTCCTTATAATATATAATTTATAGTAAGGTTTATATATTATAAAGGTTGGGAGAGTTTTATGGAATTAAGTAATTTTAATCAAAAAGATATAATTTTCTCTTTAGATATAGGTACTCGTTCTATTATAGGAACAGTAGGAATAATTAAAGATAAAAAATTTCATGTTGTTTCTGAAAGATATTTAGAGCATGAAGAAAGGGCTATGGTTGATGGACAAATCCATGATGTAAATTTAGTGGCGCAAGTAGCCTTAAAAGTGAAAAGCTCAATTGAGGAAGAAATAGGAATTAAGCTTACAGAAGTTTCAATTGCAGCGGCAGGAAGATTTTTAAGAACAGTTAATATGAAAGCTGAGCTTGATATAAGTGATGATGAAAATGAAGTAAATAAAGAGGTTGTTAGAACTCTTGAGTTAAGTGCTGTAAAAAATGCAGAAGAAGAAATTAATAAGACATCAGAAGGAAAATTATATTGTGTTGGGTATTCAGTTAAAAATTATTATCTGAATGGATACTTAATTGCTAATTTAATTGGACAAAAAGGTGAAAAGATAGCAGCGGAAGTTATAGCTACATTCCTTCCAAGATCTGTTATTGATTCGCTTTATTCAGTAATGAATAAAATAAATTTAAAAGTATGTAATTTAACTTTAGAACCAATAGCTGCTATGGAAGCGGCTATACCTAAAAATTTAAGATTATTAAATATAGGTTTAGTTGATATAGGTGCCGGAACATCTGATATAGCTATAAGTTCTAAGGAAACAATTTCTGCATACGGAATGGTTCCTATTGCTGGAGATGAGATTACAGAAACGATAGTACAGGAATATTTAGTTGATTTTAATACAGCAGAAAACATCAAAAGATCACTTAAAGATAATAAAGAAATAACATATGTTGATATTATGGGATTAGAAAATACAGTGCCTAGTGAAACTATATTTAAATCAATAGTTACTGTGGTAAAAAAATTAGCAGATGATATATGTAGTAAAATAATAGAACTAAATGGTGATAAATCACCTAGTGCGGTATTTTTGGTTGGAGGAGGAGCACATACTCCAGGATTGGTTGAAGAAATTGCGGAAAGACTTAATTTACCTACACAAAGAATAGGAATTAAGGATAGAAGTTCTGTAACTGAATGTATTTCAGACAATAATTTGGGGTCAGCAGGTGTAACTGTTCTTGGAATAGCATTAACAGCAATAAGAAGCCTTGGAAATGATTTTATAGATGTAATATTGAATAATGAACCAATTAGTTTATTTAATTCTCATAAGCATACAGTCATGGATGTTGTTTTACAAGCTGGGATTAACCCTACTTTGTTTATTAGCAAAAATGGGAAAAGCGTGAGATTTACTTATAACAATTGTAAAAGAATTGTTTTTGGGGATTATGGTAAAAATGCAGTTATTAGTATTAATGGAGAAAGTGCAACTTTAGAGAGTGAAATTAGGATTAATGATAAAATAAACATAGAATATGCTCAAAATGGTAAAGATGCAGAACCTAAATTAGCAGATCATATTAGAGAGCTTGATTCAATGTCAATATATTTAGATGATAATATAGTAAATATTGATCCTGTAATTATAGTTAATGGTGAAGAAAAGAATTTAGATTATATCATCAAAAATAGCGATGATGTAAAAGTATTTTTACCTTCAACATTAAAAGATTTTAAAAAGTATGTTATTAAAGAAGAAGTAGAATTATATAAAGAAGATGATGTTTTATTAACTGAAGAATACGAGTTTACAGAAGGTGAAAAAATATTTAAGAAAACTATAGAAGATAATGATGTATATTCAGAAGATAGTGAAGAAACTTTAGAATTAGAAAAAAATGAAGCAATATCAGAAATAGAAGATTTGAAGGAAAATAATGCGAATAATATAACAGAGATAAGTATAGATGAAGAAACTTATACTAATGATATGGTAAAAAAGAATGAGCTTACAATTACAGATAATAAAAAAAATTTAGGTGATAATTTAGAAGAATTAAAAAATAGAATAAGTGAAAATAGAGGAATAACTGTTATTGTAAATAATGAAGAAGTTAAAATAAGAGAAAAGTCACAGTATTTGATAGTAGATATATTTGATTATATAGATTTTGATTTGACAAAACCAAAAGGTTCAATAAATATAACTTTAAATGGAGATAGTACGCCATATACTGCAAGTATTAAAGATGGTGACATTATAGAGGTGTTTTGGTCATAAGTAATGTGAATATTTAAAGATAAGGGACATAAATATATTTATACTTATATAGTAAGTGGAGATATATTTAAATGAAAGCGAGGAAATTGAATGATAAATTTTAAAGAAGAAGCAAATGCAATAAAAGAGGAGCTAATATCTATAAGAAGGGACTTACATATGCATCCAGAACTTGGATTTGAAGAAGTAAGAACTTCAGGTGTTATAAAGGATTTTTTGAAAAAAAATAATATTCCTTTTGTGGAAGTAGCTAAAACTGGAGTATGCGGTATAATAACTGGTACTAAAGAAGGCAAAAACAAAGTTGTAGCATTAAGAGGTGATATTGATGCACTTCCAATCCAAGATATGAAGTCATGTGAATATAAATCTCAAGTTCCAGGAAAAATGCATGCATGTGGACATGATTCACATACAACAATTCTTATGGGAGTAGCTAAAGTTTTAAATAAGCATAAAGATAAATTTTCGGGTACAGTTAAATTATTGTTTGAGCCAGCAGAAGAAACTACTGGTGGAGCACCAGATATGATAACTGAAGGGGTTTTGGAAAATCCAAAGGTTGATTGTATATTTGGACTTCATGTAGATGAAGAAACAGAATGTGGAACAATAAAAATTAAAAAAGGTGTAGTTAATGCTGCCTCAAATCCATATAATATAAAAATTACTGGTCAAGGAGGGCATGGTGCATCACCACATACAACAATAGATCCAGTTGTTATTGCAAGTCATATTGTATTAGCACTTCAAACAATTGTAAGTAGAGAGATTGCACCAGTAAATCCGGCAGTAGTTACAGTAGGCATGCTTCATGCAGGAACAGGACAAAATATAATTCCAGGTGAAGCAAAACTTAGTGGAATGATTAGAACTATGACTAAGGAAGATAGAGATTTTGCTGTTAGAAGACTGAATGAAATAGTAAGTGGAATAGCCGAAATATCTAGAGCTAAGGCAGAAATTGAAGTAAGTGAAAGTTATCCTTGTCTATATAATAATGATGATTGTGTAGATTTATTAATTGAAAGTGCAAGCGAGGTTATTGGCAAAGAAAATGTACTAGAGCAAAAAGCGCCTAAGATGGGAGTTGAAAGTTTTGCATATTTTGCTAACGAAAGACCATCAGCATTTTATTTCTTAGGATCAGGAAATAAAGAAAAAAATACAGTACAACCTGCACATAGTGATTTATTTAATATTGATGAAGATTGTCTTCCAATTGGAGTGGCAATTCAAGCAAGTGCAGTATTTAATTTCCTAACAAAGTAAAAAAATATAGCCATCCTATATGTAATATCTAAACTTAAATGTTTAAATATTCATTGTAGGATGGTTATTTCATATAATTTGTCTAATCTTTTTATTTATTAGTTTGTAAAATTAGGTTTTTTATCATATAATTTAAAAGTATAAAATGTTTTAGTAAAAGAAAACGGAGTGATAATATTTGAAAATAGAAATTGGGCCAAATGAGGCAGGACAGAGACTAGATAAATTTTTAAGAAAGCTATTAAAAGATGTACCATTAAGTGCTATATTTAAAGCTTTAAGAAAAAAAGATATAAGGGTCAATGGAAAAAAACAAAATGAAAAATATTTCTTAGAGGAAGGCGACATAGTTGAAATTAAATATATACAAAGCAAAAAAGAAGATAAGACTAATAGTTTTATAAAAGTTGATTCAAAACGAATGAAAATTTGTTTTGAAGATGATAACTTAGTAATAGTTGAAAAATGGCCAGGAGTTTTGGTTCATTCTGACAGTAATGACTCAAAGGATCCAACACTTACAGATTATGCTTTATCGTACTTAGATGCAAAGGGGGCATATGTTCCAGAAAATGAACTTACATTTACACCAGCAGCATGTAATAGATTAGATAGAAATACCTCAGGCATGGTTATTTTCGGAAAGAGTTTTGAAGGCTTAAAATGCATAAATGAAGCTATTAGAGAAGATGAAATTAAAAAATACTATTATGCACTTGTAAAAGGAAAAATACGTGATGCACGTTATGAAGGATACATATTAAAAAATCCGGAAAATAATCTTTCGAAAATATATGATAAAGAAGTTGACGGATCTAAAAAGATTATTACAGAAGTTAAGACTATAGAAACAAATGGTGCATATTCACTTTTAGAAGTAAATCTAATTACAGGAAGAAGTCATCAAATAAGAGCTCATTTATCACATTTAGGCAATCCTATAATAGGTGATAATAAATATGGAGATAGAAAATTGAATTCGTTCTTTGAAAATAAGTATGGACTTAGTTATCAATTTTTATATGCATATAAATTAAACTTTAGAGAAATTAAAGGAAAGCTTAATTATCTTAAAAATAAGACTGTAGCAGTAGCACTGCCTCCTTTATTTAAAAAGATAAAGCAAGATGTATTTAAATTTTCACTTAAGTAGGAGGAGTTATGGAAGAGAAATCATCTAATAGAGGGTTTTTAATACTTTCTGTAGCAGGTATTTTAACAAAAATAATTTCAGTATTCTATATTCCAATGCTCCAGAGAATAATAGGACTTTCAGGATATGGAATATATCAAAATTGTTATGAAGTTTTTTTGTTTGCATATGCAGTTACTAATCTTGGGACACAACCTGCAATTGCAAAAGTAGTTGCAGAACTTAATGCAGTTGAAAAACCAGATGATGCAGTGCGAACTCTTAAAATATCAAGAAGTATATTAGCACTAATTAGTGGAGTGATTTCACTTTTATTAATGGTAGGAGCATTTGCTTTAGGAAATGGAATTAAAAATCCAGATGCTTCTTATGGTATTTTAATGCTTGCACCTAGTATATTTGTAACTACAATTTTATCCTCTTATAGAGGATACTTTCAAGGGAAAAACAGCATGACTGCTATTGCTATATCTCAAGTTATTGAGCAGGTAATAAATATTGGAGTAAGTTTATTATGTGCATACTTACTTATGAAAATAAGTGTTCCATATGGTGCAGCAGGAGGAACAGTAGGTACTTCTGTAGGTGCTTTGATTGCGCTTGGATATATGATGTGTGTTTATAAAAAGAAGGATTTTGAGGAAGAGGCATATATAGCACAAGGTGATACTAAAAGAATAAGACCTAAAAGCATAGTTAAAAAACTTATAAAGTATGGACTTCCAATAACATTAAGTTCTGGTTTACAGAATTTTGGTAGTCTTGTAGATATGGTTAATGTTAATGCTAGACTTGCATTCGCAGGATTTTCAATAGAAAAAGCACAGGAACTATATGGAGTACTTGGAAGATATAAAACGTTGTTATCTGTACCTCTTATAATAATAACAGCACTTGGAACAACAGTACTTCCAGCAGTATCAGCAGCAATGGCTCTAAAAGATAAAAAAGAAGTGAGAAATAAAACTTCATTTGCTTTTAGAATGACATTTTTAATAACAATACCTGCTGCTGTTGGCTTATCTTGCTTATCAAAAGAAGTGTTTACTATACTTTATGGTAGTGAGCAAGGATATGAACTTATGATGTATGGCTCTGTTGTGCTTATTTTTATGGCTATAGCTCAAATACAAACAGTATTACTTCAAAGTATGAATAAGCTATACTATGTTCTTGGTACATTTATAGTTGGTCTTACATTTAAAATAGTAGCGAATTACATTTTAGTTGGAATGAAAGATATAAATATAATGGGGGTAGTTGTTGGTAACTTCTTATGGTTCTTTATTCCATGTATATTAAATCAAAAAGCACTCAGAAAAACCTTAAAAGTTAAAATACATATGTTTAGAAATATAATAAAACCATTAATTGCATCAGCTGTAATGGCACTTGTATTATATTGGTCAAGAATTCCTGTTAATATACTCTTAGATCTTACAGATAAAAATATAATCTTATATACAATTTTAACAGTTATTTTAATAGGAATAGGTGGATTTGTATATATGTATTTAATAATTTTATTAGGTGGATTAAGAAAGAAAGATTTAGACAGTATTTCAGGAAGAATATACAGAATTTTACCAAGGTTTATGAGAGAAAATATGCACCAATAAAAAGAGTGGCTATGCCACAATAAGAATCTTTGCACCAATAAAAAGAGTGGCTATGCCACAATAAGGAACTTTTCGCAATTAAAAAAAATAAAAGCTTAGTTTAGTGAAAAATACTAAAAATAGAACTCTCAGTTCTGCTTGTTTTGCTATCAAAAGTATACTAAGAATTCAAATTATTAATGATTGTAACTAAAATATAAAATTTGACAAATGATTTTAGAATAGTCATTAATGCAAGAACTCTAAAGTTAATTTTTTGAACACAAAGACTCAGCAGAAACAGAAAGTTCTATTTTTTTGCTTTTTTATCAATTAAATTCTGATATTTCACCTTTTTAAAATAAAATTATAAAGTACTAACCAGCATCCATTTCTCCAAATCCTCCAAGGTATGCAAATATAAAAAATGTGATTCCTATAACCATAAAATTATTTATTATTAAAGAATTAATGAATACATGACTTGCTAAGATTTTTATAACTAAAAATACTAAAATTGAAAGTAAAAGATATATAACTATATTATAGGGATTAATTTTTATGTCTATGTGCTTTTTTACTTCATGTATGTTAAGTAAAAAGCTAATGCTAGTTGCAAAGATAATTGTTATACTGTAACCTAAAATATTTATTGAAGGAATAGCAGTAAATATATATAGGCCTATAAGTTCAATGATAGCTTCTATTAAAGAATTTCTTAATATTATGCCTTGTCTATTAAGACCATTTAATATACCAAACATTGTAGTAGACGTAAAGAAAATTGGAGCTGCAAATGAAGCAAATCTAATATAGGAGCCCAAATCATCACGTCCATAAAACATTAATCCAAGGTTATCAGGTATTATATTACATATTATCGTTGTAGAAAGACCTAATAAAAATGCAAGCTTTATAACTTTTCTTATTCGGCATGAAGCTTCATATCTTTTACCTTGACTAATTGTTTGTGAAAGATCAGGAATAAGTAATGTGTTTATAGTTGAAACAACAATTAATGGAATTGTAAGCAGAGTCATTGCCATTCCAGTAAATTTTCCAATAAGACTTAATGCTTCGGTATGATTGAAACCGGCAATTAAAAGTCGCCTTGGAACTACTAATGTAGCCATGGTTCCTAGAATATTAGTTAAGAATCCATTCATGCAAAGAGGGATTGTAATTATAATAACATCAAATAAAAGTTGAAATCTGCTTTCTGTAACTTCATAAGAATGAGGTGTTTTAGTAATACAGTATTTATAATAAATATAAAGTCCAATTAAGCTTTGAAATTCACCAATACACAAGGCAATAGTAGCTAGTGTTACCATTTTTTCTATTGAATCAGCATTAAAAAATAATATTAAAATGCTTACGGTTATTATTCTTATGGCTTTTTCTAAAATATCTAATAAAGCAGGTATTTTTATTTTTGATGTTCCATAAAAATATCCTTTAAAAATATTTGAAATTGCAATAAAGACCATAGCTGGGCAAATAACTCTTATGGCACTTATTGTTCTTGTATCACTAACACCATATTTGCCGATTAAAGGAGCTGTGAAAAAAACCATTATACCAATAATTAGGGCCCAAATTATATTGAACATTGTTACAACTCTTATGGTTTTAGTAATGTTATTTTGTTCACCTTTTTGATTATAAACTGCTACTATTTTTGACATAGATGCTACAATACCTGCTGACATCAAGCATATAAATAAATTATATATAGGCATGACTAAATTATAAAGTCCCATACCTTCAGGACCAAGAAGGTTAGATAGGTATATGTTAAATATAAAACCTAGTATGCCAGTAGTTACATTTGATACAGTAAGTAAAAAAGAATTTTTAAAAAAATTATCTTTCTCCAAGTAAATCACCCCTTTAGATTACTCTAAATAATATTCATATATTTTACGTAATATTCCCAAAGAAAAATAAGAAAGGTATATAACTAATATAAATAAAGGATGTACTAAGTTTAGTGGATAACAACCGAAATAAAGTTCTCATAGTGGCTTGCTTGCTACAAAAATGAAACTAAGAATTTAAGCATTAATGATTGTGCCTTAAACTGTTTGCTCCCATGTAAAATGTGACAAACAATTTTGGAACAATCATTAATGAAAAATTCTAAAGCTTCATTTTTGAATGCAAGACACCGCCAAATATGAGAACTTTATTTCTTTGTTTTATCTAAACTCATAGTATCAATATTATGTTACTATAAAATAACAATTTTAAAATTAAGAAATAGTTATTTATATCTATATGCGAATCAATATTTAAAGAATTTAAATATTGATTCGCATATATATTTATACAGTTACATCAATGTTTGAACCTAAATTTGGATCAACAGCTAAATTATCTAAAGCTTCGGACATTGCTGTAACTTGTGTTTGAGCAGTATCCATAGTCATATTTAATACAGACATAGAAACTGCATTTTGAAGAGAGACTTGACTCATTCCCATTGATAGTTCTGCAATACTCATTTCCATATAATTCACATCCTTAATTACATATTTGAATATTACATAATTGTCGACAATTATGTAATATTCTTTATTATTAACGCATATTAAAAAAATGGAGGTCTATTTTATCATTATGGAAATATAAATTTAATAATGAATGTGATTATTATACGAGGATTTTGATTTGAAAAATATAATATATTTAAGAACATAGGGATGGAGGGAAAAAATTGAAACATTTTTTTAAGTTTTTATTAATTTCTATTGTGATTGTGGCAGTATCTTTTGGATTATTTGAATTATCGAGTAGATATAAAGTCAATATTTTGAAAAATAATATGAATTGGAGTATAGAAGCTAAAAGTTGTAGAAATGCTGTGAGCTTTGATAAAGATGATGAAAATACATATGTAGCTTATGATAACTATGTCAAAGTTTTAAAAAATGAAGGAGGAGAAAAAATACTGTTTTCAAATGAAGAGTTAAAGATAGAAGATATTCTTTTTTATAATAATAAATTGTATTTTACTTCAGATGATAAATTATATAATTATGATTTATTAAAAGGTGAGCTTAATATAATGATTAGTAATATACCTTTTCAAGGGAAGTATTTAGACAGGAGACTTATAATAAAAGATAATAACCTATTGCTTTCAATAGGTAGTGCAACTAATTCTGGTATTGCAGATAATGATGGAAGCTATGATATAAATAGTATTCCTTATGATAAAAGTCCTATAAATATAGTGTTAAATGGAGAGAACTATGGAGATAGTAAAACAGGTGCATTCATGGCATATGGTAATTCTAGTATTGAAGGTCAGAAGATAGAGGCTGAAAATCTGGCAAATGCATCTATAGTTGAAATTGATTTATTAAATAACAATGTGTCGTTATATGCATGTGGTATAAGAAATATAACAGGATGGGATTTGGATAGTGATAATAATCTAATATGTATTGTAGGAGGAATGGAAAATAGTGGTGATAGACCTATAAATAGAGATTATGATTATTTATATAAAATAGAAAAAGGAAAGTGGTATGGTTGGCCAGACTATAGTGGTGGAGATTCAATAACATCACCACGGTTTAAAGGTGATAAAACAATAACTAGAATTATATCTAATCCACCAAATAAAATTATGTCAGCACCACTTTATCAATTTTCAGGAGTTGGAGATATAAAATATTTAGGGATAGATAAAGATGGACTAATATTAGAAAAAGATAGTGGCGTGTATTATGATAGGAAAGACAATATGATATATTCAATAAATGCAAATGGAGTAAAACATAAACTCTTGAAGCTTAAAGATGAAAGTACGATTAACGGAATATGTATTAAAGGGGATGCTGTATATATTTTAGATAGTGGAATAGGATGTATATATAAATTACAAGTAAAGGATGATAGTATGGTTTTTAATCTACCTAAAGAGGTGAGTATTTTTATATTAATATTCTTATTTATTTTACTTTGCATGTTTATATTAAAATTAAATAATAAAAAAACTTTAAATTAGGAAAAGAGGATGTTTAGGCAAATAAAAAATCTAAACATCCTTTTTATAGATAAAATTATAGGAGTATTTTTAAAAAAAGTATTCCTAATAATGTAAAAATGGTAGAATAATAATATAAAATTAGAAAAGGGTGGTTGAGAATGGGGAAAACATTAATAATAAATTTAAAAGATGTAAGTTTAGAAGGTGATATATTAGATGTCGGCGAAAATAATCTTGGTATAATATATAATATATCTAAAGAAGTTAAAGATGAAGTTAGCATTGACTATGTAAATGAAGATACAAAAGATGAATTAAACAATAGAACATATGATGCATGTACATTTTTCTTTGATTTAAATAAAATGTGGACTAGTATTGAAAAGGAGAGACTAATAAGAAATGTTTCTAAATATTTAAAAGAAAGTGGTAAAATATTAATATGGGATATAAATAAACAAAGAGGGAAAGTGTTTAATAACAAAATAAAAGTTATATTGCCTAAAGAAAAAATAAAGGAGTTTAATTTTAAGAATTTAAATATATTATCAAGCAATAATATTGATGAAATAAAAAAAATTCTTGAAAAATATTTTGAAATAGAAGAAACTAAAGCATATGAAGATGTTTTTTTTATTAAAGGAAGAAAACTAAATTTAAAAGTACCAGCAGAGGAGAAAATAATAAATGAAAGTATTACTTACAGCTATTAATTCAAAATTTATTCACAGTAATTTGGCGGTGAGATACCTAAAAAGTTTTACCAAAGATTTACCATATGAAGGAAAAATAAGAGAGTTTACTATTAATGATAGGGAAGAAAGAATATTGGAAGAAATCACAAAAGAATGTCCAGATGTGGTTGCATTTTCTGTGTATATTTGGAATGTAGAATTGATTTCTAGACTAGCTAATCTTATAAAAAGAGTAAATTCAAAAATAGAAATTTTATATGGAGGACCTGAAGTATCATTTGATTCAGTGCAATTTCTAAAAAGCAATGTTGGAGATTATGTAATTGAAGGTGAAGGTGAAAAAACCTATAGAGATTTTGTGTTATATAAATTGGGAGAATTAGATATTGAAGATGTAAGAGGTTTACATTATAAATCTTCAGAAACTATATATTCAAATGAAAAAAGACCACTTATGTCTATGGATGAAATAGTATTTCCATATGAAGAAGATGAAGATTTAGATAATAAAATAGTTTATTATGAAGCATCAAGAGGATGCCCATTTAACTGTAAATATTGTTTATCTTCTACAAGTCATGGCGTAAGATTTTTAGATATAGACAGGGTTTTAGAAGAACTAAATTATTTTATTAAAAAGAAAGTAAAACTAGTTAAATTTGTTGATAGAACATTTAATTGTAACCACAAATTTTCTATGGCTATATGGGAGTTTTTGATTAATGCTGATACAGAGACATCATTTCATTTTGAGATATCAGCAGATATTCTTAAAGATGAAGAAATAAAGCTTTTATCAAGAGCACAAGAAGGAAGATTTCAATTTGAAGTAGGTGTTCAAACAACAAATGATGATGTTTTAAGAAATATAAATAGATTTGTGAATTTTAGTGATATAAAAGATAAGGTATTAGAATTAATGTCTATAAAAAATATAAAACAACATTTGGATTTAATAGCTGGACTTCCAGGAGAAGATTATAATTCTTTTATAAAATCATTTAATGATGTATATTCTATACATCCAGAAGAGATACAGTTAGGTTTTTTGAAGTTGTTAAAGGGATCATCTATGAGAGAAGAAGCAGAAAAATATGGTATGGAATATTCTCCATATCCACCTTATGAGATATTAAAAACTAACTTAATATCATATGAAGAAATGATAAAACTTAAGAAAGTTGAAGAAATGGTCGATAAATATTATAACTCTCAAAAATTCAATTATATTATTAAGTATTTTGAAGGAAAATTCCATACACCATTTGAATTTTATTATTCATTAGGGAAGTTTTTTGAGAACAATGGATATTTTAATAGAAATATTGGAAACATAGAATATTATAAAGTATTTTTAGATTTCAACAACAAAATACTAAATAATGACAATAAATATTTATATGATATAGTTAAATTCAATTATTTATTATATAATAAAAGACGAGGTTTACCTAATTTCCTAATGATTAATATTACAAAGGAAGAAGAAAAGAGATATAAAGATAATTTAAGAGAAAAATACTCGTTTAAAGAGTATTTTCTAGAGAAATTTAATCTTAATTTAGAGAAATATATTCTATTTGGTGAGCTTGTAGAAGAAGAGTGTTACTGTTTATTTAACAATAATAGTGAATATATATTTGTTGAAAAAATACAGGATACTATAAGCTAGATGTTTTTTGAGTTTATAATTTTTCACTAATAAAATTTTAAATGAGTTGAAAATTATACATAACCATTGTATAATAAGACAAGTAACAAAGTAATTAATACTATATAAAGTATTAATATATATTATTTTTTCTTTATATTAAGACATAAAGGTGGTGAGATTTTGGCATTAGAAGCAATTGAAGAAATAAAAAAAGCAGAATCAGAGGCTGCTGAACTAATTAAAAATGCTACTTTACAAGCAAAAGAAATAGTTCAAAAGGCCACTGTAGAAGCACAATCGAAATACGATGATGTTCTAGCTAAAGCAAAAGAAAAAGCTAATCTTCTAATGAATGAAGCTATTAGCAAAGGAAATAAAGAAGCTGAACCTATATTAACTAAAGGTAAAAGTGATGCTTCTGATATAGAAAATATATCAGAAGAAAAGAAAAATAATGCTGTAAAATTAGTGGTTGAGAGGATAGTGAAGGTTCATGGCAATAGTTAAGATGAATAAGTTCACTTTGTTAGCCTTTGAATCAAAGAAAGAAGCATTACTTGAAAAGTTGCAAGAATTTTCAAATGCTGAATTCATCAATCTACAAGATGAAAATCTTTTAGAAGAAAATGAAGTCCTTGCAGAATTGCAAAAGGATGTAATTGATTCTGATATAGCAAAGTGGGAAGAGCAATTATCAAAGGTTAAGTTTGCCCTACAATTTTTAAATGACTATGTGCCTAAACAATCATTAATGAAGACTTTAAGAACAGAAAAACTTTCATTAACTATGGATGAACTTAAAGAAAAAGTTGAAAATAGTGATTGGGAAGCTGTTTATGAAAAAGTTAAGGGAAAAGAAGAAAATATTGCAAAGCTTGATAATGAAAAAACTAAACTTCAAACAGCAGTAGCAAGTTTAACACCTTATGAAGCTTTCGATGCACCATTAAGTTCTTTAAAAGAACTTAAAGAAACTTCTTATTTCTTAGGTAGTGTAGCTAATCAATATGAAACATCATTAATTAGCGAAATAAATGATTGTTATGTCGAGATTATATCAAAGACTAATCAAGATACTTATTTTATTGCTTTATGTAATAAAGCAAACAAAGAAAGTGTTGAAGAGGCACTTAGAGGATTTGGGTTTACTCAATTTAAAACTGATGAGGAGGATACTCCTTTAAAATTAATTCATGATTATAATGATAGAATTGGTTTAATTGAATCAGATAAATTCATTATAAAAGAAGAATTATCAGGTTTTGAAGAAGGAATGAAGAAGTTACAGTTAGCTTATGAATACTATAGCAATCTTGTTTCAAGAAAAGCTGTAAGCACAAATTTCTTGAGAACTGAAAGCACTGCATTAATTCAAGGCTGGGTTCCAATCAAGTTTAATGAAAAGCTTACTGAAATAGTAACAGATATTTTAGGTGAAGACTATTATTTAAATTTTGAAGATGTTAAAGATGAAGAAATTGAAGAAGTTCCAATTAAGTTAGAAAATAATGATTTAAATTCTTCATTCCAATCTGTAACTGAAATGTATGCTTTGCCTAGATATGATTACATTGACCCAACACCATATGTAACACCATTCTATTTAATATTCTTTGGAATGATGGTAGCTGATGCTGGATATGGATTATTAATGCTTATAGGAACAATTTTAGCACTTAAATACTTCCACTTTGATGATGGAATGAAGAATATGATTAAATTCTTCAAGTATCTAAGTTATCCAACAATTTTGTTTGGTATACTTTATGGAGGTTATTTTGGAGATTTATTCCCTAATATTCCACATTTAATAGATACTACCAATGACGTTATGACAATACTTGCATTATCAGTAGTATTTGGAGCTATTCAGATAGTATTTGGATTATGTATTAAAGCAGCAGTACTTATAAAAATGGGAAAACCATTAGATGCATTTATGGATGCAGGTTCATGGCTTATCACATTAGTTTCACTTGGGATAATGGCAGGTGGAATGTTTACAGATAATGCTATGTTAAGTTCTGTGGGCAAATATGGAGCAATAATTGGTGCAATACTTATTGTAACGACTCAAGGTAGAAGTGCAGCATCAGTTGGCGGTAAGATAGGGTCTGGGTTATATGAGCTTTATGGAATCACAGGATATATTGGTGATTTAGTTTCATATACAAGACTTATGGCTATTGGATTATCAGGAGGATCAATTGCTGGAGCAGTCAACATGATTATGAAGATGGTTCCTGGACCTTTTGGAACATTAATAGCAGGACCATTAATATTTATAATATTCCAAACAGTTAACTTATTATTATCATTATTAAGTGGTTATGTTCACACATTAAGATTAACTTACGTTGAATATTTTGGTAAATTCTATGATGGTGGAGGAAAAGCCTTCAAACCATTTGAAACAAAAAATGAATATATTAATTTAAGAAGAGATTAGGAGGACAATTAAAATGGATATGAGTTGGATTAAATTTTTTATGGAAAATTACGGTGGCTTTGTAATGGGAGCACTAGGAGTTGCATTAGCAGTAGGGATGTCAGGTATAGGTTCATCTAAAGGTGTTGGTATTGTAGGGCAAGCAGCAGCAGGACTTTTATCAGAACAACCAGAAAAGTTTGGTAAAGCATTAGTTCTTGAATTATTACCAGGTACACAAGGGCTTTATGGATTTGTTATAGGACTATTAATATTCTTTAAATTATCACCAGACACAACATTAGCACAAGGTTTATATTTATTATTTGCAGCATTACCAATAGCTATTTGTGGTCTATGGTCAGGAATTGCACAAGGTAAAGCAGCAGCTGCTGGTATTCAAATTTTAGCTAAGAACCCAGAACACACTACTAAAGGTATGGTATTAGCTGCCATGGTTGAAACTTATGCATTATTAGGATTCGTTGTATCATTCTTATTAGTAAATGGCGTATTTTAATTAGTCAGAATTTAAGGATGAGGATGTGAGATAATGTCTAACATAAGTAATTTAACTTCTAAAATTCTTAAAGATGCAGAAGATAAAAAAACTTCTATCTTAAATGATGCTAATGAACAAAGAAATAAAATCATAGCTAAAAAAGAAGAAGAGGCATCTGCAGAAGAAAAAGCAATTTTAGAAAGAGCAGAAAGAGAAGCTACATCTAGAAAAGAAAGAATAATTTCAGGTGCAGAATTATCTTCAAGAAATGAAAAGCTAGCTGCAAAACAAAAAGTAATTCATTCAGTTTTTGAAAAAAGTGTAGAAGCACTTTGTAATATTTCAAATGATGAATTTAAAAATTTTGTTACATATAGCATATTGAATAGTGACATAGAAGGAAATCAAAATTTAATATTAAATGAAGCTGGCGAAAAAGTTATAACTGCTGATGTATTAAATGAGATAAATAATAAGCTTAATTCAAAAGCAATAATAACTTTAAGCAATGAAAAGAGAAACTTTAAAGGTGGATTCATATTAGAAAAGGATGGCATAGAAATAAATAATACTTTTGAGGCTTTAGTTAATTCTATAAAAGATGATTTAAGTCTTGAAGTAGCACAAGTATTATTTAATTAAGGAGGTTAACTAATGGATGAAATGCAATTTAGTCAAGTTATACCTAGACTTAGAGTATACGAGACAAAACTCCTTGATAAATCAAAGTTTGATAGAATGATAGATTCTCATTCAGCAGGTGAAGCTTTAAAAGTGCTTCAAGAAACAGAGTATGCCAATATTATGACTAATGTTAAGAGAGCTGAGGATTATGAATTAATATTAAGTGAAGAATTAAAAAGATTATTCACAATGATGTATGATATAAGCCCAGAAAAATCTCTTATCAACTTAATGAGTATTAAATATGATTATCAAAATATAAAAGTTATTTTAAAAGGGATGTTTCTTAAAGAGGACTTATCTTATCTTTTGGTTAATGTTGGAACAATCGATTCAAGTAAGTTGAAAAACTTAATTGAGAATAATGATATTAGAGATTTAAATCCAACTATGAAAGAAGCTATAGAAGAAACAATTTTAAAATTTGAGGAAACTAAAGATCCTCAAATCATTGATATTATTTTAGATAAATGTATGTTTAAACAATTAGTACAAATTAAGAATGATATAAATGATACCTTTGTTGATAAATATGTAAAAGCTCTTATAGATTCGACAAATATAAAGACTTTATTAAGAGTGAAAAAACAAAATAAAGGTAGAGAATTCTTTGCTTCAGTTGTTATTGAAGGCGGTTCTTTAGATAAAGATAAATTACTAGGAATGTTAAATGATGCAGTTGAAAATATAGTTACTAAGCTTGCATTTACTGATTATGCTGAATTTGTAAGAACAGGTATTGAATATTATACTAAAACAAATTCAGTAAGTATGCTTGAAAAGTTAATTGATAACTACATTATGAAGATGATGAAAGATGCTAAGATAATACCTTTTGGTGTCGAACCTATAATTGCGTATGTTTATGCTAAAGAAACAGAAATAAAGATAATTAGAATTATAATGGTTGGCAAACTCAATAATATTGCTGCGGAAGTAATAAGAGAAAGGCTGCGTGATATTTATGTTTAAGAAAATAGGGGTAGTTGGTGATAAGGATTCAGTTTTAGCTTTTAAGGCTTTAGGTATTGATGTTTTCCCAGTTGTTGGAGATGATGAAGCTAAGAAAACTGTTGATAGATTAGCAAGAGATAATTACGCAGTTATCTTCGTAACTGAACAAGTTGCACAAGGTATTGAAGAAACAATTGAAAGATACAATAAAGAAGTACTTCCTGCTGTAATATTAATTCCAAGCAATCAAGGAACATTAAATATAGGTATGCAAAGAATAAGTGACAACGTTGAAAAAGCTGTAGGCGTTAATATTTTATAGAAAGGTAGGTTGGTAAGTTGAAAACCGGAAAAATAATTAAAGTTTCTGGACCTTTAGTAGTTGCTGAAGGTATGGATGAAGCTAATATATATGATGTATGTAAGGTTGGACAAAAAGGACTTATCGGTGAAATTATCGAAATGAGAGGCGATAAGGCTTCAATCCAAGTTTATGAAGAAACTGCAGGAATTGGTCCTGGAGATCCAGTTGTAACTACAGGAGAACCACTAAGTGTTGAACTTGGACCAGGACTTATAGAATCAATGTTTGATGGAATACAAAGACCACTAGATGCATTTATGGAGGCTGCTAAGTCAAACTTCTTAACTAAAGGTATTTCAGTTCCATCATTAAACAGAACTAAAAAGTGGGAATTCAAACCAACAGCAAAAGTTGGAGATGAAGTTAAACCTGGATATGTTATTGGAACAGTAAAGGAAACTGCTGTTGTTGAACAAAAAATTATGATTCCAGTAGGTATTGAAGGTAAAATTAAGGATATTAAAGCTGGAGAATTTACAGTTACTGATACTGTAGCTATAGTTGAAACTGCAAATGGTGATAAAGAAGTAATTATGATGCAAAAATGGCCGGTAAGAAAAGGTAGACCATACAAGGCTAAGATTAACCCTGTAGAACCAATGCTTACAGGTCAAAGAGTTATTGATACATTCTTCCCAGTTGCTAAAGGTGGAGCAGCTGCTATTCCAGGTCCATTCGGAGCAGGAAAAACAGTTACACAACACCAAATTGCTAAATGGGGAGATGCGGAAATAGTTGTTTACGTTGGATGTGGAGAACGTGGTAACGAAATGACAGACGTTCTTAATGAATTCCCAGAACTTATCGATCCTAAAACTGGTGAAAGTTTAATGAAGAGAACAGTTCTTATAGCTAATACTTCAAATATGCCAGTTGCAGCTAGAGAAGCTTCAATATATACAGGTATTACAATTGCTGAATATTTTAGAGATATGGGATATTCTGTATCAATCATGGCAGACTCTACATCAAGATGGGCAGAAGCTCTAAGAGAAATGTCTGGTAGACTTGAAGAAATGCCTGGTGATGAAGGTTATCCAGCATACCTTGGTTCAAGACTTGCTGACTATTATGAAAGAGCTGGTAAAGTTGAGTGTTTAGGTGAAGATGGAAGAATTGGATCAATCACTGCAATTGGTGCAGTATCACCTCCAGGAGGAGATATTTCTGAACCAGTATCACAATCAACACTTAGAATAGTTAAAGTATTCTGGGGTCTTGATGCACAGCTTGCATATCAAAGACATTTCCCATCAATTAACTGGTTAAGTTCATATTCATTATATGCAGATACTGTTGATAAATGGATGAATGAAAATGTAGCAGAAGAATGGGGTCAATTAAGATTAGAAGCAATGACTATTCTTCAAGATGAATCTCAATTACAAGAAATCGTAAGACTTGTTGGTATTGATGCATTATCTGAAAAAGATAGATTAAAATTAGATGTAGCTAAATCAATTAGAGAAGATTATCTTCAACAAAACTCTTTCCATGAAGTAGATACATATACTTCACTTAAGAAACAATACAAGATGTTAAGACTTGTTATTGGATATAGAAAAGAAGCTGAAAGAGCACTTGAAGCTGGAGTTTACTTAAATGATATTTTAGCTATGGAAGATTTAAAAGATAGAATTGCAAGAAGTAAGTATATACATGAAGATGATATAGATAAGATAGATGAAATTTATGTAGACTTAAAGGCAGCAATTGACGACCTAATAAGTAAGGGAGGGGTAGCAAATGCTTAAAGAGTATAAAACAGTTACTGAAGTTGTTGGCCCTTTGATGGTTGTTGAAGGCGTTGAAGGTGTTAAGTATGATGAATTAGTTGAAATTGAACTTCATACTGGTGAAAAAAGAAGAGGTAAGGTTCTTGAAATAAATGGATCAAAAGCAATGGTTCAAATATTCGAAGGATCTTCAGGAATAAACTTAAAAGGTACTAAAGCTAAATTTTTAGGTAGACCACTTGAACTTGGTGTATCTGAAGATATGTTAGGTAGAGTATTTGATGGTATGGGTAGACCAAATGATAATGGTCCAGAAATTATACCAGAAAAAAGAGTAGATATTAATGGTGAAGCTATTAATCCTATGGCCAGAGATTTTCCATCTGAATTTATTCAAACAGGAGTTTCTGCTATTGATGGACTTAATACTCTAGTTAGAGGACAAAAATTACCTGTTTTCTCTGCATCAGGTCTTCCACATGCAGAACTTGCAGCTCAAATCGCAAGACAAGCAAAAGTTTTGAATTCTGATTCTAAGTTTGCCGTTGTATTTGCAGCTATAGGTATCACTTTCGAAGAAGCACAATTTTTCGTTGATGAATTTAAATCAACAGGTGCCATTGATAGATCAGTTCTATTTATGAACTTAGCATCTGATCCAGCTATTGAAAGAATAGCTACTCCAAGAATGGCTCTTACTTGTGCTGAGTACTTAGCATATGAAAAAGGAATGCACGTTCTTGTAATTATGACAGATATTACAAACTACGCTGAAGCATTAAGAGAAATTTCAGCAGCTAGAAAAGAAGTTCCTGGTAGAAGAGGATATCCTGGATACTTATATACTGACCTTTCTACTTTATATGAAAGAGCAGGAAGACTTAGAGGCGTAGAAGGATCAATTACTCAAATTCCTATACTTACAATGCCTGAAGATGATAAGACTCATCCAATTCCAGACTTAACTGGATATATTACAGAAGGTCAAATTATACTTTCAAGAGAACTATATAAGAAAGGTATAATGCCACCTATCGATGTTTTACCATCACTTTCAAGACTTAAAGATAAGGGTATAGGTAAAGGAAAGACTAGAGAAGATCATGCAGATACTATGAACCAATTATTTGCAGCATACTCTCAAGGTAAGCAAGCAAAAGAATTATCAGCAATATTAGGAGAATCAGCTCTTTCTGAAACTGATAAGAAACTTGCTAAATTTGCAGAAGCTTTTGAAGAACAATATGTGTCTCAAGGCTTCACTACAAATAGAACTATCGAAGAAACTTTAGAGCTTGGTTGGAAACTATTAAAGATGCTTCCTAGAACTGAACTTAAGAGAATCAGAGATGAATACCTTGAAAAATATATGCCAAGAGAGGAAGAATAGTCTATGGCAAAGTTGAATGTTAATCCTACTAGAATGGAGCTTTCTAAGCTTAAGAAAAGATTAGCAACATCAACAAGAAGTCATAAGCTTTTAAAAGATAAACAAGATGAATTAATGAGACAATTCATTAATCTTGTTAAATATAACAATACCCTAAGAAAAGAGGTTGAAGATAACCTTCAAGGTTCTCTTAAGGATTTTGTTATGGCGAGAGCTGTAATGAGTTCTGAATTCTTAGAAGAAGCAATTGTTTATCCTAAGGAGCATATTTCTGTTGAAGTTGGTGAAAAGAATGTAATGAGTGTATCTGTTCCTGTAATGAACTTCAAGAGACAACTTGAAGGAGATGAAGGAAGCATATATCCATATGGTTTTGCAAATACTTCATCTGAACTTGATGATGCACTATCAAAACTTTATAGTATTCTTCCACAATTACTAGAACTTGCAGAAGTAGAAAAGTCATGTCAACTTATGGCTAATGAAATTGAAAGTACTAGAAGAAGAGTTAATGCTCTTGAATATATGACAATTCCTCAACTTCAAGAGACTATAAAGTATATTAGGATGAGACTGGATGAAAATGAAAGATCTGCTACAACTAGATTAATGAAAGTTAAGAGCATGATTGAACAAAGAGCTTAAGATAAAGGAACGCTATTTATTAGCGTTCCTTTATTATTTATGTGCACATTATCAAAATTATTTAATAAGACAGCTAAAAAAATATATTATCCTATATAGAAAATCTGTATTCCCCTATAAGTAGAATTATTTTTAATAGAATAATTTTTTGAATAGTATTTTTTATTATGAAATTGATAAAAATATTAGAATAAATTAATATATAATACTTGTAAAATATAGGAAAAATTTATAATGTATAAATAAGAAGATAAGATAAGGGGGAAGAAATTTGAAAAAAATTATTTTTAGTTTAACTTTATCTATATTACTTTTATTTAATGGAAGTATATGTACTTTTGCATCGGAGTCTATTAGCGAAAGTACAAAAATAACAATACTTCATACAAATGATACTCATGGCAGAGTACTTTCAGAGGATGGTGGATTTGGGTTTGGGAAAATAGCAACTTTAGCTAAAGAAGCAAAAATAACCAATCCAAATACTTTACTTCTTGATGCTGGTGATACTTTACATGGAAAACCCATAATAAATGTAAGCAAAGGTGAAAATGCTGTAAAAATATTAGATGCAGCAGGATATGATTTTATGATTCCTGGTAATCATGATTTTAATTATGGTAGTGAAAGGCTTTTAGAATTAAGTAATATGGCTGATAATTTTAAGGTATTGTCTGCTAATGTTAAGAGTAATGGAAATAATGTATTTACTCCATATGAAATAGTTAAAATGGATAATATTAATGTTGGAATATTTGGATTATCAACACCTGAGACAGCATATAAAACAAATCCTACTAATGTAAAGGGAATAGATTTTAACGACCCAGTAGAAGTGGCTAAGCAAATAGTTAAGGAATTGGAAGATAAAACAGATGTTATAATTGCAATAACACATATTGGATTGGATGATAGTTCAATAATCACATCAAAAGCAATTGCAGAAGAAGTTAATGGTATTGATGTAATAATAGATGGTCACAGTCATACAAAGTTAGAAAACGGATTAACAGTAAATAATACATTAATAGCTCAAACTGGTGAATATGATCAGAGCTTAGGTAAAGTTGAAATTGAAGTTAGAGATAATAAAATAATAAATAAAAAAGCGACATTATTAAAATCTGAAGATTATAAAGAATTAAAAGAAGACGAAAAGGTAAAGTCTTTAATAGATGATATTAATAATAAAAATAATGCTATATTTTCTGAAGTTGTAGCAACTACAGATGTATTATTAGATGGTGCACGAGAAAATGTTAGAACTAAGGAAACTAATCTTGGAAATTTAACAGCAGATGCAGTAAGAAATTCAGCTGATACTGATATTGCATTTCTAAATGGAGGTTCTTTGAGGACATCAATTGAACCAGGGGAAATAACGCGAGGAAAGTTAGCGGAATTATTTCCTTTTGGAAATATAGTTCAAATTATAAAATTATCAGGTAGTGATGTTATTAAAGCTTTAGAAGTATCAGTTGGAGGATATCCAGAGGCTCAAGGTGGTTTTTTACAGGTTAGTGGAATAACATTTTCATTTGATCCTTCAAAAGAAGTGGGAAAAAGAGTATCTGATGTAAAAATAGGTGGAAGGACTATTGATATAAATAAAGAATATACAGTTGCAATCAATGATTTCTTGTCCCAAGGTGGAGATGGTTATGATATGTTTAAAACTAATGTTGTAGGTGAAATTGAAACATATGACGATATATTTGCTAAGTATTTAAATGTAAATGGAAGTAAAGGTTGTGATGTGAGTGGAAGAATATCAATTAAAGAAACAAATTTAGAAAATAATAATACTCAGACAGAAGAAACTAAGTCATCACTTGCTGAAACAATTAAAAATAATGAGAAAATACATGTTGTAGTATATGGAGATACACTTACAAGAATAGCTGCTACAAATAACACTACATGGAAGGTTTTATCTCAATATAATAATTTAAATAATCCTAATTTAATATATCCTGGAGATAAAATTAAAATCCCAGCATAATATGTAATGAAAAACGGTGTAGAATAAATGAATTACTATGCTGTTTTTCTTTTATAAAATTAAAGCTTAATAATTTTGTAATTGATAATAGATGCCTTTAATAGTATAATCTAATAGGCAATTAAAATGGATATATAGTAAGCATTTATATATAATTTTACTAAGGAGTAGATAAGATGAATTACATAATAGCAATGGTGGTTTCCTTTATAGTGTCATTTGCTATAATGCCACTTCTTATGAAGTTATCTGAAAAAATTGGATTTACAGATAAACCTAATAAGAGAAAAAAACATAAATCTCCAACTCCTTTATGTGGAGGATTAGCTCTATACATAGGATTTTTTGTTTCATACTTTTTATTTGTTGGAGATGAATCAAAGCAGCAGATGATGATATTTATTGGTGCTACATTAATAGTATTAATAGGACTTTTTGATGATTATTATAAAAGTAAGGGAAAAGAATTTCCTATTTTCCCAAGATTAATAATTCAACTTTTATCTGCAGTTCTTGTATTTAAATCAGATATAATATTTACAGGATTTACAAATCCATTTACATCGGAATTTATAACATTAAGCCCAACATTACAATTTATATTAACAATAACATGGATTTTTGGTGTCACTACAGTTATAAATTGGTCTGATGGCATGGATGGATTAGCTGGTGGTATATCTTTTATATCATCTATAACATTTTTTGTGGCGGCAATAATATTAGGCCAAAATGTTTCGGCTCTAATTTCTATTGGATTAATTGGAAGTATTTTAGGTTTCTTATATTATAATAAATATCCAGCAAAAGTATTTATGGGAGATTCAGGAGCTAATCTTTTAGGATTTTTATTAAGTATAACTGCATTAGATGGTGCTTTTAAATCAGCTACAGTAATGAGCATTTTTATTCCAATATTTGCACTTGCAGTACCTATATTTGATAATCTATTTGTTATCTTTAAAAGATTTTTTGAAGGTAAGCCTGTTTATCAAGCTGATAGAAGTCAACTACATTTTAGATTGGAAGCAAAGGGGTTTACGCCTAAACAAGTTGTTAAATACATAATGATAGTAAGCATACTTTGCAGTTCTGTTTCTATATTTTTATTACTATTTAAAAATTAAAATCCTATAAAATTAATTACCTAACTTTACAAATTTAAGTAATTAGTATATAATAATTTAAAATTGAATAATAACTTATCAAGAGAGGTGGAGGGACTGGCCCTATGAAACCCAGCAACCAATATGTTTCATATAGCATATGTGGTGCTAAATCCTGCAGTGATATACTGATAGATAAGGGTATTTTATAGAAGTTGAGTCTAGAGGGATACCTTTAGACTTTTTTTATTTATATAAATGACTAATATTGGAGGGATTTACTATGAAAAATGAAAATGCAAAGAGTTTTGAATTATATTATAAAGAAGAAAAATTCTTTGGAGTAAAAGAATACTGTGCATTTAATAGTAATTATAAAGATTATGTATTTTTCACAAATGAATATAAAAAAGATATATTAAATAAAAGACTTTATCTAAATATTTGTGGTGAATAATATGAATGATTTTAAAGTGAACATAAGTAAAGAAGAAGTACTTAGATATCTTGGTCATAAAGGTCAAATTGTAGATCAAAAAATTATGAACATTATTGATGAATCTATAAATGAAGTCAAGGGAATAATTACTCCAAGAGCTATATATGAATACAAAAAAATTAATATTTCAGATAAAGGTGTAGAAGTTCTAGGGACTAATTTAATATTAACAGGAAATGATATAAAGAAGCATCTTTCTAATTCAAATGAATGTGTATTAATGGCAGTTACACTTGGAAATGATATTGAAAGAAAAACACGATTATATGAAAAAATTACTTTGACAAAGGCACTTATATTAGATGCATGTGCAACAACAGCAGTTGAAGAAATTTGCGATATAATTGAAGAGGATGTAAGAAAAAAAGCAGAAAATAAGAATATGGATATAACTTTTAGATATAGTCCAGGTTATGGTGATTTGCCGTTAGATGTACAAAATAGTTTCTTAAGAACATTAGATGCACAAAAAAGAATTGGACTAACAACATCGGAAAATAATCTATTATTTCCAAGGAAATCTGTAACAGCTATAATAGGAATTATTGAAAAAGGCACTAAGAAGAAGAAGAAAAGTTGTATTGAATGCAGTAATTATGCAAATTGTAATTTTAGAAGAGAGGGCGAAAGTTGTGGGGCTTAAAGAATTTATAAAAGATAATATATTAATATTTGACGGGGCTATGGGAACAATGCTTCAAAAGAAGGGATTAAAGCTTGGAGAAAATCCAGAAGTTTTAAATGTAACATCACCATCTATAATAGAAGAAATACATAAGGAATATATAGAAAGTGGTGCAAATGTAATAACTACAAATACATTTGGTGCAAATGAATTAAAACTTAAGCTTTGCAATATGGAAGTTGAAGAAGCGGTAAGTGCAGCTGTCAGTATTGCTAAAAAGGCTAGAGGAAATAGTGATGTTTATATAGCTTTAGATATTGGTCCAATAGGGGAACTATTAGAACCAATGGGAACTTTAAGCTTTGATAGAGCTTATGAGATATTTAAAAGACAAATAGTTGAAGGTGTTAAATGTGGGGTTGATATAATACTTCTTGAAACTATGACAGATCTTTATGAACTTAAAGCAGCTATTTTAGCTGCAAAAGAGAATAGTAATCTGCCTATATTTGCAACTATGACTTTTGAAGAGAATGGAAGAACATTTACTGGTTGTTCACCAGAGTCAATGGTATTAGTGCTTGAAGGTTTAGGTGTAGATGCACTTGGAGTTAATTGTTCACTTGGGCCTAAGCAACTTAAACCTGTTATTGAAGAAATATGCAGTTTAACTAATATTCCAGTAATGGTTCAACCCAATGCAGGACTACCTACATTAACAATAGGGAATGAAACTAAATATGATGTAACTAAAGAAGAATTTGCAGAAACATTATGTAGTTTTATTGATAATGGAGTAAGAATAATTGGAGGATGTTGTGGAACTACACCAGAATATATAAAAGAATTGTGCGTTAGAACAAAAAACATAAAGTTAGAGGGTAAAGAGAAAAGCTACTACTCAGCAGTTTGTACTCCATCAAAAGTAGTACGTATAGATGGTGTTAAAATTGTTGGAGAAAGAATAAATCCAACTGGGAAAAAATTATTCAAACAGGCGCTTATTAATGATGATTTAGATTATATTTTAAGTACTGCTGTTGCACAAGTTGAAGCTGGTGCTCATATTTTAGATGTTAATGTAGGATTACCTGAGATAGATGAACCAAAGATGATGCATAAGGTTGTAAAAGAAATTCAAGGTATATTAGATATACCACTTCAAATAGATTCATCTGATGTTAATGCGATTGAGACTGGTCTTAGATACTACAGCGGAAAGCCAATATTAAATTCAGTTAATGGTGAAGATAAAGTATTAGATAAGATACTTCCACTTGTTAAAAAATATGGTGCTAATGTAATAGGGTTAACTTTAGATGAAAAAGGAATACCACTAAAAGCAGAAGATAGATTTAAAATTGCAGAAAAGATAGTTAAAAAAGCTTTAGAGTATGGTATAAGAAAAGAAGATGTCTTTATTGATTGTTTAGTTTTAACAGTATCAGCACAGCAAGAAGAGGTTCAGGAAACCTTAAAGGCTGTAAGAATGGTTAAGGAAAAATTAGGAGTTAAAACATTACTTGGAGTTTCAAATATATCTTTTGGTCTTCCAAATAGACAATTTATAAATGAAACATTCTTAGCTTTAGCTTTAGGAAATGGATTGGATTTGCCTATAATGAATCCAAATGAAAGTGGAATGATGAGAATAGTTGATACTTATAATGTTTTATACAATTATGATAAAGGATCAGAAAAGTATATTGATAAGTATGCTAATATAAAAGTTAGTACAATAGCATCAGCAGATAATTTAAAAGATAATAAAAAAGTAAGCGAAAATAATGAAATACGTGATTTAAAGAGTATAGTAGTAAAGGGATTAAAAGAAGAAGCAAAAAATGCAACTATTGAGCTTTTAAATAAATGTAAACCACTTGAAATTGTTAATGAATACTTAATTCCTGCATTGGATGAAGTGGGTGCTAAATATGAAAAGGGTGAATTATTTTTGCCACAATTAATACAAGCTGCTGAAACAGTTAAAAATTCATTTACTGTTTTAAAAGCTGAAATAGCAAGGAGTAATAGTGAGAATATATCTAAGGGAAAGATAATAGTTGCAACAGTTAAAGGGGATATTCATGATATAGGAAAAAATATTGTAAAAGTTATTTTAGAGAACTATGGATATGAAATTATTGATTTAGGTAAAGATGTAGCAATTGAAACTATTGTAGAGGAAGCCGGAAAACATAATGTAAAATTGATAGGATTAAGTGCTCTTATGACTACTACATTGAGGAGCATGGAAGATACTATAAAAGCGTTAAAAGAAGATGGATATAATGGAAAAGTTTTTGTAGGAGGAGCAGTTCTTACTAAAAATTACGCAGATCAAATAGGTGCTGATTTTTATGCAAAGGATGCTAAAGAATCAGTTGAAATTGCTAAAAAAGTATTAGGATAATAAAATAGTTATATATGATTAATAAAAAGGGGCATAGGTATGAGAATATTACTAATATATAGTTCAAAATATGGAGCAACAGAAATTTGTGCCAAAAAGATTGCAGATAATCTTGATGAAAAAGTGGATTTAATTAATATTAAAGAAAAAAATAATATTAATTTGAATAAATATGATAAGGTAGTTATTGGTTCTTCTGTATATGCAGGAAATATAGATAAAAATATAAAAGATTTCTGTATAAAAAATGAAAATGCAATAAAATCTAAGATTTTCGGGATTTTTATTAGTTGTATGAATAGCAACAATTTAACAGAATATATACAATCTGCTTTTTCAAAAGAAATACTTGATAAAGCATTAATTATCAAAGATGTTGGTGGTGCGTTTTATTTCAGCAAAATGAACTTTTTTGAAAAATTCATAATAAAAAAAATAGCTAAATCTGATGGATTAAAAGATAAATCAGATAATGCTATTGATGGGAAAAATGATGTAGATCTTATTAATGATGATAATATTAAAGATTTTTGTAATGCAATAAATGAGAAAGATGTATAGCGTAAATAAATTATATAGTAATTTATAATGATAAATTCACTATGATCAATTTTCAATATTAGATAGAAAAACTTTCAGTTTTTTTAATTTATTATTGAATTGATTTCGATTATTCAAAATCCACCTCTTTTAAGGTCATAAAATAGGAGCTTTAGAGAAAAGTCTAAAGCTCCTATTTATATATAGATTATAGATTTTTTCTTAAGAAAAATAGTCCCTAATTGAGTAATAATCATTGCACTTTGTGTACCCACGAGGAACAAAAGTTGATCATTATAAAATGTTTCCTATTTTATAATTCTATTACATCTAAATCATCTGGAACGTATATATTTCCAGAGAATTCTTCTTTACCTTCTTTAATATAAAGTTCTTTTCTCATATCTAAATTTTTATCTTCAGTATGATACAAGATTACATTTTTTACATCTAGATCAGATGCATTTTTACAAGCATCTTTTACAGTTGCATGATGTTTTTCATATGGTTTAAATATATCTTTTTGAGAATAAAGACAAAAAGCTTCATGAAATAAATAATCAACATTCTCAGAATAAGCTTTTAAGCTATCATTATATGGTTCATCACCTAGAAAGGTTAGGGTTTTACCATTTTTTAATGTTGTTGTAAAGCCATGCTGAAGTTCTTTTGTGCTATATATATCAAAGAATGTTGTCTTTCTACCTAAGATATATGTTTCGAATCCATCTTCTATTTCATTAAAAATTATCTTACTATCAAATAAGTTAAGGAATTTTTTTTGTAAAACTAAAGAACACATAATTTTAATTGCATCTATTGATTTTTTGTGGCAGTAAATATTTAGGCAGCCAGTATACTTGTCGTTTAGTATATTTTGAGCTACAGCTCTAATAATCCATATACTTCCAAGAATATGATCATTGTGATTATGTGAAATAAACATATTATGTATTTGGTTTACTTTTATATTTGATTTTTCAAGATTAGTTAGTATTGTATTTCCACCACCAGCATCTATAAGGAAATGTTCGTAGTCATTAGAAATGGTAAAACATGTATTATAGCAATTTGTTACCATTGCAGAACCAGTACCAAGTATAGTTAATAATTCCATGAAAAATTCTCCTTTGTACGTTTATTTAGATTAACATATTTTTTATAAATAAGAATTATATAATAATATGAGTTTAGTTATATTATATCAACCATAATTGTGTTAAAACAAGTTCAGAATAATTATTTCAATATAAATGATTACTAATATTTACTTATGAAAAAGAATATATTATACTAGTGTATATACAGTTAAAAATTAGGGGGAGAAAAAATGAATAATAAAATTAAAGAAATGACTTATGCAGGATTACTTACTGCACTTGCAATTATAATTCCTATTCAATTTGGTTTTTTAAAAATTTATATTCCACCATTTTCAGCAACATTAGCTGCACACGTGCCAATGATGTTATCGATGTTTATATCACCACTTGTTGCTGTTATAGTTGGAATTGGATCGACTGTTGGATTTTTGGTTTCAGGAACACCAATGCCAATAGTGGCTAGAGCTGCAACACATATTATTGTGGGATATATTGGAGCAAGAATAATAATCAAGAATAAAAGCTATGTTAAAGCAGCAATGATAACTGCACCAATACATGGATTATTAGAAGCTTTGGTTGTAATTCCTTTTGTAGGAGTTGATTTATATCAATTACTAATTGTTACTCTAGTAGGTGGAATATTACATCATTGTGCTGATAGTGTAATTGCATATGGTATAGTTAAAGCAGTTGCAAAAGCTAGAAAAAAAGAAATATATGATGTTTTTGGCTGTATTAAAATTTCTAAAACAGCTTAATTACACTAAGCTGGGAATATAAATATAAAAAGTACTCTATAAGATAGAAAATATAAAAATCTGTTTTATAGGGTATTTTTGCGTAAAATAGAATAGATATTATTAAATATGGATAGAGTTAATTTAGAATTTATTTAGGAAAGATATAGACAAAATAAATATATATCATATAATAAATTTAGATAAAGTAAAAATACGAGGTGGAAATGATGGAAGAAAAAGAAATAATGTCGTTTAAAGATGAGGAAGGTAATAAAGTTGACTTTGAGGCAATAGCTAAAATATATTTAGAAGAGCAAGGGTATTTATTATTATCACCACTAGAAGAAGGTAATGATGATATGTTTGCATTTAGAATAGATAGTAATGAAGAAGGAAAAGAAGAATTAAATCTTGTTGAAGATGATAAGGAATTCGAGGCTGTAAAAAAAGAATATAAAAAGTTATTATATTAAATACAGAGAGGTGAACTTTTAATGGATATAACTGAAATAATAACTTATTTGGAAGATAATGGACTAGAAGAAGTAGAAGAAATAAAAAACGTTGGAGATGCAATCATAATAAAGTTTTATTATGATTTTGATAATGATGAATTATCAGCTGCAAGAAGCTATTCTAATGATGAAAGTGATTTTGAAGAAGAAAGTGATGAATGGTATAGTGAATGCTATATTCCTTATTTAAAAGATATTGCAGTAGATAATGTTGAAGGCATATGTGAAGAGGTTATGGATGAATATGAGGTAGGATTTAAATATAAAGAGCTTGGCATGCAAAGGGGAAGTGGAGAATTCTTTGAGTTTATTGCTGCTTTTTCAGATACATTAGAAGATACAGAATTAGAAGATATATTGAATGAATATTGTGATTAGTTAAAATTAATAAAATAATTATTTATAATATTATAAATGTCTATTAGTAAAATTTAATATAAATTTTTATTTAATTAATATTTATCTATAATATAATAGTAATATACACTTGAAATATGACTTGATTGTGATATAATTAAGTCATAGAAATTCCTGAGATGTGCGTAAAACTTATCATATTCAACCTACATGACATTATCGGGATTTGCGATATACTTAGAAATGTCGGACTTCATTTATTCACTTAATGTGACAGAAGATGACAGGAATAAGTTGAGCTTAACCCACCTGCGAGGCGCAGGTATTGAATATATAAGTAAACGGCATGTTGGGAATTATAGGATGAAAATAACACCTCAGTAATGGGGTGTTTTTTTTATTCTTTAAGAAATTATATTAAATTTGAAACTATGGAAGGTATGACCGTTTGGTGTATAAGTGATTTTTATATTTGTTAAAAAATTAGAGTATATGTATCTAAAGAATAAAAACTAGTAGTATCTTGCCAAATTTTTAAATGTACGTTTGAAAAAGAAGGAAGATAAAAAATCCAATGACTTCATGGTTGTCTTGAGGATTTTTTTATTAATAAAGAAATATAATTTAAAGCAAATAGCGTGTGTAACTTAGAACAAGAATTTTTACATTATAAAAAATATTTAGAAGTGAATCATGCAATTAATGTCTTTTTATAAGAGGGTCTTTTATCTTCCTCGAAATATTTTTCATATATAATTTTTTGATATAGCACAATATACTTGTCTAGATTTTGGGATAGATAAATCATAAATTTCTTTCTTGGAGAAAAAAATAAAAGTAAAAAATTTAACAAACTTCTTCTTATAAAAATTTTATACTTAATTAATATTTTATATGATACTTTCATAATTACACCCCTTTGCAAACTTTATAGGTTAATTATAATAAAAACAGAAATATTTGTAAAAAGGTTTCGTTATACAAATATTGACATTAAAATTCAAGAATGTACGAAAAAGTGTCAAAAAAGTATATGAATATGACAATGTATGTAAAGAAAGAACATATATTACAATAAATTCCAACAAAAAACATTCGACACTCATAGAGTAAAGAAATATGTATTTTGTCGAAAAAAATTATTTCAAATATAATAAGTAAAATGCTAAAATTAGTGTTAGATATACAGAAAGGATGAATTCAATGAATGTTGACAGAATGAAAATAGAAGAAGTAGTAGAAAAAATTAATTTACTATATAAAACAAGTAAAGAAAGAGAATTAACAGAAGAAGAAAAAAATCTACAAGGGATGTTAAGACAAAGATATATAAATAATGTTAAGAAAAATTTTAGGGCACAATTAGAGAGTTTGGAAATAAAAAAATAAAAAGGGTGATAGTATTTGGCAGTTTTTGTGAAAAAATTAATTGATGATCTTGATTTAGAAGTTCTAGTAGAGGGAAAAGAGGATATTGAAATATCAGTAAACGATATAAATAGACCTGGATTACAGTTAGCTGGTTTTTATAATTATTTTGCACCTGAGAGAATTCAAGTTATAGGAAAAGCTGAATGGAGTTTCCTAGATGATATGCAAATTGAAGTAAGGAAAAAAAGAGTAAAAAAATACTTTAGCTTTGATATAAGTTGTTTAATAATAACAAGAGGCTTAGAACCACATCCGGAATTTATTAGTGAAGCTAAGAAACATAAAATATGGGTATTAAGAAGTAAACTTGTGACTACAAATTTTATTAGTAAAACTACAATTTATCTTTCAGATAAGCTTGCACCAGAAACACGTTTGCATGGTGTACTTGTAGATGTATCTGGAATTGGTATACTTATTACTGGAGAAAGTGGAATTGGTAAGAGTGAAACAGCATTAGAATTAATAAAAAGAGGGCATAGATTAGTTACAGATGATGCTGTTGATATAAAAGAAATAGATGGTGATTTAATTGGTACATCACCTAAAATAACAGTTGGAATGTTAGAAGTAAGAGGTATAGGAATAATAGATGTTACTCAATTATATGGTTTAAGTTCAGTAGTTCAAAAGAAGGAAATAAAGTTAGTTATGCATTTCGAACATTGGAAAGATGACAATGATTATGATAGATTAGGCATAGCAGAGAATTATATGGACATATTAGGTGTAAAGGTTAAAAAACTTATTGTTCCAGTAAGACCAGGTAGAAACATTGCAGTTATAATTGAAGCTGCTGCAGTTAATTATAGATACTCACTAATGTCTCAAATTACACCAGTAGATATTATTGAAAATAGAATGAATACTATTAGTGATTTATAATTATAATAAAATAATAATAGATATATATTTGCTAATTAAAGGAGTTGACATAAGTTATGAAAAATGAATCTAAAAAAAATGCATGGATAAAATATGATGATAACAAAGTAAAAGAAATATTTAATTTCTGTGATGAATATAAATCTTTTATTTCAAAATGTAAGACAGAAAGACAATGTGTTAATGAATCAATAAGGCTAGCAGAAAGTGCTGGATATAAAAACCTAGATGATATTATTAGAAATAATAAAACGTTAAAATGTGGTGATAAGGTATATGCTAATAATAAAGGAAAAAGCATTGCGTTATTCTTAATTGGAAATGAGCCCATAGAAAAAGGATTGAAAATTTTAGGAGCACATATAGATTCTCCAAGGCTAGATTTAAAACAAAATCCTTTATATGAAGAAGGGGAATTAGCATTATTAGATACTCATTATTATGGAGGAATTAAAAAATATCAATGGGTTACGCTTCCATTAGCGCTTCATGGTGTTGTAGTTAAGAAGGATGGAGCTGTAATAGATATTTCTATAGGTGAGGATGAGAATGATCCTGTAGTTGGAATATCAGATCTTCTAGTACATTTAGCAGGAGAACAAATGGGGAAAAAAGCAGACAAAGTTGTTGAAGGTGAAGACCTAAATGTACTTGTTGGAAGTATTCCTTTAAAAGAAGATGAAAAAGAAGCTGTAAAAGCGAATATATTAAAGATATTAAAAGAAAAATATAATTTTGAAGAGGAAGATTTTTTATCAGCTGAAATAGAAGTGGTTCCAGCTGGAAAAGCGAGAGATTATGGTCTAGACAGAAGTATGATAATGGGATACGGACATGATGATAGAGTATGTGCATATACGTCTCTTAGAGCTATGCTAGACATTGATAACACTGACAAGACTTGCTGCACTCTTCTAGTAGATAAAGAAGAAGTGGGAAGCATTGGGGCTACAGGAATGCAATCAAAGTTCTTTGAAAATATTGTTGCAGAGTTAATTGATAGAATGGAAGGATATAGTGATATAAAATTAAGAAGATGTCTTACAAATTCTAAGATGCTTTCATCTGATGTAAGTGCAGCTTTTGATCCAAACTATCCAGGGGTAATGGAAAAGAAAAATAGTGCTTATTTTGGGCGTGGAATTGTGTTTAACAAGTATACTGGAGCAAGGGGAAAATCAGGTTGTAATGATGCTAATGCAGAATATATGGCAGAACTTAGAAATATAATGGAAAAGCATAATGTAAGCTTCCAAACAGCAGAATTAGGTAAGGTTGATGCAGGTGGTGGTGGAACTATCGCATATATTTTAGCTAATTATAATATGGAAGTTATTGATTGTGGAGTTGCAGTACAAAATATGCATTCTCCTTGGGAAGTTGTTAGTAAAGTAGATGTTTATGAAACAATGAATGGATATAAAGCGTTCTTAAAAGAAGCTTAATCTAAAAATTAGTAGGTTTTCAGATATAGTAGATATGTGTTTTGATATATTTTCAAGATTTAATAAAAGAAGATCCAAAAGTTATAAATAACATTTGGATCTTCTTTAATGTATAAAAATATAAAACCATTCGAATTTAGAACCTTAATATTAGAGAGGTTTTGGATGAGATTGAATGTCTAGAGTGTTAATTCAGAATGGGTGTAGTGCTTCCGCTTTTTATTAAAATTAATGATTAAGATTTAATTTGTTAAGCAATTTCAGTAAATATTCAGATGGG
The DNA here is from genome assembly GCA_015058475.1 of Clostridium butyricum. GTDB lineage: Bacteria > Bacillota > Clostridia > Clostridiales > Clostridiaceae > Clostridium > Clostridium butyricum_B. Next base: position 51,951 of record SVCF01000005.1, on the reverse strand, counting down.
ATATCCATAGAACCTATATCGCCATGACGAGTATCATTTTCTATTCCATGAAAATCAGAACCACATGAATTTAGTAAGTTGTATTTTTTAGTTATATCTAAATAATATCTAGTTTCTTCAGATGTATTTTGATAATAGATGGATTCTATGCCATCTAAATTCATTTTCAAAAATTCATCTATACAAGTATTTTTAATTAATTTTGGATGTGCTAAAAAAACTAAAGCATTATATTTTTTAAGAAGATTTATTCCATAGTCTGTTGAAAGTTTTATTGTAGGAACATAAGCTTTACAACCCTTTCCAATAAATTTATCAAAAATTTCATCATGATTGTAATTATATCCTGAATCTATAATTGCTTTAGCAATATGAGGTCTAGCAATTGTGTCTTTTGATTCTTTGAGTATTTTCTCCAAACTTACTTCTATATTAAACTCATTTTTTAATTTTTGAACTATTTGTTCAGCACGTATAATTCTATGATTTTTTATTTTCTCTAATTCTTTTATAAAGTCTTTATTATTATAACTTTTATCTTTGAAGAAGCCTAATATATGTACACTTTCGTTATTGTATTGAGTTGATAATTCAATTCCAGGAATGAATAGAATATCATACTTTTTACACTCTTCATAAGCTTCATCTAATCCAGATACAGTATCATGATCAGTTATTGCAAGATACTTAACATTATTTTTGTAGGCCCTATACACAGCGTCTTGTGGAGATAAAAGTCCATCAGAAGATGAAGTATGAACGTGAAAATCAGCCTTGATCATATTAATCGTAACCTCCTATTTTACAGTAAATATAAATAAGTAATAAAAGAAACTCTATTTATACTATAATATCATAATAATATATATTTGAAAGAACTTTATAAAAAATACTGTAAATTAAGAAAATATTTAATTTGAAGAAGGTCTATTTTGGATATGATTGCAAAATTCAAATAAATTATAACCTAAAGGAACATTTTCCATAGATATAAAATCTTCTTGAAAGTTTCCATCCCATGGTGAAATAGAAATATTTGAATAATCAAAAACTTTAATTAAATATTTAGTACTATCAGTGAATACTATCTTCATTCTAAATGGTTCATTTTCAGTAATTGCATCTTCTAAATAATTTGTTTCAACAAGAGAGTTTAGAAAATTTTCAACTATATCAGCTTCATCGGAAGGAACTTCAATATCCTTATAAAGATTAGTATCAAATACATATAAAGTAAAAGCATCATTACTTAAAAGTTTTTTTTGAAGTTCACTTGCATAATAATTATTATTAGGTTTCTTGGAAAGACTTATATATTTAGGATCTTGAAAAGTACATCCATATAATGATAAAGAAAATAAAATAGTAATTATAAAAAACACAAATTTTTTCAAATATACTACCTCCTAGATTTAGTGTTTATTTTAATTTATTCAATATATATTTTTTTAGAACTTATTAAAGTTTATATATGGGTGATAATTAAGCAGTTTATTTAATAAAAATACAAGGTAATAATAATTTGGAGGATGCCATGTATATAATAGGTACAGCAGGACCTAATATAAAAGAAAAGAGTTTAATAAAAGGTATTATTGATAATGGAGTGAATATTTTAAGATTTAACTTTGCACATGGAAGTGAGGATGAGTTCTTAGAATTTTTAAAGGCAACAAGAGATATTGATCAAAATGTAAAAATAATATTAGACCTTTCAGGAACAAAAATTAGGATATCTAATAAATTTGAGTATATATACAAGGTTTATGATGGAGAAGAAGTGTATTTTTGTGGAGAAGATAAATATAATATTACAAAAAATAATCTAAAAAATAAAAAGTTAATACCATTAAATATAGATAATAAATTACTGAATAAAAAAAAATATAAAGAGATAGCAATAAAAGATAATACAATGCAGTTTAAGATAATAGGGAGAAGTGATAAATTTATAAGAGCAATAACTATAAAGGGAGGGATAATTAGAAAAGGGAAAGGATGTAATATAAAAGAATTGGATAGAAGTAATCTTGAGTTGAGTGAAAATGATAAAAAGGCAATTTTATGGGGGATAGAAAATAAAGTTGATATCATATGTCAGTCATTTGTAGAAGATAAACAGGACATTGAAGAAGTAAGAAGTTTTTTAAGTGAAAATGCTATAGAAAAATATAAACCTATTATATGGGGAAAGATAGAAACGCTAAAAGGTGTAAATAATATAAAAAGTATAGTAAAAGAGGTTGATGGAATTATCATTGGAAGAGGAGATTTGATACCTGAGACATCAATTGAAGATACTCCTATTTATGAGCAGATGGTTATAGATGAAGTATTAAAAGAAGGAAAGAAAGATATTATAATAGCTACACATATTTTTAATAGCATGAAGAATGGAAGGAGGCCATCAATATCTGAGGTAGAAAGTGTGTATAATTTTATTAAATTAGGAGTGACAGGATTCCTATTAGCAGGAGAAACTTCGGTGGGAAAAACACCTTTAAAAACTGTGAAATTTTTGAAGTCACTTATTGATAAATATATAAATAAATAAGAAATAATATAATATATAATGCAAGGGAATTGATAAAATACAAAGGATGGAGACTATATAACCTTTTCTTGTATTTTATCAATACTATAACTTATAGTTCTATAGATGCTTATGAATTTTATTAAGATAGATACTTATTATTAGTGTTAAGGCATAATCATAAAATAAAAATACAATTTGAGCAAATATAAACATCAGATGTAGAGGGGAAGATAACATAATGTTACCAATAAAATTAGAGATTATAAAATAAGCAATTAATAATAGTATGTTGAATATAACAAGCTTTAATAATATCTCATAAGGGAGTTTATGAATTTTTTCAATGTAATATTTTATAATTCCATAAATTCCAAAGAAGAATATATAAGAAATTGAAATATTAATAGGGATGATAAATAAACTAAGCAAACTACTTGCAATATAAACTAAAAAGGCATTTTTAATTGTAGTTCTCATAATACATATTGGAATTAGGCAAGATGCTATAGTAAGAACTGATAATGTACTTATTGGAAGAATAGAAGTAGCATAAAGAACTGCTAAAGTAAGAGCAACCAATAGTCCATTTTCTGCCATATGTTTAGATTTCATTTGATCACTTCCTAAAACTTAATATTAAATAAAGAAATTAAGTCTACAGTTAGACTTAATTTCTAAATATTAAAAAATGAATATGAATTAGCAGCAGCTAATAATATCACCACCAAAACATTCACACATACTGTCTAAACACCATAGTTGCATACAACACTCACATGGATCTTGAGAATTTCTATTTGTTGTTCTGTAGTATGGATTAGAATAGTTTGAAGCACGTTGATTTAATGAGTTTAGCACCTGTCTATACTCAAAATTGTTTGGCTCCATACGTGTAGCAGTGCTTACATGCTCATAAGCAGAATCATACCAACCTTTATTAAGGAGTACAACTCCATATAAGAAGTGCCATTCAGCATTTCTATTTGTTATAGAATTTAGAATTTGCTCAGCAGCACTGTAATTTCTACTATTTACATATTTTCTTACTTCTTGAAACTCATAAGAAGTATTGGAAGATGTGTTGCTATAATTTGATGAAGAATTAGTGGTGTTTGACTGATTATTAGAGTTTCCGTAACTATAGGTATTGCTACCACCATTTTTAGTTAATGCATCATAAGCTTCATTTATTTCTCGAATTTTTTGTTCAGCTAAATCTTTCAATGGATTATCAATATATTTATCTGGATGATATTGTTTTATAAGTTTTCTATATGCAGTTTTAATTTCATCTTGGCTTGCGCCAGGTTTTAATCCTAATACTTCATATGGATTCATTTATAAATCACTCCTTTTGCTTTCATTAGTTTTGTCTTGGTTTTCCATTACTTTTAAATACTTATCCATTAATCCGAGTTCAATTATGTTAAAAAGTATGTCTTTGTTTCTAGTTAAATTGAGTTTTTTTAAATTTTCTGTACAAGTATATCCACAATTTAATATTGTAAATTCCATTCGGGATTTTATTGCTTCTATAAATCTAGTATAGTCTAAATTATCTTTATTATATAGATAATTTATGGGATTAAATTTGTTTTTTTCCATATCAGATTTTAAATCATCTAAAGCATCTATTAAATAGATCCATTTACCAATAGAATATCCTAATTGATATAATGTGTCTCGCAGTTCAACAGAATCATCAGCTAGATTAAAAGGATACTCCTTTAAAACTAATCCAACTAATTTACTGAATGGATCACAAATTTCATCAATAGAATAAAAAGTTTTTTTCTTTTCTAATAAAGAAAGATCATTTAAACACTGATTTATTTTACAATTAATCTCAATTATAGAATTAGAAAATCTTTTTTGATATGGAGACAGTAAAGTTGCTTTTAGTTTACTTTTAAAATCATTATCATCATTAACATCATCTATAAATTTATAATATACTAAGGAAATATTTATTGCAGCAGCATAAGATAGGGCCTCATTATCATCAATTACTATTTTTTTTGTTGTTGGATGAAGCATACATCTATGTTGTTTAACTTTTAGATCTTTAGGACTCAAACCATCTAATAATAAGCCTAAAAATGTCATATCATAATTTAAAGATGCTCTAGGAATATTACCAAAGACATTTTTTATATGGCAACATAGTCCACAATAATAGCATTTAAATCTTTCGTAATCTTTAACTTTCATTTCGCCTTTTAATGGGGTAACATATCCGAACAATACAAACGCTCCTTATATTAATTGAATATAAACTTATTATATTATACATTAACTAATATAATTTAAACAATAAAATTACAATCTAATAAGAAAAAGTTAATATATTATTAATATTTGATGAGTAGTTATAATGTTTGACTAAATTCGATAAAGGTTAATTCAAACATGACTTTAAAGAAAAAAATAAAGTTATAAAAGATATTGTATGCTATATAATGATGAAATAAAAAAGTAGATCTTACATATACATACTATTTTTTGTAAAATATATAATTTATATTAAAAAATGATTTGTATTTTTGGTAGAAAGAGATATAATTAATTAACATGATTAATCATAGTAGGTAAAAGAGAGTAAGTGCTTGTTTAGGACAAGTATATAAAAATAATCTCGCAATTATAATATTGAATTAAATTACTTTGAAAAAAATATATAAATTTAAAAAAAGTATTTACAATGGATAATTATTATTATATAATAATAAATGTAGAAAAGATAAAATAAAAATATTTAAGATAGAGATATAGGAGGAATTTATTATGAAAAAATTTGTTTGTACAGTGTGTGGTTATATTTATGAAGGAGAAAGCGCTCCAGAAAAATGTCCAGTGTGTGGTGTGGGATCTGAAAAATTTAAAGAACAAGCTGGAGCAATGAGCTGGGCAGCAGAACACGTAGTTGGAGTAGCTCAAGGTTCGTCAGAAGACATAATGGCTGATTTAAGAGCTAACTTTGAAGGAGAATGTTGTGAAGTAGGTATGTACTTAGCAATGGCTAGGGTTGCTCATAGAGAAGGATATCCAGAAATAGGATTATATTATGAAAAAGCAGCTTGGGAAGAAGCAGAACATGCATCTAAATTCGCAGAATTATTAGGTGAAGTTATAACAGATTCAACTAAGAAGAACTTAGAATTAAGAGTAGCTGCTGAAAATGGAGCAACTGAAGGAAAATTTGATTTAGCTAAGAGAGCAAAAGCTGCAAATCTTGATGCAATTCATGATACAGTTCATGAAATGGCAAGAGATGAAGCTAGACATGGAAAAGCATTTGAAGGTCTATTAAATAGATATTTCGGTTAATATATAAAAAGTAAGGGTGCCAAGTGCGCCCTTACTTTTTTGGAAATTTATAACGAGCTTACCTTACAATATTAAATCATTATAGGTAGCTTCATAAGTATCATATGTCTTTTCATTAAAGCAGATAATTGCTATTTCATCAAATTTGGTTGGATTATTTTCTATAAAACTGAATATTTCTTCTAAGGCTATTTTACTTGCTTCTTCAAGTGGATAGTTATATGCACCTGTACTTATTGAAGAAAAGGCTAATGTTTTTATAGGATAATTAATAATATATTTGTTAAGCTGTTCAATAATAGCTTTTCTTTTTTTATTATCGTTAAATAAATAGAGATGGTCATTTATGATGCGGATACATTGTTCAGAATAATAAGAGTCGTAATTTGAAGCTAAATCTAGAACAGAACGATAACAATTTCTTAAATATTTGTTTTCGTAACCATTGTTTCTATAGATAGGTCCCACTGTGTGAATAACCCAATATACACCTTGAATAGTTAAATTATATGATTTTGTGAGCTTGGCATTTCCTGTTAAACAGCCATTCAAATATTTGCATTCACTTAATAACTTATTTCCACAAGCTTTATGAATTGCACCATCAACACCACCACCGCCTAAAAGGGAAGTATTTGCAGCATTGACAATAGCATCATATTTGACTTTTGTTATATCATCTAATATTATTTTTACTTTTGTCATAGATACCTCCAAATGTATAAATTGTAATTAAATACAGTTTACACTAATAAATTAAAAATAGAAAGAAAATATTAATTACTCTTAAACCCATCGAAGTGTTACGATATGAATAAAAATAAGTTAGAAAAATATATAAAAATTTATTGAGTTTACTAATTATAATGATATAATTAGTGATAAAATAATAAGTGAGGGAGCTTTGATGGATGCAAAGTTCCCTTATTATAAAAATAAATGATATAGCTTCATCTTATAATAAGAATCATCAATACAGTGATACAATGAATTGTTATATAAAAAGTTAAATTGGAGGTTAAAATGATGTATAGTTTTGTAAATGACTATAGTGAAGGCGCGCATCCAAGAATAATGGAAGCGTTAATGAAAACAAATTTAGAACAAACAAGTGGATATAGTACCGATTATCACACTGAAAATGCTAAAGAATTAATAAGAAAAGCGATTGATTGTGATAATGTTAATATACATATGCTTGTTGGAGGAACTCAAACAAATGCAATTGTTATTTCATCATTTTTAAGGCCACATCAGGCAGTAATTGGTGTAGAAACGGCACATATTAATGTTCATGAAACTGGAGCTATTGAAGCGACAGGACATAAGGTTTTAACAGTAAAAAGCAGTGATGGCAAATTAAACCCAGATATGATACAAAAAATTGTTAATGAACATACAGATGAACATATGGTACAGCCTAAATTAGTTTATATATCTAATTCAACTGAAATTGGTACAGTATATAAATTAGAAGAAATAAAGGCAATAAAGGAATGTTGCACAAGAAATAATTTACTTTTATTTTTAGATGGTGCACGTCTAGGAGTTGGGATTACATCAATAGAAAGTGATTTGAAATTAAGTGATTTACCTAAGCTTTGTGATGCATTTTATATAGGTGGAACTAAGAATGGTGCATTATTTGGAGAGGCTCTTGTAATATGTAAGGATTATTTGAATGAAGATTTTAGATATTTTATAAAGCAAAAAGGAGCAATGCTTGCTAAAGGGAGGCTTCTAGGAATACAATTTGAAGAATTATTTAAAGATGATTTATATTTTGAATTAGCCAGACATGCTAATAAAATGGCTATGTTAATTAAAGAAGCAATAAGTCAAAAAGGATATAGATTTATTGCTGACTCATCAACAAATCAGCAGTTTCCTATATTACCTGATAAATTAATAAAAAAACTTCAAGAAAATTTTGAATTTGGAGATGTTGAGAAAATAGATGAGCATAATAGTTCATTTAGATTGGTTACATCTTGGGCAACAGAGGAGTCTAAAGTACATAAATTTATTGAAGTGATAAAAAAATTTAATAATTAGGTTCTTGTATGGTTTACTATTTGAAATAAATATATAAGTATGTTATATTTATTATGTAAAAAAATTAAAAATATAGTTTAAATTACTTATTGAAGAAGAGGGGTATAAAAATGATATTAGTAAATTGTGCATTAAGACAAGATGATATTATTGCAATAGTTGAAGGTGTAGAATTTGAAGGTAAAAAACCATTCAAATTTAATAAGAAACAAGGAATTCAAATATATTTTGATGCAGATGTTGCAGATAAGCAAGCAGCAGCAAAAGAAGTAAAAGCGGCTATAAAAGCTACTGAAGTTGGAAAAGCGTTATTCTTTAATGTTACAGCTCAATAATTAGCTGAAAATGAATTTACAGGGTTGCCCCAATAAAATATGGGACAACCCTTTTGCATTTTTAAATATCTATTATGTATGTTTGATTTCCGCATTCTTGAACAACTTTTTGTAAATCATCAAAAGAAATCCATATAGTTGCAGTATTTATGTTTGGATGAAAACCTAGGTGAGCTTCATTTATAATATCTCTATCAAAAACTAATTCAACTTTATGGTCAATATCATTCAAAATTCCTAATGGTGTTACAGAGCCTTTAGTTAATTTAAGATATGTGTAAAGTTTTTCTTCAGAGGCAAATGTTAAAGGTGTAGATTCAAGCTTCTTTTGAATATCCTTCAAGTTAGCATGTTTGTCTTTAGATAGAACAATTAAAAAATACCTAGATCCTTTTCTATCTTTTAAAAATAAATTTTTACATCCATGTCCTATATGGAGTTTATCAATAGCATTAGCTTCTTCTATAGTGAAGACAGGCGGATGATTTGTTATTTCATATTGTATATTTAAGTTATCTAAAAAGTTATAGACAACTTTTTCAGCGCTCATAATAACTCCTTTACATTTATTGAATTAAATTTTTTTTATTCTTAAATATAAAAATAAATATCTAGTAATCAATTTATGATAAATAAATTATAGCATACTATATATATAAATATATAAGTAACATGTAATCCACAATATTAATATAATAAATGAAAGCTCTATTTATGAGGATAATATGAATAGCAATGAATTTAGTGGATTTGAAGATATTTTCAGAGCATGTGGTCTTGGAAACATAAATAGTGAGAATTTCAAGAGTAATAGTGATGACACTACACATGATGGGAACTTTCAAGATAGTACTACAAGTAATGAGAATACAGAGGAGAAAACAACACATGATGGAAATGCTCAGGATACAGGGGCTGGATTTAACTTTGGATGTAATGATATACCTGGAGGATTTCAAAATGTAAATCCGGAACTCTTTATAGTGGTTGCAGAAATACTTGGAAATGTAATGGCTGGAAATATGCCTTTTAATGTTCAAAATGCAGTAGGGAATTGGCTTGAGCTTGTAGGACAGGTAATATTAACATATAATGCACAACAACAATATTTTCAAGGAGGACCTGGAAGGTATTTTAATCCTATATACTATAATGTAAGTAATCCATTTTGTAATACAACGGGGGCTACGAGTAGAAATGGTACGTCAGGTTGTGAAAATGATGTTAAAGATGATAATTATAATAAAGGACAAAATAATAAAACATCTAAAAAATATTCTGAAAAACATAATAGAAATAAGGAACTTAAAGAACTTAAAGATAAAATGGAAACTTTAATATCTCAGATAGAAGAAATAAGAGAAGAGATAAGTGATATTAAGAATGGATAAAAGCATAAGTACAATTAATAACTTTACTTATGCTTTATTAGTTATGTGAAAAAAGTTAACATTAGATAAGAAGATAGTGTTAATATATTAATATATAATGCAGTAGGTTATTGCACTAAGTTATACAAAAAACTTTATTAATATATAGCAAAGGTGATATAAGAAAACAATGAGTAAAATTAAAAATGCAATTGGACATTTTAGAACAATAACTAATCACAAAATTTTAGTTATGAAATCTTGTTTCAAAGTTGGGTTATATAAGCAAGGATTATTACATGATTTATCAAAATATGAACCAGTAGAATTCTCAGCAGGAATAAAATATTATAGAGGAAATGTTAGTCCGAATGGAGTACAAAAGACAACAGAAGGACTTTCAACTGCATGGTTACATCATAAAGGAAGAAATAAACATCATTTTGAATACTGGATTGACTATGGAATTAAAGAAAGTGATGGACTTAAGGGAATGAAAATGCCAACACAATATGTAGTTGAGATGTTCATTGATAGAATGAGTGCTTCAAAAAATTATTTAAAAGAAAAATATACTCAAAAAAGTTCATTAGAATATTATGAAGCGAGAAAGCATTATTATATACTGCATCCTGAAACCAGGGAATTATTAGAGTTTTTACTTAAAAAATTATCAGAAGAAGGTGAGGAAAATACTTTAGTATATATAAAAAGAAATATTTTAAGAAACGTTAATACATAATTTTATAATATGGAATGAATGACTTGCAAGTATTTAATTTGTAATATAGAAATGCATATACTATAATCGAAAATTTAGAAACAAATTATTTCATAAGTCATTATAAGATATAAAAGGTTTAATGTGGACAACCTTATTTAAAGGAATGTTAGAGAAGGCATGATTTTAGGAGGGAAAAAGATGAGTTTAGTATCTACAATGGTATTAACAGCAGATAATTTAAATGAATTAAGTCAAAAACTGAATAAAGAATTATTAAGGTATAATGGAAAAGAAATATTTGATATAAAATTTATCAGCGATAAGGAAGCTGTTATTATATTTAGAAATTAATTTAACTATATTATTAAAAGAGTATTTGTATTAATTGACATTAAAATCATTTAATACAAATACTCTTTGTTTTAATAGAACATTTTAAGAGAGAAAAGCAAATAAATTTTAAAAACAAGTATTTGTTTTTTCGCTAAACTATATAAGGTGAAAATTTAATGGAAACTTTGAAAAAGTATAATAGGCTGTCTTCCGAAGATTACAAATGAGTAGATTCAAAAAATAAAGAAAAAAATATAATAAGTTTGAAAGTAAGAAGTTTAATAAAAAAGGAAGTAACAATAACGGGATATAAATAAAATTAAAGAGATAGATGTAGCAGCGGATGCGATTTCAATATTTGTATAGTACTAAGATAGCTTGTTTCTTGGTGAATATAAAGTTCTGAAAGTATTTATATTTTTAATATGTATCGATACAATTGCTTGAAAATTATTGTGATGATATAATAATTCTAATATTTTTATATCCAATATAAGATTACAAGGGGGCTATATAGTATGGAAAATAAGAATATGAGGACTAAAAAATTAATTCAAACTGCATTACTTGCAGCATTATGTTTTGTATCATTTACATTTCTTCAAATTAAAATTCCATTACCAGGAGGAGATGCATCATCATTACACATAGGAAATGCATTTTGTGTATTAGCAGCATTATTACTTGGAGGATGGTATGGAGGTTTTGCTGGAGCAATAGGGATGACTATAGCAGATTTACTAGATCCAGTTTATATAGTATCAGCACCAAAGACGTTTATATTAAAGTTGTGTATTGGATTAATAACAGGACTCATTGCACATAATTATGCTAAAATAAGTGAAAGAAATGATAAAAAGTATATATTTAAATGGAGCACTATTGCAGCAATTTTGGGATTAGCTTTTAATGTGATTTTTGATCCTATTGTTGGCTATTTTTATAAGCAATATATTTTAGGACAACCCCAAGAGGCAGCAGCTATATTAGCAAAATTAAGTTCGATTACTACTTTTGTTAATGCAGTAGTATCTGTAATATTGGTAGCATTTATATATAATGCTTTAAGACCAATATTAAAGAATACTGGATTGTTATTACCGATTGGAGAATAAGGGTAGAAATTTGTTTATATTATAATAATGATAAAGCTTAAGTTGATAATGTATACCTAGATAGGAACTTTCTATAATATAGTAAGTGCATCAATTTTATTAATACTTTGAAGTTTATATATAATAGAAGTTTCAATGCATATGTACGAAAATAAACTAAATTAAACAATAAAGAATATGAAAAAAGCGAGAGATTATATTAAAGCTAGATATACATTATTAGTAAATTATTACATTAAATATTAAAAAAAGAATTAATGTAAATAAACATAAAAAATACTTGTAATAAAATCTAAAAAATGATATAATAAGTAAGTGATGAATAGAAAAGATTTTTTTAGTTGTAGATTTCTCCTTAATTAGAGAATTATGATAATTAATATTAATCTTTAAAAGAAATAAGGAGGAATTTAATATGACAGATAAGACATTAGTATGTAAAGATTGTAATGAAGAATTTGTTTTCACTGTAGGAGAACAAGAATTCTACAAAGAAAAAGGTTTTGAAAATGAACCAGTTAGATGTCCAGCTTGTAGAAGAGCTAGAAAACAACAAAATAATAGAAGATAATTTTGGAATTTTAGAGCTATGAGATTTTCTCATAGCTCTTTTTAATTAATCAGAAAATAGTGAATATAATGTATTAAGAAATATAGTTATTTTTTGTAATTTATGAAATGCAAAGTTAAGTAGTAGCTATACCATAAAATCTACTCTTCATATAAATAGGGAGGAGGCTAAATTAATAGCTTCCTTATTTTTTAGATAAATATAAAAAAAATATTCTAAGATTTTTTAGAATTTAAGAATTTTAGAATATATATATAAGAATTTTAGAACTTTACTATTTAAGAATTTAAGAATTTGCTTATTTATTGAGGAATACAGAGATTTTACAAGAATAAAATAAGTAATTTTAATGAAATTATAATATATAACAAATCTAGCTCATATATATAATAAAAAAATACAAATAAGCTAAAACAAAAATTAAATAAATAATTTTGTTTTAGCTTATTTGTAATGATTAATTAATAAATTGTAGTACTAATATTGGGTGATAAAATATTAGATTTTGTGTAGTAGTACCCAAAATAGTACCAAACCAAATAAAAAAGCCATACTACAAGGTCTTAAAACCAAGTAATACAGCCTTTTCTTAAAAATAATGGTGCCGGTGACCGGGGTCGAACCGGTACGGTATTGCTACCACAGGATTTTGAGTCCAGCACGTCTGCCAATTCCATCACACCGGCATGCACCAACAAAAAATATTTTAACATTAATATTAAAAGAATTCAAGCATAAAATTAATTTTTTTATAATTTATTTATCTAGAGGAGAAGGTATTCTTCTAAAATAGTATATAACTACAATTATCCATTTGTGATATGGAAAAAATAAGAATTATACAATATATATATTTCTATTTTGCTAATTAATCATAAAATATTATTTTGATAGTTTAAAAAAATGCAAATTGTATTAAAAATTTATATTAATTTCACTTTTTGAGTATATTTTTAAAATTAAAGGTTGTGACAAGCTAAATGATTTGCTATTATAGAAATAGGGCAAACGACCCAAGTGGGTCGAATCATGCCCAAGTATGATTATTAAACAGGTTGTGCAGTTTAATGATTATTATCATCTATTAATTAGGGAGGAGCAAATTATATGATGTATTCAAAAGAAGTTGAAGAAATGTGCGTAATTGCTAAAGGTCCTAATCATGGACCAGCACCTATTCCTGCAGAAGGAAAATGGGTACAATCAAAAGAAGTAACTGATATATCAGGTTTAACACATGGTATAGGTTGGTGTGCACCACAACAAGGAGCTTGTAAATTAACATTAAACGTTAAAGAAGGTATAATTCAAGAAGCATTAGTAGAAACAATTGGATGTTCAGGAATGACACATTCAGCTGCAATGGCTTCAGAAATATTACCAGGAAAGACTATATTAGAAGCATTAAACACAGACTTAGTTTGTGATGCTATAAACACAGCTATGAGAGAATTATTCTTACAAATAGTTTATGGAAGAACTCAAACAGCGTTCTCTGAAGGTGGATTACCAATAGGAGCAGGTCTTGAAGATTTAGGAAAAGGCTTAAGATCTCAAGTAGGTACTATGTACGGAACTTTAGCTAAAGGTCCTAGATACTTAGAAATGGCAGAAGGTTATGTTACAGATGTAGCTTTAGATGAAGATAAAGAAATAATAGGTTACAAATTTGTTAACTTAGGAAAAATGATGGAAAGTATCGCTAAAGGCGTTGATGCTAACGAAGCATTAGAAGCTGCTAGAGGACAATACGGAAGAGTTGCTGACGCTGCTGAATTAATTGATCCAAGACATAAATAATTATTTGTAAAGGAGGAATTTTAAAATGGCATTATTTGAAAGTTATGAAAGAAGAATTAATCAAATCACTCCTGTATTAGAAAAATACGGAATGAAAACTCTAGAAGATGCAAAGGCAGTTTGTGCTGAAAAAGGTGTTGATCCTTACACAATTGCTAAAGAAACTCAACCAATCGCATTTGAAAATGCTGGATGGGCTTACACTTTAGGTGCTGCTATAGCAATAAAGAAAGGTTGCACAAAGGCTGCTGATGCTGCTGAAGCAATCGGAGAAGGATTACAAGCATTCTGTATCCCAGGATCAGTTGCTGATGATAGAAAAGTTGGTTTAGGACACGGAAACTTAGGAGCTATGCTTTTAAGAGAAGAAACTAAATGTTTCGCATTCTTAGCAGGACACGAATCTTTCGCTGCTGCTGAAGGTGCTATTAAAATAGCTGAAAAAGCTAACAGAGTTAGAAAAGAACCTTTAAGAGTTATCTTAAATGGTTTAGGTAAGGATGCTGCATTCATCATTTCAAGAATCAACGGATTTACTTACGTTCAAACTCAATTTGACTACTATACTGGAGAAGTTAAAGTAGTTAAAGAAAAAGCATACTCAAACGGAGAAAGAGCTAAAGTAAGATGTTACGGTGCTGATGACGTTAGAGAAGGTGTTGCTATCATGCATATGGAAGGTGTTGACGTATCAATAACTGGTAACTCAACTAACCCAACAAGATTCCAACATCCAGTTGCAGGAACATATAAGAAAGAATGTGTAGAACAAGGTAAGAAATACTTCTCAGTAGCATCAGGTGGTGGTACAGGAAGAACTCTTCATCCAGATAATATGGGTGCAGGTCCAGCTTCTTACGGTATGACTGATACAATGGGAAGAATGCACTCAGATGCACAATTCGCAGGATCATCTTCAGTTCCAGCTCACGTTGAAATGATGGGTCTTATCGGAATGGGTAACAACCCAATGGTAGGAGCTACTGTTGCAGTTGCTGTTGCTGTAGAAGAAGCTATGTCTAAATAGGCTGAATTTCTAGCTTTACAGGATTTTCGATAAATAAATAATTAAAATTTTACATAGCACACATCATATTTTAAGATAAATTTTATTTTATATATGACGTGTGCTATTTTCACGTCTAATTTTTGGAGGGTGAAGTATGAAAAGAATGAAGTTGACTTACAAAAATGATAAGACATTCGAAGAAGGATTTGAAGAATTTATTTTAAACTGTAAAGCAAGAAATTTAAGAGAAGGAACTATTAAACATTATACAGAATCCTATAGGCAAATAATTAAATATTTAGATGAAGATTTACTATTATCTGAGATAAATAAAAAGACATTTGAAAATTTCATTATTAAGGTTAAAAGCAATAAGGATGTAAATTCACAAACATTAAATACTTATGCTAGAGATATGAAAACAATAATATATTTTTTTATGAAGCAAGAATATGTTAAAACATTTAAGATAGAGTTGCCAAGAGTGGATAAAAAACCTATAGAAACTTATTCAGATAATGAACTAAAAGTTTTATTAAAGAAACCAAACTTAAAAAAGTGTGAATTTACGGAGTATAGAAATTATGTTATTACAAGTTTTTTCTTATCTACTGGAATAAGATTAACGAGCCTTATAAATATAAAAATAAAAGATTTAAAGTTCGATGAAGAAGTGGTTAATATAATGCATACTAAAAATAGAAAGCCGCTTACAGTACCATTAAACAAAGAAATAGTAAAAATTGTAAGGGAATACTTATCCTATAGGCAATATCAAAATGAAGAAGATTATTTATTTTGTAATATATATGGAAAACAACTTACCAAGTCAGCAATTACGCAGGCTTTAAATGGTTACAATAAAAGTAGAGGTATAAATCATACTGGCATACATAGACTGCGCCATACATTCGCTAAGAAGTGGATTATAGCAGGCCAAAGTGTGGTGAGTTTACAAAAAATATTAGGTCATAGTAGTTTACAAATGACTCAAAATTATATAAATATATTAGTTTCAGATTTAAAGAAAGATGTAGATGAATATAATATTCTGCAAGAATTTAATACTAGCTTTATAAAAATGAAAAGGAAATAGGCATAATGGCAAGATTTATAGGAATAGATTTAGGAAGATATTAATTTATCTTCCTTTTTTACGTCTTTTTGTAAAAAAATTAAATTATTTCACGTCAATATATTGCAAACATCTGTTCGTATATGTTATAATGAGCTAAGCCATTAGGGAGATGATAAAGGGTGAATGAAGCAGATAAATATTACCTTGAAATATTAAAGACGTATAAAGAAAAAAGGCAAAACCGATAAGGTTAAGCCTTTATTTTTTTTGCTGATCTAATTTATCTTTAATTTCTTTATCTAACATTGTTACTAAAATAGTTTTAATCTTTTCATCATATGTACCATCTGTTTTAATCTCGCCTGTAGATATAAACAAGTTAACTAATGCGTTTAACGCATCTAAACTATCATTTTTATCTTTACCAAATAGCCACCAATGGGCACTTTTACCACTCATTTCTGATAAAGCTTCAATAAAATTATTACTTGGAACACATTTTCCATTTACTATAGCGCTCACATAACTTTTGTTGACGCCTGCTCTATTAGCAATATCAACTTGCTTAATTTTATTATCATATATCCATTTTTTTAGTCTTTCTTCAAATTCCATTTTTATCAACCACCTTATTAATAATTATAACAAAAACTAAACTTTTGTCAACTAATATAACTAAAAGTTAATAAAGGTAAACTAAAGTAAAAACATTAAACATAGTAATTATTCATGTTAAACAGTATTAAATTACAAATAAAAACATAAAATAAGAAGAAAAACTATGGAATAAAGAGTAATTTAAAGAAAATATAGCATTATATTAAAAAAACAGACCAATTTAAGAGTTTATAAAAGTTTAGTAATTTACTTAACTTGTTTATAATAAAACTGTACTCGGGAAGAGAAAAAACGAAAAAGGAGGAAGAAAAATGCCGATAAGTCCAAGCAAAGTAAAAATGATAATGGCTAAGAAGGGAATAACACCAGAAGACTTAGGAGAAAAGATGAATTTATCAAAAAGTAGAATATCAACTTTAATTAATTGTAAATCGTCTGCTCCACAAATTAGAACAATCCATTCTTTGGCAACAGCGCTTGAAGTTGATGTTAATGAAATTGTTGAATAGGAGGTTTTTATTATGTCAGATGCAGATAAGTATTTACTAGAACTTTTAAGTAAAAGAAAGAAGGTAGTTGATGGACAGGCAATTAGAAAATGAGTTAAGTAGCAGAGAAGTTGCTCCAATGATGGAAATAGAACATTCAAAGTTATTAAGAAAGATTGATGGAATTAATGAAGATTTGGTAAAAGCCAAAATTGGATTTTACAAGTATTGGAATGAAAGTGAGTATATAAATCCAGTTAATAATAAGCCGTGTAGGGAATTTCAAATATCTAAAAAAGGTTGTGAATTTCTAGCACATAAGACTACAGGCACTAAAGGAAACTTATTTACTGACAAATACATGGACAAGTTTGAAGCCATGGAAAAAGTAATTGAAAATCCTAATGGAATAATTAAGCAGCTTATAAGTCAAATTACTAGTATGAATTTAGAATTGCAAGAGATCAAATTAATGCTTAATAAAAGGCAAAAGCAAAGAATTGCTAATAAGAAACACCAGTTGAAGATAAAGGAGCCTTTAGTAAATAGACTTGAAAACATAACAGATGAAATGATTGAGCAGATATTAACTAATTCACTTTCTACAGGCTTATTAAGACTTACATGTGAAGGAAATGTTGTAGATAAGAAAGTTCTCTATGATGAAGCCAATAAGGTTAATATCAGCAAGCATGACATTAAGATAAAACTTGAATTACTTAATAAGATAATCTACAAGCAAGTAAGAATTAACGGAAAGAATATGTGGTGCATAGTTGTAAATAAGTAGTTCACATATTAATTTATTGGTCAAGCTGTAGCAAATACGTAGGGAAACCTATAGGAAAATACACAAAACCTACTGGTGGCTAAGAAGGAGTATTGGAACAGAAATAAAATTTAGGAGGGTTAAACATGAAAGCAACAGGAATTACAAGAAAGATAGATTCATTAGGAAGGATAGTTATTCCTAAGGAAATTAGAAGAACACTTGATATAAAAACAGAAGATGAAGCACCTAATGGTGAAGCAGATTACTTAGAAATTTATACAGAAGGAAGTGACATAATACTTAAAAAGTATAATCCAGGATGTCATTGTTGTAAAAGTTCAGATAACTTAATAGAAGTATTAGGACTTAAATTGTGTCCAAGCTGCTTAGATCAGTTTAATGAGTATAGAAAAATGATTGATACTGCTAGAGGAAAGGATAAGTAAAACATGAATAACTTAAATTTATATGTAGATTTAGTATCTCCAAGATACAAGAAAAGAAGTAAGTTTTCTAAGATGATTAGAAGATTTCTAAGAAAGTTAGGAAGATAGCTTATGGGAGTTATAGCAGAAATTAATCGCATAGCAGACAACAGAGAACGTGCCAAAGAAATTACCAGTAGAGTAATAAGAAAAGGTGATAAAGAGGATAGAATATTTGGTGATGTTTTAATGGAAGAACTTGCGAAAGAAATGAGTTTAGACAAATTTGACGATAACTGGACCATAAAAAATGCTACCAAGGACACCGGCAAGTAATCCAAAGTAGCATGACAATACATTCAAGTAAATTATAAGCCTATAGGGAGGTGTTTATCAAGTGCCATTAGTAAAATGTAGTGCAATTACTTGTATTCATAATAAAAATTGTATGTGTGGAACAGAAGCCATTGAGATGGAAGATTTCGAGTATTATGAGGATTTGCATGATAAGAAATGTGATCTAGTAAGTGATGAAATGAAGTGCATTACCTATAAAAGTAAATATAATAGGGGGGATATGCATGAACTTACTTAAAGAAACTAAAGAAAAACTTAATTATTCAGCAAATAAACTTGAAGAATTAGAAAGTTTAAATATTTATGAACTAAGTAAAGATGCAATTCATTATGTTAGGGATGAAATAAGCAAGTCTAAAAAATATATAGAATACTACTCTGAACTATTGGAAGTTTTAGAGAAGAATAAGGAGAATAAAAAATAATGTTAAAAGTAGTTGGAAAAGTAACATTAACAAATAGTTCATGTTATCAAGATTTTATAGGAATATTACTTAATAATGGCTACGTTGTAGAAATTGAGCCTATTAATCAGAATACTAAACTTGAAATAACTATAAAAAAGTTTGTAATTCCAAAACCATATATGAAAGAAGGTTGTAAGTAATGGGAGTACCAGTATTAATTTTAGGAGAGTCAGGAGCAGGCAAAAGTACAAGCATGAGAAATTTTGAAAAAGAAGAAGTCGGAATATTTAATGTAGCAAGTAAGCCACTACCTTTTAGAAAGAAGTTAAATAAGATAGATAAATCAAATTATCAGACTATTATAAAGTGCCTTAGTAAGCCTACTCTAAAAACTTATGTAATAGATGATAGTCAGTATCTAATGGCTTTTGAAATGTTTGATAGAGCCAAAGAAACAGGCTATAACAAGTTTACTGATATGGCATTAAATTTTAGAAATTTAATTCAGTTCATTATTACAGGTGTTCCTGATGATGTAATAGTTTATTTCTTACATCATTCAGAAGTTACACCTGAAGGTAAAATAAAAGCTAAAACTGTAGGGAAAATGCTAGATGAAAAATTAACACTTGAAGGTCTATTTAGTATAGTCCTACTGGCAACTACAGATGGACAAACACATAAGTTTATAACTCAATCAGATGGTTATACAACTTGTAAGAGTCCTATGGATATGTTTCCACTAGAGATTGATAACGACCTTAAATTAGTTGATGAGACAATTAGAAAATATTATGAATTTGAAAGTGAGGATAAATAATTATGAATATGCCAAAAGATTTTAATGAAGCACAAGGATTTAGTTCATTCGAGCAATTAGAAGTTGGAGGACATATTTGCAGAATAATGAACGTTGAGGAAACTAAAACCAAGAATGGTGGAAAGGATATGGTTGTTATTTACCTAGATACAGATAAGACAGATAAGCAACCAGAGTATTATACAAAGCAATATAAATCTAATAATAAGGAAAACAAGAAGTGGTCTAATAATGCAATATGTAGACAATTAGTATTAGATGCAGATGGATTTACAAATAGAGGATTTAAAAGCTTTATTGATTGCGTAGAAGGTAGTAACAACGGATTTAAAGTGCAATGGGGTGAAAACTTCTGTAATTGCCTAAAAGGTAAGCTAGTTGGTGGTGTATTTGGAAGAGAAGAATACTTAAATCAATCTACTGGAGAAAGTAAGCTTGCTACTAAATTTCAAAACTTCAGAACTGTAGAAATGATTAAAAAAGGTGTGGAGCCACCTAAAGATAAGTTACTTAATCCTAGTGGTAATAATGGATATACAGCACCAACAAACAATCCATTTACTGGTGCAAGCTTTGATGAAGATATAACTCCAGTAGATGATGATTGTATGCCATTCTAATAGAGGTGTGCTATGAGAAAAATGAGATTAATAAGATGTATTCAAGGAAAGACATTAGATGATATATCTAAATGTGTATTCCTTACAAAGAATTATTTAAGATATTTTGAAAAAGAAACGTATAACTTAAGAATCGAGCATAAACAAAGAATAGCCAGGATGCTAGAGGTTACAGTTGAAGAATTATGTGAATCTTTAAGCGAAGAAGAAGAAAAGAAGTATTTTAATTCTAATGGCAGTTTTAAAGGATTTAAGGCAATTCAAACTAAGCACAAAGAGAATGAAAATAAAGTTTTAAAAAAGGATATCATAAAGGCTTGTGAAAATCAAGCCTGTCCTTTAAATAAGAATTGCTATTGTGAGAATGATGTAGTTAAAGAAAATAGAGGAACTTGTGCTGGACAGAATTTGGTTAAGGATAAGCCAGTAAACTTATCAAGAAATGCACTTTATTAGAATAGAGGGTGATTAAAATTCGTTACAAATATACAGATAAGGAAATGAAAAAGATACTTGATAATATGGTTGTGATTGTTGACAGTAGAGAGCAGTCCAATAAGCATATAACAGATTTCTTTGATAAAAAAGGCATTCCTTATAAAATTATTAAAAATGATTATGGAGATTATACAGCTATGCTGCCAGCCAATACGCTTACTGGCTTTACACATGACATATATTTTGATAGGGATGTGGCAATAGAGCGTAAGGCAGATATAGACGAAATTGCTGGTAATTTAAAAGAAGATGCAGCAAGACTTAAGAAAGAACTAGCACATTTAAATATGCATGAAATAAAGTATTTCTTCTTTGTAGAAGATAAAGATTTTCATGAGAATTTAAGGCAAGGGAATTATAGAAGCCAATATGATCCGTTCACATTAATGCAGAGAATTAAGAAAGGCATAGAAGCAGAGTACAACACAGTAATAGTGCCAGTAGATAAGAAGTGTATGGGGAGCGAGATTTATTATACCCTACAGGCTTTTGTGTACAACCTATTTAAGCACAAAGGTTTTATATTAGAGGAAGAAGGGGAAGAAAATGAGTAATCAAGAGATACTATTAAAGGCAATTAATACATTCGGAGCTAGTCAACAGATAATAAAATCTATCGAGGAATTAGGGGAATTAAGTACAGCTCTAGCAAGATATTTTGATGGAAATAAAATTGACATAGATAATATATGTGAAGAAATGGTTGATGTAGAGATAATGCTAGAACAGTTAAAAATAATCTTTAAAGATGAATCTGAAAGGATAGACCACTATAAAGCAATGAAGCTAAATAGACTTAAAGGAGTTGTTTGGTAAATGAAAGATTATCTAAACAATGCAGAAATAAAAGAAATGATAGTACTTGCACAAAGTAGAAACTTAGTTAAGCACTTTACAGATGGAAATGTAATGACTAAGGAAGAAAAGGCAGATTTAAAGCGTGGAAGTACCTTTATGAAGAATAGCTTGGCTAAGATGATAAACAGGCTAGGAGAAGGACAGGCTAAGAAATTTGTAAGGCTGAATAATTCCAGTAGGGTAGTAGTAATCACAGATAGTGAACTTGAAGTATTGCAGAAAAGAAAACAAGCTGATTTAGATGCAGCATATGAAGATAGCAAAGAATACTTTGACATAGTGGAAATAACTATGGATATGAATTGCAAGAATTGTACTAAATGTTTTAAGGATTGTGATTTATATAAACATTTTGATAGTCAAGGGGTAATACCTTTTGATGAATCTGAAGATTTAGGAAATTGTAAATTTGCCTATAAGAGGTGATTATATGAGAAGTATAAATGAAATCTTAGATAAAGCTGTAGAAAATGCAAAGCTTAGACTTAGAGAAGAACCTAAACAACGTGTAATAAAACGTACTGGCAATAAGAAAGCACTTCATCAAAAAAGCAAGAACAGGAGAGCAGTATGGACCAACTAATTGAACTTAAGAAAAAGTATAATAAATCACTTGAAAGAAATAAGAAGGCTGAACAATATATTTCCAATAGGAGTGTTGAAGAATGTTTTAAGCCATTAAAAATAGTTGATGGTAAGCCATTTAATACATTTGATTTATTTAATGAAGTAGTTCAAGAATTAAGCCAATTAATGAATGAAATTGAAAGTATGATCTATAGGAAAATGATAAGTGATGAAATTTTAAACGGATTTGAAGTGTAAGGAGGTGAAACCTTGGAAGTACAAGATATTAACTTAAGACAAGTAATTGAAGATTTAACAGGAGAAAAGTTTAATAGAGATAAAAAGATACATTCTCCTTTTAATTCTGGAGATAAAACACCTAGCTTTAGTATTTACTTTAATAGTAATCAGAATAAGTGGATGTATAAAGACTTTTCTACAGATGATGTTGGAGATGCTATAGATTTTGTAATGAAATATAAAAACTGTACTTACAATGAAGCTAGACAGTATTTAGGTTTAGAGGTAGAAAAGAGCGTTACAGAGGACTTTGAAGAAATAATAAGACAGTTTGTACGTAATCAAGTTAAGAACGGAAATAAGAAAGGATATAAGCCTTTAGGAGTGTTTGTATTCGTAGATTCAGATAACAAGCCTATATATGCAAAAGTAAAGTTCTTAAAGCCTGATGGAAAGAAAGAAACACCTTACTACCATATAGAAAATGGACAGGTTATCTGTAATAGAAGCCATGAGGAAGTACCCTACAATTACTATAATTTACTACAGGGAATAATAGAGAAAAAGACTATTATCTTTGTAGAAGGGGAGAAAGATGTAAATACAATAAATAATATCTTAAGTAAAAAACACTATGTTGCCACTAGCGTAAAAGGATTTAAGGACTATGACAAGATTAAAAGTGAATTTATGGATATTGTAGTTATAGGAGATACAGGATTAGCTGGACAGAAATATATAGATAATATTAAATACAACTTTCTTAAAGAAGCTAAAAGCTTTAAGGTTATCAATTTACCTAATATAAAAGCTTTGGGAGATAATGCAGATGTTACCGATTGGTTAGAAGATGGACACACTAAAGAACAACTCTTACAGGCTTTTAAAAGAAGTTTAGACCTAAAGAATAAGGATGAATTACAACAAGATGATAGAGGTATTTACCAATTAAAATACAAGAAAAAAGATGATGATTTTATAAGAGAGTACCTAACAGATTTCAACCTATTTGAAGCCAGTAAAGTTGAGAAAGTAGATGATGAAACTGGAGGAATAAGGCTTAAAATTAAATCTTGTATAGATGGTAAAACAGTAGAAAAGGTAGGCTCATCTAAGATATTTGATGATTTAAGAACATTTAGAAATTTCCTGGGGATGGATTTCTCTTTCATGGGTGCAAGTGTAAATGATCTTGTTAAGCTTAAAGGCTGGGTAAACAAATACTTCGCAATAGATAATAAAGAAATATATAGTGGTGCTAAATTTATTCCAGTAGGAGAGAATGAAGGATTTAAACTTATTGCAGCAGATGGAACATTACTACCTAATGGGAAAGATTATAGCATAGTAGCAGAAACCACAAGAATTAATGCTTTAGATGTAGAGCCTATAGAAAAAGATAAACTTAAGGAACTTATGAAACATATTTTTAATTTTGTAGAGTATGGAAAGGCTATTAGCATTATTGGAAGTATAATTTCTTTCTTAGAAATCGGTCAAAATATAGCTTTAAAAGAAAAATTACATCACTTACTTATTGTTGGAGAATCTGGAACAGGTAAGTCTACTATTTTAGAAAGAGTGATAGCTCCATTGATTAATTATTCTTTAGAAGATAAACAAGTATTCTCTGGAACACCTTTTGCACTTCAAAAATCAATTTCTACAGGAAATTATCCAATACTGGTAGATGAATTTAAGCCAAGCATGATGGATAAATATAAACAACAAAAATTAAGTGATATTTTTAGAATTGCATATGATAGAAGTCCAATGAGTAGAGGTGATAAGAACTTTGAATTAAAAGAGTTCTATTTAACCAGGCCACTTATAATTGCTGGAGAAGAAAGCTATCCTAATGGAGAAAAAGCTAACATAACGCGTAGCTGTATAGTTTATTTAGGAAAAGGTGAGAGAACAGAAGAAAATACACAAGCTATGTTTTGGCTAATGGATCATGAAGAATTGCTTAAGAAGTTAGGTAAATCTATTATATTGGAAGCTTTAAACTTGCCAGTAGAAGAATATAAGCTATTGAGGGCAGATTTAAGAAGATTATTTAAGCTTAAGGATAGACCACTCAACACAGCTGTAAATATTGCTTGTGGAATTGAATTATTAAATAAAGTGCTTATGAAACAGGGGTTATTGCCAATAGCAGACTACTTTAAGTACATTGAAGAAAACATACGAGAAGATGTATTGGAAGGTGGAGAAGATGCGAAAAGTACAGTAGAACAGATGCTAAGCCTATATAATGAAATGATTGAAAGTAGAAACGCTTATATAAATGATGATGCCATTAAACATGGAAGATTTGAAACTGGTGATAAAGGAAAAGTGTATATAAGAACTTCAATGATGATTGATAGCATATTTAAATATATTAAAGATTATCAATCGGCAGATATAACTACACCTTTAAGACCAAAGGATTTTAAAAAACAAGCTAAGAAGTCAGGATATATTATAAAAGTTAATGCTAAACAAAGGCGTATAGGTGCATATGCAAATTGTACTGGAACTAATGCGTGGTTTGATGAATATGACAAAGATTTATTAGTTAAGTTAAAACTTGATGCAATAGTTGATTGTTCGGACGTTGATTTAGAAGCAGCAGTAAATAAATTTGAAAATAAAGTTTTAGAAAATGTATTCCCAGGAGTTTAACTCTTGGGTAATGCAGACTAGTCAGAAAGTATGTAGTAATTAAGAAAAGTGGTCTTTGAAAATTGAATAGTGTGATACTTGCAAATATGTTATAATTTACTAAAGTTTAACTTTATATAAATAGGGGGAAAAATTTTGGAGAAATTACAACATTCAAAGATGGGAAAGTTATCAATATTAATGACGATTATATCATGTTTATATTTGATTAAAGACATTATATTTCCTATTGATTTCACAGGTACTGTACAAAAAAGACTAGTGCCAATACAGATAGAAGTAGGGATAGAGTTAATATTATTTAGTTGTGGTTTGATTTTAGGAATTATTGCAATGTTTCAAAAAAAGAGTAAAAAAATAGGACCTATTATTGCAATTATTATAAATGGATGGCAGGTAATTCCAATGTGGATAATACTAATAAAAATAATATTTCTACGCTTTGGAATTTATCTTGGTTAAAAATCATATTAAAAAATAAGGTAATTGAAGTATCACATTATTCAAAATAAAAAATGAATATTGTGGTATTTTTTTTGTTTTATAATACTGTGTAATACTTTAAAAACGCGTGAATTGTAGATTTTGTGAAGTAAATAAAGAAAGGAAATGATATTATGGCAAGAATGTTAATTGAATATGATGGAAGCAATATTAAAAAAACTTTAAATATTTATGGTAAGGAATTTATATCAAATTTCCAACCTAATTCAGAGGGTGGAATGGACGAAGATATTAGTTTTATAGCACAAATAGAACAGAGCAATCCGAAATGGGTGGAAGATGAAGTTATATATAATGAAATAGACAATTTAGACTTTGCTGATGAAGATGAAATACAAGATATATTAATTTTAATAGAAGGAGAAATTGAAAGTTAGTACAGAATACTTCAAAAGTTAGTAGAAAAAATAAATAAGTGAGGTAATGAAAATGAAAAAAATAATTAGTGTTTTATTAATATTAATGGCAGTTACATTAGGAGGATGTAGAGAAGCTGGAAGAGTTTCTTATAATGTATCAAAAGAAGCTGATAATTTTAATGTAATAAGAAGATTAGCAGTTATAAATTCAAGAACAGATAAAGTAGAATTTGAGTTAATTGGTAATTTTTCATTGCAAACAGAAAATTCAGAACAAATATGTATTATTTGTGAAACAGGAGAAAATGAATATAAAAAACATATTATTGGTATAAATGATGAAACCATGTATGTTATAGAAGATTTATACGGAGCAAGTGTAAATAAATATAAATATGAAGTTAATTATTTACCCGAAATGATTCAGCCAATAGATATTACCAGCAAAAAATAATACTTAAAAAGTCAGTAAAATAGGAGGAAAAATATGAAGTTATTTAAAGTTGACTTATGGATAAAATACTCGAAATTTAAAACTTACTTAGTAGTCGCAGAGTCTGAAAAGGTAGCAATGAGAAAAGCTATAGTTAGGTGTGAAGAAAGGACTTTAATAGGTGCAACTGTAAAGCCTATAGAGGAAATTGAAGGCTATAAAATTAAAGTGTTGGAGGATTAGTATAATGGAATATATAAGCGCAGAAGAATTCTTAAAGCAATCAAAAGAAGTACAAGAAGCATTTTGGAATTGGTGGAAATGCGAAAAAGGTGATATAAATTATTCTCCAATAAGAAGGGGAGTTGAGATTGTTGAAATAGAAAACAATTCAATTCAAAGAAGAAATAATGGTTATATTCCATTATTAACAGAAGGTCAGTTGAGAGGGTTTATTGAGGACAAAACAGGTTATAAAGTAGAACTTAACTATTATATAGAAACTGGCTATGATGTAAGTTTAACGGATGGTAAAATAAATTACTATAATCATTATGTGGATTTAGATACTGATTTACTTCAATCCTATTGGAAAGTAGCAATAGAAATAGCAAAAGAGCAAATACAATAGTCATTAAGTTTTAAATAAGGCTCATACAGACGATTTAATATGATTAATGATAGATTTATCAACTTAAATTTAAAGAATTGTACGAGCCTGTAAGGAGATGTTAAAGACATGAAAGAAAATCTAGAAGAATTTCCAATAGCAATTAGATTAATAGATTCACAGAATAATAGAATATCATATAAGCAATTAACATTAGATGAATTTATAGAAGTTGCAGTAGTGTTAGGAACAATAAAATGGCTAGATGTGGTAGGAGATAATATGAAAGCAAGTTGTTGTTATAACAAAGAATGTCCACAACAAGTAAATAGTAAATGTATAGCTGGATATAAAAATAGTATTTGTAAGGATAGAAAAGCTAGTTTTAATGCACTAGATTTTATAAAAAGTAAGCAAACATTAAACAAGCCTATAGGTAAAAGTACCCCAACCCCTCGCCAATAGTCAATGCAACAAACGTGTAACAAAATCAAAAAGCGTTTTGTTGCAGCTACAAATCCCAACAGTTCTACATTACAAGAGTTATGTAAAATAATAGCAAAAATTCTTGTTACACCTTTTGTTACACCCTCAAACCCTCAACGCTTGTGGCTTTACCTTATATATAATATATAATGTAACAATAATATTAATATTATATTATATATATAGAAGAAAAATATATATCTATATTATATAAAGATAGGCATATATAATTTATTTTTTTGTTGCATTGGTACAGATATTCTATAAGTGCCAATATATAAGGCTTTAGAGTGTAACAAAGCAATATTTATTTTTGTTACAGAATGCTTGCATTTTTGGTACAGACACTAAAATTAACTATAAGAAGGTGAATTATGGAAGATAAATTCAAAAGAACAGAGTATCATCTATATAATTATAAAGACATAGATAAGCTTAATAGATTAGACGAAATTAAAATAAAGCAGCTTGAAAATGATATTACACTATCAGCTGTACAATATGATAAAGATAGTATTTCTCCAACTAATGCTTTTCATTCAAATGTTGAAGATGAAGTTATCAGGAGAGAAGAACATATTAAATATAAAGTAGATCATCTTAAAAATAATATTGCAAGACGTAATCTAGAAAAAGAATTAATCATAACATCATTAACATTATTAGAAGATGAAGAAAAGAAACTTGTAGAACTTAGATATTTTAGTAAGCCAACTAGATCATGGGATAGTATAGCTTTAGAAGTTAATCAAAGTAGAGATAATTGTATAAAAGTTAGAAGAAAAATAATAGCACAGTTAGCAAATTATATATTATAACTTGTATATACAGTATTATTGTATTCTTATTATACGTTTATTACTTTATTATTATTTTATTGTAAGTGTCCGATATATAAGGCTTTTAGGGTGTTATTATAGTATTGTAGAAAGAGTTAATTAAGACATTGCAAGAGTAATTGTTTCTACTGGAACTAAAGATAAAGCCCCCTCTTAAATAAAGGCAGCTATTATTAATTTAATGGTTGCCTTTTTAGTTTACTTAAAGGCTATGTAAGAGGATTTAAATTTAAGTGATAAATTATACTAGAAAAGATATAAGGCTTGTCTATCAAGCGAATAGATAAGCAGAAATATATAATAAGTGTTACATTTAATATAAAAACTAATTGTAAAATTGTAAAAATAAAAGAGGTGAAGTAATATGTCTTTAACAGATAAACAAAATGAAACTATTGACTTGCTAATGTTAGGTAATCTAAGTAAAGGTCAGATTGCAAAAAGTGTAGGTATAGCAGAAAAGACAGTATATAATTGGTTAAATAATAATGAGGAATTTAAGGCTGAACTGCAGAAACGTACAGATGTTTTCAATAATACAAGAATGACAGATGGAAAGAATAAGTTAGCAACGTATTTGGACATGGCTATTAATAACATAGTAGAGATGGCTAATGATAAGTCTAATACTAAGTGTTATGATGCCAATAGATATATTATAGACCGTAACTTAGGCAACACTACAACTAAGATAGAGCAATCTAATGCAGATGCTACTGGCAAGAATAATAATGTTGATATAGATCAATTAATTAATGAAGTAAAAGAAGATAATAATGTTATTACATTACCTACTGGCAAGGTCCAATAGTAATAAGTTATTATTTCATTAGAGTATACTTATATGACACATATAAATATCTAATAAAATATATTTCAATAAGGTATAAAAAATAATATTGAAATGTTTCAAAATAAACATTGACTTCATTGAAACATATTGATATAATGAATATAAGAAAATGGATTGAGAGTAGGGGGTACATTCTAAAATGGATTTTCCTTATATCCTGTCGATAGACTCCATAAAATTTTCTATTATTTTTTAGAATGAGGTGTTTCTAATGAGAATATATGGTTATTCAAGAGTATCAACTAAAGACCAAAATTTAGATAGACAGCTGGTAGAACTTAAGAAGTATGTGGAGGACAGATTTATATTCCAGGATAAGCAAAGTGGAAAAGATTTTGATAGGCCACAATACCAACTAATGAAAAAGGTAGCTCAAAAAGGCGATATTATCTATGTTAAATCTTTAGATAGACTTGGCAGAAATAAAGCGAAGATAAAAGATGAACTTGAATATTATAAGAATGAAGGCGTAAGAATAAAAATACTTGATATACCTACTTCAATGATGGATATTCCAGTAGGTCAAGAATGGCTTATGGATATGATTAATAATTTGCTTATAGAAGTATTAAGTACAATGGCAGAACAGGAAAGAAATAATATAAGGCAAAGACAAGCAGAAGGAATTGCAATAGCAAAAGAAAAAGGTAAATATAAAGGTAGAAAGAAAATTGAAGTAGACGAAACATTTAAAAAGGCTTATGATCAATGGAAAAATAATGAGATTACAGCAGTAAAAGCTATGGAACTTACTGGACTAAAGAGAAATACTTTCTATAGAAGAGTTGCTGAGTATGAGGAAAATAAATAATAAAATGTTATATATTAGAAGGAATATACCAACTTTTGTATAATTGTATTATATGGAAGGTGGAGGAGTATTTTGAAAATAGATGATTTAAAAGATAAATCGATAAAATGTATAAAAATATCTGGAGGATTTGAGATAAAATATCCTGATTTAAAGCCTATTGAAGCAGCACCAATATTTAAAGACAAAATTATTAGGGTGATTGATGTAACAGATAGGTACATAATAGCAGTAGGATTAATGTTTTATGGCACGATTAAAGTAAAGAAAAGTGATTTAAAAGAACATTTTGTATTAGCTGATACAGATGAACCAATTGAATAAGAATTAGTGATCTTAGAACTCTAGAAATAGGGTTCTTTTATTATGACAAAAAGGAGGAATAACATGATATATTTTGATAATTTAAAATTTGGTACAGAGCTTAAATACGAAGTATATCTGTTAACTAGATATCTTGTTAAACATTATGATAAAGAAATAGCAGATAAACTATTAAAAGCCAATAGTAACGATTTAGATAAACTGGCTAGGGCATTAGGAGAAAGAGATATTGAATTTTTTTGCTTATATTTTATGAGTGATACTTTTGTTGTTAAAGATGATAATGTTGCTAGACAACTTTCTAAAGGCCATTATGAATTATGGGAACTTGCCAATAGGATATTTGTACAAGATGAACTAGATAAAACAGCTATTATTGAACCTAGAGGATTTGCAAAGACTACTATTTTCGATATGGCTGTTAGTGTATGGTTGCATTGTTATAAAAAATCTCTATTTACTCTATTAGGTGCTAAAACTGATACTGATGCTACTCAATTCCTGGATTCTATTAAGAAAGTATTTAATGAAAATAAGAAGATTATTAAATGCTTTGGAAAGCTTATTAACATCAAAGCACCTAAGGAAAATGGAGAGAAATACACAGTAAATGCAAATGAAGTTGAGTTCACTAATGGAACTTATATTAAAACTGTTGGTTCTGGGACTTCTGTGCGTGGTGCGAACTGGGGAGGAATTAGACCGACTGTATTTATTGGTGATGACTTCCAGGATGAAAAAAATATCTTAACTGATATGGCAAGAGATAAACAATATTCTAAATGGACTAAGGAAATTGAAGAAGTTGGAGATAAAGCAGTATATAGAAATGGCGTTAAGATAAAAGCAGCTACGAAAATAATTGCAATAGGTACAGTATTACATATAGATTGTCTTATGAGTCGGTTAAGTAGGAATAATGACTACTACACTATTTTAAGATGTGCCATTATATTGGGAAATGACCAAACTGTAGAAGATATATTTGAATATGGAGAAACAATTGAAGATGAATTTAAACCTGGTTTATGGTTGCAATGTCACGATATTTATTTTGATGAAAAACTAAATAAAGAAGAAAGAAAAGAAAAAGCTAAACAGTTCTATGAGGACCACAAGGAAAAAATGCAATTTCCTACATGGTGGCCTGAAAAGTGGGACTGTTTTAATGATTTAGCAATTAAGTATTGGGAAGATAGAAAAGCATTTATGAGTGAGTTAATGAATGATGCTTCATCTATAGGTGAAAAGTGGTTTAAATCTGTTGCAACTAGAACTAAAGAAGAAATTGAAAGCCATGATTTTACTAAAACTATGATGTCAATTGATCCAGCAAGTACTACTAATAAAAAATCTGATTTTACAAGCATTATCGTTGGTTCTAAGGCAACTAATGATTTTACTTATATAAGAGATTTGCTTATGAAGAAACTTAGTTTTGAACAATATTGCCAAAAGGCAGTTGAAATGCTTGAAAGAAATTTAGAGGTTACTCATATTAATATTGAAAAAAATACATACCAAGGTGCTGATGTGATTAAAATTAAGGAATTAATTGAAGCAAGTCCTATTCTTAAAGGAAAAAAGTATGAGTGGATTAATGAAATGCAGAAAAAGAATAAAGATGAAAAGATTTCTACTGTTGTGGATCCAATGAATAATGGAGAAATTATCTTGAATAGTGAGTGTGAAGATAGTAAAGCAGCAGTTGAACAAATAAAAGATTTCCAAGGACAGTTATATTCAATACATGATGATATGATTGATAATATTGCTGAATTGGAAAATAAAATTAAAACAATAAAAATTCCAGCAACTGTACAAATATTTGATAGATCAGCTGCATTATAGGAAGGAGGAATATAAGTGAGCTTTTTAAAAGATAATAGTGAGCTACTAAGTAATGTTAAAAGTGATTTTGAAACTAGAAAAATTATATATGATAAAATATATGATTACTGCATTACTGGCAAATCAGATGCCTATAGGGAATATAAAAATAATCCTAAGCGTTCAAACTTAAAGGTTAGGACAAACTTTATAAAAAAATTTATTAAGGAAGAAGTTGCATACTTAGTAAGTAATAAAATCACATATACGAGTAAGCTGGATAATAAAGAGGAACTTGATTTTTTAGAAAAGAAAACAGCACATTGGGATAAAAACCATGAAAAAATGTTATTAAGGGATATGCTTTCTTATGGAAGTGTATATGAGCTTTATTATACAACAAAAGTTAATAATGAAATAATGTTTAATGCCAAGATAATAAGTCCACGTGATGGCTATGTATTATCTGATGATTTTGGAAATATAGAAATGTTTTTAAGATTTTATAAAAAGAAGTTTGATACAAAGACTTATATTGATATCTATACAAAAGATTTTATTTATCATACTGATGAAAGTCTTACAGAGAAGGTTAGTGATCCTACACCAAATAATTTTGGAGAAGTTCCAGTAAGAGTTGGGGCAATAAGCCAATATAAAGAACAGGATACATTATTTAATGAACTTAAAGACTTACAGGATGCTTTTGAAACTAACTTAAGTGATATTGTAAATGAAATATCTGATTATAGACTTGCATATTTAATTTTTACGGGTTGTCAACTTGATACTGTTAAAAAAGATGAAGATGGGAAAACGCAACTTGATTATTTAAAAGAAAAAGGTGCAATGTCAATAGGTGAAAAAGAAGCAAAGATAAGTTTTCTAACTAAAGATATAAATGATACTTTTGTACAAAATAATCTTAATACTCTTAAGAAAAACATGTATGAGATATCTAACCATATTGACACTAATGAGAAAATGCAAAGTAATCTTAGTGGTTCTGCTATTAGAAACAGGCTTATAGGATTAGAGCAGAGAGTAAAAGATAGTGAAGGTAGTATGAAAAATATTATCCAAGGTAGATTGTATTTCTTATTTAAGCTATTTAATAAGATTGAAAATACTGACTATGACTATAGGGATATATCTGCTAAATTTACTTTGAATATTCCACAAGATGATGTAAGTATAGCTCAAATTATATCTCAGATTCCAGAAGGTGTACTAAGCAAGCAAACAGCAAGAACATTATTCAGTTTTATGTATAATTCGGATAGGGAACAAAAGCTTATTGATGCAGAAAACAAAAAAGCTGGTGAAAATGAAGTAGATCTTGATAAGGTAGTTGATAACAATGGATAGAGAAGAAATATTAAAAATTCTATCAAGTTATGATTTAACTGAAGAAGAAAGAGAATACTTATATTTGCAGTTATATTTTACTGAAGAATTAAATAATAAAGCTGATGAACAAATACTAGAGCTCCATAAGCAGCAAAAAGAAAATAGAGATAGTATTTTAAATGAAATAGCGAATATAATGCTATCTTATCCTATAATTGAATCTATTATGTCTATTGGCAGTTCTGACAGGATTAAATTGAAAGACAAGTTAAATACATTAATACAAGATAAAATTCAATCTGAGGTCAATAATGAGACTCTAAAGACTAAAGAATTATTAGAGTCTACTGGTAAAAATAAATACAATATCAATAATTACATAAATGATATTGGAATGAATGTTAATTGGGATATAAAGCCAGTAGAAAATGAAACGCCAGATGAGATTATTAATGATAAAGTCGAGAATAAGACTTGGAGCGATAGGCTATGGGATAATAAAAATGATCTACAGAAGGACCTAAAGGGTGAAATTGATAATTTTCTTAATGGTAAAACTACAGTTAATGAGATTGAAGCGAAGATTAAGAAAAAATTTAATTCTGATGCTTATGAAACTAAAAGACTTGTACAAACTGAAATAGCAAGAGTACAGGAAGAAATAAATCAAGCATGGGCCAAAGAACATGGTGTTAAATATCAAATGTTTATGGCTACTCTAGATCATAAGACATCAATAACATGTAGAGGTCTTGATGGAAAAGTATTTGAATTTGATGATATTAATAAATCAATACCACCATTGCATCCATTTTGTAGGTCAACATTAGTTAATATGCCTAATAAAGATTGGAGACCATCACAAAGGCTTGACAATGAGAGTAAGCAGAAGATAAGTTGGCAGACATATGAGGAATGGTTAGATACAAAAGAAAATCCATTAAGAATGAACCTTCAATTATTTGCTAAGAAGAGTAATTGGAGTATATTACAAACTCAAATTAATAATGGAAGTTTAAATTTAGATGAAGCTAAAGCTGGTATGAAATATTGGAAGAAATCTATTAGACAAAAAATTAAAACTCCAATAGAAACTATAAAACATAGTAAGAAGAGTGTACATCAATACTGGCATATCTTAGAAGATCATAAAGAATTTTTAAAACCAAAAGAAATTAATAATATAATTGAATGTTTAAAGAATCCAGATGAAATCAGGCTATCTTTTGGTAAGAATGTTTATATTAAAAATATAAATGGGAATGAATTGCTAACAATTGTAAATAATGATATAATAACAGCATATTATCCAACAAAGAGATACTTAAATAATAATATTAAAAAGAAGGTGTTAGTATGGCAAAAATAGTGGAATCATTAAGCTTAGTTGAAATGAATGATGAAATAATATCTAAATGTTGTTTAAGTAGCAATAATGATAATTTACTTACAGATGGATACGAAACACCTGAATATGAGATATTGCTGCACTATATTGGTGAAACTGATGAAATTGCCAGCGTAGAAATTTTAGATCTTAAAAAAGTTTATAAAAATATAGACAAAGAAGATTGTTTACCAGATATAGGATTACTTGATTATAAAGACGAGGATTTAGGATTGAATCTAAAGGATGTAACTCTAAGAGAACTATATAAAAATGTTTTAGAGAGAGTATTGAATTAAAAAGCACTTACTTAGAAAAAATGAGTAGGTGCTATTTTTATACTTAAATTTAAGGAGGAATTGAATGAATAAAAATTATTTAGAGATAGAAATTAATAATAATATATATTATGTTGTATATGAAAAGAAAATATTCAAGAAATTAGAAATAAAAATATTCCAAAAAAAATTTAAGAGTTCATTTGGCGGATATTGGATGAAGAAAATAGATTATAAAGTTTTAGAAACAGGAAGCTTAAGCAAAAGAATAAAATTCCTGTTTTTAAACTTTATAGAATGTTTGAAAAAAAGGTTGTTAAAATTGGTGTAAGAATACTAATAGCAACACTAGAACTTGTCTTTGTTAATATTTCAGAAAGAAATGTTCCAACTTTATTTTTTAAATCCTTATTAGATGGTTTTGTAGTTTTTAGCTCATCAATAAATTGATTTACTAAAGTCTTATATTCTTCTGGGATATTAGCATTTTCAATTTCTATCTTTATTGTATTATAGTTATCAGATATTGAATTATTTGATCCAATAATATTGATACTATTTGGAGCTTGGTGTATTGTTATGGATTCGGATTTTTCATTTATACCTTCACAATAATCAATACCTTTTGCTGATAATTTAAAGAAAACAAATCCCATAGCATGACCAACATCCTTTATAAAATTTTTTTCTTGCAAATAATCTATAATATTCAAAATTTTACTTTTATCAATATTTGAATCAAATGTATATTGCATAGTATTATCACCAGTTCTTTTGTAATAATCATAAGCTTCTTGCAAAAGTTCTTCTTGATGAGTATTCATATTTACCAATCCTTTCAATGTTAGTATGTTGATATTAATATTTTATCACAAAATAGAAAAATAAGTAAAATTATAGTTGCTTAAGTCTTAGTAGTAAGGCTTTTTATTTTTTGTCTTTAAGCACTAGACATTAAACAGGCTTGTTTTTTATGCAAAATTTTAGCTTGTGGGCGTGTTTAGTGTACAAGTTGATAAATTATACTTTTAAAAATAAAACATGTTCTAGGGCGTTTTAAATGGTCTAGAGGATAGGAGGAAATATTAATGAAAAAAACAGATTTATTAAAACTTATAGAAGGTATTGAAGATGAAGGTTCAGTTGATGAAGTTTTATCTCAAAGTGATTTTGCAAAGTCACTTTTAACTAGTGGTGTAACTTTAGATGCATTTAAAGGAAAAGAAAATGAACCAGAATTTAAATCTTATTTAGATTCAATTAAAGATACTCATTTTAATAAGGCTTTAGAAACTTGGAAGTCTAACAACTTACAAACAATTATTAATGATGAAGTTCTTAAGGCTACTGGAAAGAAGAAAACGCCAGAACAAATTAAAATTGAAGAACTTGAAAAGCAATTTAATGAGCAAAAGGCAAAAGCTGAAAAAGCTGAAACAGTTGCTAAGTATAAGGATGTATTAGCAGAAAAGAAAATACCAATGGAAATGATTGATTATTTCCTAACAGATAATGAGGAAACAACCAATACTAGAATTGATAATTTTACAACTTATGTTGAAGGAATGGTTAGTTCGGGTGTAAAAGAAAAAATTTCTGATGGTAGTTATACTCCACCTGGAGAAAATGGTGCTGGGGATTTAACTGCTGATGATATAGCAAAAATGATGATGTAAAAAAATTAATTAAAGAAAGAGAGTGATATTTTATGGCAATTAATACAATTGCATACGCAACATTATTTCAACAAGGATTAGATCAAGCAGCAATTGCTACTTTAACATCTGGATGGATGGAAGCAAATGCTGGTAAAGTTATTTACAATGGTGGTAAGGAAATAAAAATCCCTAAAATTAGCATGGATGGATTAGGAGATTATAGTCGTTCTGCAGGTTATGCAGATGGTTCTGTTTCACTTGAATATGAAACTATGAAAATGGAAATGGACAGAGGTAGAAAGTTTACTTTAGATTCAATGGATGTTGATGAATCAAATTTTATTGCTAACGCTACAAATGTTATGGGACAATTCCAAAAGACTAAAGTTGTTCCGGAAATTGATGCTTATAGATACAGCAAGATTGCATCATTAGCAATAGCTGGTAATGTAGCAGTTGGGGGTAATACAGTTACTAAAGCTAATATCCTAGACTTATTAGATGCTGATATTACAGCTATTCAGGATATTGTAGGAGATATTCCTTTAGTTATTACAATGGCTACTCCATTAAGAACAATGTTAAACAACGCAGTTGATAAAAAGTTAGATCCTTCAACTTTTGTAAATGGAAAGATTAATACTAAAGTTACTATGTACAATGACATTCCAATAATTGGTGCACCAAGTGCACGAATGAAGACTAAGTATACTTTTTATGATGGGAAAACTGAAGGACAAACTCAAGGTGGATTTGTAGCTGCAGCTGATGCTAAAAACATTAACTGGATAATTACTCCTGTAAGTGCTCCAATAGCAGTAAGCAAAACTGATAAAGTAAGAATTTTTGATCCTAATACTAACCAGGATGCAGATGCATGGTTACTTGATTATAGAAAATACCATGATTTATGGATTACAGATGAGGCTCTTAAGGTTTGTAAAGTAAATATTAAAGAAGCATTAGTATAGGATTGGGCTTTAACCTAGTCCTTTTCTATTGGAAGGAGTGATTTAATTGTATAAATTACAAAGATTAAATGTTGAGAAAATCGCAGCTGATGAAAGTGCAAGAGATAAATATATAGCGCAAGGTTTTAAATTAGTTGAAGATAAAAAAGAGGATGTTAATACTAAAGGTGATATTGATAAATTAAAAGTAGATGAACTTAAGGAACTTGCTAAACAAAAAGGAATTGAAGGTTATTCTAATATGAAAAAAGAAGAGTTAATTGCTGCTTTAGAGGATAAATAAAATGTTAGATCAGGTTAAAGAGTTTTTAGATATTAAAGAAGATGATACAACTAAGGACTCTAAATTAAAGATTTATATAAGTACAGCTGAAAAGATGATAATTAGTTACCTTAACAATGACGGTATAGATAAGGATTATGTTGAAGAAAATTTCGGTGAAGCTGTTGTTCTAATGGTAAGTAATGCTTATGAATATCAAAAAGCTAATATCAATAGGAATGTTAAGTCTGAAACACAAGGGGATAGAAGTAGAACCTATATAGATGGTAATACAGCCTTTGCAATTACAGACGATATTAAAACATTATTGCCAGTACCTTATATAAAAACATTCTATTAAAGGGTGTGATAAAGTGTTTTACAATAAAGAAATTAATATTTATGTCTATGATAGCTATGAGGATAATCGCGGTATTGACAGAGAAGGATATAAGAAGATTAACAGTGAGCCTAGAATGGTCGATATGCAGCCTTATAATGCAGAAAAGGCAAAGAAAGATTATGGCTATAACATAGAGTGTACTAGAAGGATGTTTTGCGATATTATCTCGGAAATAACTGAAGATTGTATTGTTGAACATAATGGTAAATTTTATAGAATTCAAGAGATTCCATGGGATGATGAATATTATGAAATATTACTTGATGAAGTTAAAGATAAAATACAGGTGATTACTAATGGATAATAATATTGATGCACTTGTTAAATCTCTTGCTGAAACGATTAAAGTGTGTTGTGTTGAGACTTTAAAAGAGAGTGCTACTGAAGCAGTAGTAGAAGCGCAGGCATTAACACCAGTTAAAACTGGTGCTGCAAGAAGAAGTATAACTCATAGTGAAGTTGATGCTAACAATATGAATATTGATGTAGGTTCATCATTATCTTATATTCCATCATTAGAAGATGGCCATAAACAAAAAAAAGGAAAGTATGTAGCTGCTATTGGTAAAAAACTTGTTAAAGAATTTGTGCCAGGTAAACACATGATTCGTGATGGATTAACTATTGCCGAAAGCAGAATGGAAAATAAGTTACAAGAAAAATTAAGTGAAAGGTTTGGGAATAAATGGTAACAGATATTGCTATTCTATATACAATAACAAAAGAGTTAAAAGATAATTTTCCAACTTTTAAAATTTTAGTTGATGGGAATAAATCTGAAATAAAAAAAGATACATTTTCTATACAAGTTAGACCATTAAATAGTGATACTTACAAGCGGTATAGCAAAGAATTATTTAATATAACAATAGATTATATTAAAGATAAAGATTTAAATCAAGAAGAAAAATTAAATATGAAAACTAAACTAAATAAAATATTTGGTATGGGAATTAAGATAGATAAGACATACATTGTATTTCAGAATAAAAGTTGGAATATGGATGGTGTCTTTTCTTTATCATTTACTATTAATTTTATAAATAGTTTAGATGAACTCCCATTAGAAGATAAATACACTAGCCTAATGGAAGAACTAAAATTAGAAATGATGAAAGGAGAACGATAGTTATGGGGATGGTAGAAAGTACAGTAAATCTTGTTGCGTTGGCTGAAAGTGCTAATACAAGAAGTGTAAGAGGTGTAGTAATACTTATCCTAGATGATATCATTGAAGGATTGCATAAGTATGCCAGGAAAAGAAATGTAAAAGAAACATATAGCCCTGAAAATAAGGCCATTATTGATAAGTGTTTTGTAAAGTATGGAGTTAGAAATATGAAAGTTATTTGTTATAACTCTAAGGCAGATATACCAGAAACTATTGCAACAGCCTTGGAAAAATTAGATATGGTCAAATTTAATTATTTGGCATGTCCTACTGTAAGTAGTGAAGATGATAAAAAGTTGATATCTGACTTTATAAAAGCACAAAGAAAAGCTGATAATATTTTAACTCATGCGGTTTTACACAATTACGCTGTAGCAGATGATGAAGGAATTATTTCATTTTTAAATGATAATGTTTATTTAGGGGATGGAACAACTCTTAGTGGGGATCAATATTGTGTTGATGTGGCTTGTATGTGTGCTACAAATGCTATAAATAAATCTTTAACTAATAAAATTGCAGATGGTGTTAAATCTGTTGATGAAATTGAAGATAAAGACAAGGCCATTGATGAGGGAAATATCTTTTTATATTATGATAATGATCTCGAATCTGTAATTTTCTCAAGAGCAGTTAATAGCAAAACTACAATAAAGGAAACCGAAAAAGAAGAGTTAAAGAAAATAAGACTTGTAGAAATTCTTGATATGATTCGTGATGATATGAAACTTGAATGGAAAGCTAATTATCAAGGAAAAGTTGAAAACACATATGATGAAAGATTGAATTTATGCACTAAATATAATACTTATTTAAATGCTCTTATGAGAAAGAAATTTTTAAATAATTACGTTAATTATACATCTTATTGTGAAATAAACTTGGAAAAAACGAAAAATTATCTTGAAGATCTAGGAATTGACGTATCTGAAATGACAGATTCTGAAATTTTGACACATGACATGAAAGAACATGTTTTCCTAAAAGCACATGCATATCCTGTAGATGTTATGGAAGATATGGACTTAGAAATTAATTATTAAAGGCAGGTGAGCTTATGAATCAATTTGATGAAAATAATATTGTTAATGGGAAGTTTTATTCTCTATGGGTAGATGGTGAACTGTATGCAGAAGTTAAGACAGGAAAGGCTACAAGTGAATTAGAATCAGAGGATGTTGTTATAGCTGGTAAATTCGGTAAGGGGACAAGAGTAACTGGTGGTAATGGTACTGGCTCATTAACATTTTGGCAATGTTACAATGGTTTAAAGGAAAAGATAAATAGTGCACTTAAAAACCACAAAGCATTTACTTTTGATTTAACATCTATGGCGAATGATCCGGATGTTGAAGGAAATGAAAGAGTTGTAATTGAAAAATGCAAAATAACTAAATTTGATCCAATAAACTTCGATATAAGTAAGTTAATGGATGATAGTTTTGATTTTAAATATGACATTGAAAATGTTAGATATGAATAATTACTTGAAGCTATGTGTAATACATAGCTTTTATTTTATATAGAAAGGATTGAAATAAATGTTAAGTTTAAATTATTTAATGGAAAAAGCTGAGATTATACAAGAAGCTACTGAAGAAAAACAAGAAAATTACTTTGTGAAAAGATTGCAAGATGATATAAAGATTAAAAGTCTAGATGTTGAAAGAATTATGGATATTACTGCTAAAGGTAAAAACATGTATGCTAAAGCAAAATCTATTGTATATGAAGGTATAATAGAGCCTAACATAAAAGATAAAACATTATGGAAGAGGTATGGAGTATCTATTAGCAATCCACAAGAGATTGTAAAAAAGTTATTTAAATATAATGAAATATTAGAAATAGCAGATAAAATTTGTATATTATCTGGAGCAGGTGAAACAGATGAAGATGAACAAATAGAAAAAACAAAAAACTAATAAAGGAAGATATATATGCTAGAATGTTTTCTTATTATATAGACCATGGTTTTACAATAGAGTATTTAGAAAACTTATCTTATAATAAGAGAACTTTTTTTATATCTTCCATGCTAGTTAATCAGCAAGAAAGAATGGAAAATTTGCAATATTTAAAGTAAAGGAGGTGCAACATACTAATGGCTAATTTGTATGGTGGTACTTTAACCATATTAGATGGATTTACTAGAACGTTGAATAATTTTGAAAGCAAGTTTAAAAAATCTATAAGTACCTTTGAGAATACAAGTAAAAAAATATCTGAAAAAGCATCTGATAACTTTAATAAATCATTTGAAAAGATTAATAAAAATGGATCTAATACATTTAATAATTTAACTAAGAATATGAATAATTTTAGTAATTCTGGTTTATCTATGATAAGTAAACTTACAGCAGGATATTTAAGTCTTAGAGGTATTACAAGTACTTTATTTAAGGGAATAGATGCTAGTAAGGAATTTGAAAATGCTAAAATGTTTTTAGATGCAGTATATCAAGGGAATGGAACGGAAAAGTATAAATTTGCTACTAAATTTGCTAATGAAACACCTTTTGAAGAAGGTGAAGTAGCAAGTGGATTAGCTAGGGCAAAAGCTTTAGGGTTAGGCGATACCGAAGATGATATGAAATTTTATGGTGATTTAGGTTCTATGGCTAAAATTACTGGAACAGGTGATTTATCAAGTGCTATAGATGCACTTGCAGATGCAAGCCAAGGTGAATGGACAAGATTACAAACTATTTTAGGTGTTAAAAGAACATCTTTAGAAGAATTTGCAGATAGTAAAGGCATGGATAAGTTTACTAATAAACAAGGGCAAGTAACAGATAGTAAACAAGCATTAAATGTAATTAAATCTTACATGGATGATAAGGGATTATCTGGGATAACAGAAAAATATGCTAAGACTTTTAGTGGTAGAATAAGTACTCTTACAGGAAATCTAAAGAAAAGCTTGGCTGAATTAATGGGTATAACAGAAGATGGTGAAGTAAGAGATGGAAGTTTGTTTGATAATATGGCTAAAGGCTTAGAAAAGATAATTACATCCATTAATAAATTTGCTAAATCAGAAGGTGCTGAAAAAGTAGGACGATTTTTAGGTGAAATAGGAAATAAAGTTAATAAATTTATTGATTATTTAACAGAAAATCCAGAAGCAGTAGAAAATCTATTAAAAATAGGTGGAGCATTAGCAGGATTAAAAGTTATAAGTGGTTTGATATCTCCTATTACAGATCTTACAGGTGTTTTAGGTGGAAGTGGTGGATTAGGAAGTGCATTAACAGCATTAAGTGGTAAATCATTAATGGCAGGTGGTGCAATATTAGCATTATCAAGCTTATTAAGTGAAAATGGTGTACTACACAAAGGCGTTAATTCAATAATAAATGATATTGCAGGTAATAGTGAAGATGAACAAAAAGACTATCTTTACATGTCTATGAGAGGTTGGCAATATGGAGGATTAGAAGCATTAAAAGGTGTTAAATCTTTATTTGGGGCTGATACAAGTAGTATAGATACGAAGATAGATAAAATGCAAAAAGCTGATGTAATGGATTCGAGATTATTTCCTGAGAATACTAATAAATATAAAAATGGTTATAGTGCAGAAAGTTTTCCTACGTCTAGCAGCTTAGAAAAAAATCAAAATACCAATACCAATAACAATCAAGTAAAAGTTAATATTAACGTTGATAAAGTTGAAAAGACAGCTGATATAGATGAAGTTATGGATACTTTTACTAGAAGAATGAATACTTATTATAATACAAGAAATGCAATAGGGGGTATTTAATAATGCGTAAATTATATATAAAATCTTTACAAGATAATGTAGAAATATTATTTCCAGTAACACCCTTTATTACATGGAAAACAGGACTTAATAAGACTTCTGTAGATTTATATGGATTTGGAGAAATAGGTACTGGAGCAACAGCAAAGCTTGCTACTTGGACTATAGAAGGTTTTTTTCCACACCC
The DNA here is from genome assembly GCA_015058475.1 of Clostridium butyricum. Taxonomy (GTDB): domain Bacteria; phylum Bacillota; class Clostridia; order Clostridiales; family Clostridiaceae; genus Clostridium; species Clostridium butyricum_B. Next base: position 7,873 of record SVCF01000005.1, on the reverse strand, counting down.
TAATAATGAATATGATTTTTTGGCAAGTGATAATAAGGGGACTAATTATTATATAAATTATATTTACAAGTGGCAGAAAGGTCAACATATATTGCAGTTCAAATACACAGATGATAATGGAATAGGGATAAGTACATGGACATGCAAAATAGATACATTTGAATTCGGTGAACGGGATGGAAGTATGGATATATTCTATACATTAGGATTTACAGAATATAGAGAATTGAAACTAGATGGATTATATATTAATAGAGCAAAGGAAATAGCTGTTAATAAAGGAACTACTTATATGGTAAAAAATGGTGATAATTTATTAATTATAGCTAGTAAAGTATATGGAGATAGTAGTAAATATAAGCAAATTATGAATAATAACAGCATTGTTAATCCATTAGATATAAAGGCAGGACAAGTATTAAAAGTATAAGGGGGCTAAAAATGAATAAATATGTTGGATTAGAAATTGTTAAATATGCAGATAAAACTAATGCCAGATACAGCATAGCTAATTATTGTAATAATATTCAACTTAACATGGGTTTTACTAGAATAAGCATGGAATTAAATTTTACTATACCATATAGTATTTTTAGCACCGAAATTATACCATTTAAAATCGAAACAGGTGATAAGATATTTCTTTATTATAATAAAACAATGTTGTTTTGTGGTAAGGTAATTTCTTATGATTTAGAAGGTAAAGATCAATTACTTCAAGTTACTGCATATGATTATACATGGTGGGTATGTAAATCTAAAATAACAAAAAATTTTAACAATATTAGTGTAATAGATGCTATTAAATGGATTTATGAAAATATAGGTATGACTTATACAAATGAAGATGAAAAAGCATATATAAAGGGATTAGGAGATAATGCATATTTAATATTAGATACTCATTTGATAGAAGATAAGCCTGCTAACCAAGTGTTACAAGCTATATTTACGGATATTTTTAAGAAAACTAAAAAACATTATTATTTACATGCAGGCTATACAGGAAGAAAAATAGAAATAACAGAATGTGACAAATGGTATAGTGGTTTAACTATACAATTATCAGATAAAAATAAAGCTAATGGAAATATTATTGATTTTAAGATAAACAATACTATAGAAAATATGGTTAATCAAATAAGGATTTATGGTGAAACCGGACAGCCTATAAATATGACAGATGAACAATTAAGTACTGTTGTTGAAGCTGAAATGGATATCTATAATAAAAATGTTATTAAATTAGAAAATGATGATATTTTTAGATATGGCACTTTACAAAATATTATTAAAATGGATGAAGATGATACAGTAGCAGGTATTAAAGATAAAGCATTAACTATATTAGAAGATAATAGACTAAAAGAAGCTTTAACAGTAGAATGTTTTGGAGATTTAGATTATTATCCTGCATATGGCGTATTAGTTAAAATACCATGTACACAATTTTATGATACTTTTATGTATATCAATGAAAGTACATTTATATTTAATAAAGATGAAACTTTTATTTGTAGATGTACGTTACAGCAAAGTAAACATAAAAACCTTGTTGAATGGGAAGATATAGAAACTAAAGATACTAATTTAGATGAAGAAAGTTCAAGTGAGGGAAATAGCGAATTAATAAATAATTTATTAGCTGAATTAAAAAGCCATTTAGGGCTTTCTTATGTATGGGGAGGTAAATCTCCAGAAGATGGTGGAATGGACTGTAGTGGATATATTGCATATTGCTATAATAAATTTGCAGATCAACTCAATATTAAATCTAGTAATGGTTTATTAACAAGTTATACAGTCACAATGATGAATGAGGGAAAAGATGTAACAGATGAATTTCCAAATTTACAACCATGTGATATTATATTTCCACATAGCCAACACGTAGTAGCTTATATAGGTAATGGACAAATTATACATGAACCTCAAAGTGGTGATGTATGTAGGGTATCTGATATATATTTTACTAATCCCACTAAAGTAATCCGAGTAGTTCCAGATACTGCTTTAGCATCTAATAACGATTCTGGAATTAGTTCTGGAATATCTAATAAGCTTGTAGATTATATATCAGAATGGGAAGGATTTAGAGCAAGTGTATATTATGATGAAGGTGGTAAAGCAACGATAGGATATGGGGAAACATCTTCAGACTATATTAAACTAGGTGCTTGTACTAAGGAGCAGGCGAGAGGATGGTTAATAAAGAGAGTAACTGGCTTTGCTAAGGAAGTAAAAGCCAAATTAGGTGATAATATAGCACTTCCACAGAATAAGTTCGATTGTTTGGTTGATATGGCTTATAATTTAGGTTCAGATGGTTTTAATGGATTGATTGAACTAATTAAAAATAAGGCTAGTGATTCGGAAATTGTAGCTAAGATAAAAACTTATAACCATATTAGTAGTGGAGCAGTTAGTGCAGGGCTTACTAAAAGATGTAATAGTAGGGCTAAAATGTGGAGTAATGGAGAATATGACAGTAGCCATTAAAAAAGTAGGTAATTTATTTATTGCCTGCTTTTTCATTATGCATAAAAGTAGGTGGTGATTAAATGCGTTGGGAAGAAAAAGTAAGTATGCTTTTAGATAATACAGCTAAAAGTGCTATAGACATTAAAGAAACAAAAATAGGTTTAGTAACAAGTTTAGAGCCATTACAGATAGAAATAGGAGAACTTGTTTTAAATAAAGAAAATTTATATATAAATGAAGATTTATTAAAATGTGAAAGAGTGTTTACTATTCCAGTACAAAGTGCAAGTGGAAGTACAACAGCTCCTGCAAGTATCACAAAATGTGGATTTAGTAATAGTAAAATAATTTTTGAATCCAGATTAAAAATAGGTGATTTAGTAGCATTAAGAAAATTAGAATTTGAAAAATATTATGTTGAAAACAAAATAATAAAAGGAAGTGATATATAAACATGAGTATTTTTCCAGAAGATTACAATGAAAAATTTAAATATAATAATAAAGATGTTGAGGAAATTTCTCTACTAAAGGAATATGCAATTGATTTTGAAACAGGTGAGATAAGCAATACTGAAATAGTAACAGGATTAGATGCTATTGTAGTAAGAGTTTATCTTATTTTTTTAATCAAAAAAAGCAGATGGTTTATATATCCTACTGTTGGAACTAATATTGATACTCTTATAGGGGAAGATTTAGAATATTGGTATAAGGAAACTGAAAATATTCTTAGAGATGGATTGATAGATGAAATATATATAACAGATATACAAGATATAAACATTACTCAGGATGGTTATAATGGTGTCATAGAATTTGTTGTTATTTCCATCTATGGGGAATATAAATACAGTCACACAGAAAGGATTGGTGCTTAGTGGATTTTTTCAAGGATGCAAATACAATTTATAAAGAAATGGTAAGCACTATTGGAGATGTAAATACTGGGGAACATAGTCTTGTTTACAATGCAGATAAACCAGTAAGTTATGAGTTAAGTTATATAACCATGATACTTGATGAAGTAAAAAAAATAATGTTTGCTCAAAGTGCTTATGATAATGGATATAGTGAATATCTCACAAAAAAATGTACTGATTTAGGTGTAGATAGAAAGCTTGCACAATCTGCAACTGGAATTATAAAAGTGAGTGGGAGAGAAAATTCTAAATTGCCTGTAGGGACAATGGTAAGTACACCTGAAGGTATTGTTTTTGCAACAGATACAGATTTAACAATAGATTCTACTGGAATGGGATATGTTGGGATAGCAGCTAAAGAAAAAGGTGCTAAGTACAATGTTGAAGCAAATACTATTACATTATTTCCAACTAAGTATTCTGGAATAGTTTCTGTTACAAATGAAGAAAAAATAACTAATGGGTACAATGAAGAATCTGACTTAGATTTACTTGAAAGATACTATTTTAAGTTAAGAACAGTTGCCACTAGTGGAAATTCTAATCATTACAAGATCTGGGCAACAGAAGTTACTGGAGTCGGAAAATGTAAGGTTTTTGAAACTACTAATGAAAAAGGAGAACATCAAGAAGGCTATGTGCTTGTAATTATAACTGATTCTAATAAAAGAGCGCCAACTGAAGAATTACTATCTACTTGTTATGATCATATCGAAGAAGAAAGGCCGGTAAATGTAAAAGTACATGTGTTAGCTGCAACTGAAATAACATTGAATGTAAATACTACTATTTATTTTGATAATAGTAAATATACTTTAGATTCCATTAAAACTAATATTACTAATTCAATAACAGCTTATTTAAAAGAAAAAGCATTCAGTGAAACTGATAAATCTACTTATGTATCTTATAATAAAATAGGAAGTATAATTAGTGATACCGAAGGTATTGAGGACTATGATAGTTTATTAATTAATGGTGGAACATCTAGAATTGATATTAAAAATACAGAAATACCAGTACTAGGTTCATTAGAAATTGTAGAAGGTACTTTATAATGAGTGAAATAGTTCTAAAGAAGTTTGAGATTGATAAGTATGTAACTCCTAAAATTAGTAATAAAGATATAATGAGTAGAATTTACCAGAGTCAACAGTTTCAGATAGATATAATTAATGGCAATATAAAAGATATTATGGATAATATTTTTATTGATAGTGCTACATGGGCTTTAGATTATTGGGAAGAAGAATTGGACATATCAACAGATCTTACAGACAGTTATGAAAATAGAAGAAGTCGTATAAAAGCTAAATTAAGAGGTTATGGAACTTGTACTAAAAAGCATATTAAAAGTGTAGCGCTAAGCTATGGATATGGTGAAATTGAACCAATAGAACAATATGAGAATTATGTATTAGAAATAAAATTTATAAGTGCAATAGGCATTCCTCCTAGGTTAGATGATTTTAAAAAGACTATGAGAGAAATAGTTCCTGCTCATATAGGAATTAAATATACATTTAAATATAATACATGGGAAGATGTTAAAAAAGCAGGTATCACATGGCAGGATTGCAAAGACAATAATATTACGTGGGAAGATTTAAGGACTAAGGACCTAACAGCATTATAAAGAAAGGATGATGTAAAGTGCAAAATACAGCTAACTTTAAAATGAATAAACCAGATTATAACAATGTAGCTGATATAGGAGCAATAAATGCTAACTTTGATGTTATTGATAGTGGTATAACTCCATTTTATGTAGCAACGTTAAATTCTACTAATACTTATAAGATAACTACAGGATTAAGTATAATAGCTCTACAAGATGGCTTTAGTGTAAGAGTTGCGATACCATCTGCATCTACTGGAGCAGTAAGTCTTATAGTAGATGCTGTTAGTGCAATAGCAATAAAAAAAGTTAATGGCAAGGCAGTTACTAATTTAAAATCTAATGGAGTTTACAGTTTAACATATTATAATTCGGTTTTTATCTTAGCTAGTGGGGCTGATGATTCTGACTCTACTAGCGTTGGCACAGATGGAAGTAATGTAAAAACTGGAATAACATTTGTTGGTACAGATGGAGAAGTCCATACAGGAACTTTTACAGCAGATGGAACAATAACAGCAGGTGATGTATTAAAGGATAAAATAGGATATTCTCAAGGGAATAAAATAGTAGGAACTATGGCTAATAATGGAGCCAAAACAGCAAGTCTTAATTGTGGAGGAAGTTATACAATTCCTCAAGGATATCATAATGGAAGTGGTAAAGTTACTGCAAATAGTTTAGCATCACAAACAAGTGGTACTGCAACAAAAGCTGATATTGTAAGTGGAAAAACTGCTTGGGTTAATGGCATTAAATTAACTGGAACTGCAAATACTTCAAAAAATATTGTTTCTCAGAGTTCTTATAAATCAATAACTACAACAGAATTTTATACTGCTAAAGGCACAACAATCACATTAGGAACTTTTATTCCATCTGGAGTGTTTTTCATTTTTGGTGGAATAGGCACTGGTGGTACTTGTTGGGGAAAACCTTCACTTAAAAATTTAAAAAGTCTTTCTTTAGATACAGAATATAATTACAATATGGCTTGTAGTGAAGCATATGCTGAATATGACAGTGGAAGTTCCCATAATACCTATCAAATAAAACTACACTATAAAATAACAAAAAGTGGAACAGATTATTTATTAAATGTGTATAGTGATGTGACTTATTTAAGAAGTGTATATGATAAAGATACGCAGACAAGTTCATGGGAAACTACAGATACCAATTATGGTCTTAACAGTAATAGCTTAATGATATTTATATAAGAGGTGATAATCGATGAAAACATTAGTAGTATATAACCAAAATACAGGCAATATAATATTCACACAAACTAATGCTAATTCTAATTATGCTTGCTTAGTTGAAGATATAGCAGAAGATAAAGCACCAGTAAGTGTAGATGTATCTACTGGCAATTGCATCTTAGATGATAGTGAAGAAGTAAAAAAAGAAAAGCAAAGAATAAAAGAAGAATTAGAGAAAAAGCAAAATGAAATAACTAATACGAACAAAGAGCTATTAAAGCAAAAAGGTGACTTAGTAGAATTAACTTATAACAGTTTAATATAAAGAAAGGGTGGAAATTATGTCTATGTATGAATGCATGAAAGACCTTATAAACAATAAATATTATAAGGATAAGAAAGATATAATTGATAGACTAAATGTATTTTTAGCTTATGGTATGCTGATAATAGAGCAATATAAAGAACTAATGGACTTAACAGAACAAAAATATGGAACAGAGAATTAGCACCTATAGGGTGTTTTTATTTTGCAAAGATTTAAGAAAAGAGGTAAAGAAAGATGGAAAATTTAATTTATTCATTAGCACACAATATATTTATAAAAATAGCTATATGGGCTATATTATTAGATACATTTTTAGGAGGATTAAGAGCATTAAGACATGGTAAATTTAATAGTAGTGTAGGCATAGATGGAGGTATAAGAAAAGTGGCAATGATGGGGTGTCTAGCTTTCCTTGCTATATTAGATACATGCTTTACAGTTAATTTATTATTCATGATTCCACAAGAGTGGATTTCTGTACTAGGTGTAAAAAAGCTTGGTATAAGTGAGTTTTTTGCTATTCTTTTTATACTTTATGAAGCAGCAAGTATATTGAAGAACATGTTACTTTGTGGTTTACCCATACCTAAAAAATGGAGAGAAAAGCTAGAAGGATTTTTAAATTTAATGACAGATGAATTAACAAATATAAAAGAAAGTAAATAATTTAGAGCAGTCTTAATGGCTGCTTATTTTTTTATATCTAAAGGAGGAATAATTTATGGCATATACAGGATGGTTTAAGAAAGACAATAACTGGTATTACTACAAAGAAGATAAAAAGCAAACTGGATGGTTTGAAGATACAGATAGTAGATGGTATTACTTACAAGTAAATACAGGCATTATGCAAACAGGATGGATAAAATATAAAGGTAAGGATTGTTACTTAGCAGAAAAGGCAAGTGGACCATTTAAAGAAGGTCAAGCATATCAAAATATAACGGTGGCATTTAATGGTGTTAATTATAAATTCGATAATGATTGTTATGCTACAAAAGTGATAAATAATTATGTATCTGATAATTTGTGTAAGATGATATCAGTTTTCGAGGGATGCAGATTAAAAGCCTATAGATGTACAAGCGGAGTTTTAACTATTGGAATAGGTTGCACAAATAGTAAATGGACTAGCAAAGGTACAATAACGATAGAAGAATCATATCAAGCATTTCAAGAAGATATAAAAACTTTTGTTACTAGTGTAAATAATTTATGTAAGAATTCAAATGTAAGTTTAACTACATATGAAAAAGAAGCATTGATAAGTTTTGCTTTTAATTGTGGATTAGGAGCATTAAGCACCAGTACATTATGGAAGC
>SVCF01000032.1 GCA_015058475.1 Clostridium butyricum | reverse complement strand
GAAATAAAAGAGGTTAGCTGATTTAACTTGTTATTTGTTGTATATATTTGAAGGTGGTTATTAATTCATAACCACCCTTTTTTATTAAAGGTAATTTATATTAGATCTAAAGACAGGAAGTGGTATTTCTTCTCCTACTTCAGCGATATAAGGATTTATCCATAGAATATCTCCATAATCTTCTAAAATATCGCTTATAGTTCCTTCTTTTATGATAATGCCACCACAGCTAATAATATCTGAAGTGACTACACATTTAACATTATTCATATTTTTAACCTCAATCATACTAGTTTTTTATTATTATATGCAAAAAATCAACATATGGTTTAACCAATGATAAGCTACATGCATATATTAAAATAAAACTGCTTTGGAGGAAGAAGATTGATAGAAGGTGTAATAATAAAAAAGTTAGATAAAATTCCAGATGACAGAGGAACCATTCTAAAGATGCAGGAGTGTACAGATAGAGAATTTAAAGGTTTTGGAGAAATCTATTTTTCAACTATATATCCTAATGTGGTAAAGGGGTGGCATCTTCATAAAGATGCTATTCTTAATTATACAGTAGTTAAAGGTATGATAAAACTTGTGTTATTTGATCCAAGAGAAAATTCAAGTACAACTAATGAACTTATGGAAATATACCTTGGCACAGATAATTATTGTTTGGTCCAGATTCCAGCAGGTGTATGGAATGGATTTACAACAGTTGGTAATGAATATGCAATTGTTGCAGATTTAATTACTGTTGATCATAAAAAGGATGAGATGCTTCGAATGGATCCAGATGAGTCAATTATTAATTATGATTGGAAAGTGAAAAATAGATAATAGGGGGAGAAGAAATAATATGAATAATGAAAATGATTTACGTGAATCTATATTAGACAAGGTTTGCGAAATATATAAATTAAGGAAAGAAGATGAAGAATTTATACCAGGAAAAACTAAAATCCATTATTCTGGCAGAGTTTTTGATGAAAATGAGATGATGGCAGCAGTAGATTCAGCAGTTGATTTTTGGCTAACTCTAGGAAATAGGAGCATAGAATTTACTGATGCCTTTAAAAAATTTTTAGGAGTAGAAAATTGTCTGGTTACAAATTCAGGATCATCTTCCAATTTAATTGCGGTATCTACTCTATGTTCTAAACAGTTGCTTAATCCATTAAAAGAAGGCGATGAAGTAATTACTACAGCATTAAGCTTTCCAACAACATTAAATCCAATAATACAGAACAAGTTGAAGCCGGTATTTGTTGATATAGAAGAGGGAACCTATAATATAGATCCATCATCAGTTGAAGCCGCAATAAGCGGTAAGACAAGAGCAATAATGTTTGCTCATACACTTGGAAATCCAGCTAATATGGATAAGATAATGGATATAGTAAAGAAGCACCATTTATATTTAATAGAAGATACTTGTGATGCACTTGGATCAGCATATGATGGAGTATATTGTGGAACTTTTGGTGATTTTTCTACTTATAGTTTTTATGCTGCACATCATATTACTATGGGAGAAGGCGGGGCGATCTGTACTAATAATAAAGATTTTAATAGAATAGCTCTTTCAATAAGAGACTGGGGAAGAGCGTGCTATTGTCAACCAAATGAGAAGGACGGAAATGGTACATGCAGACACAGATTTGATTTTAAATTTGGAGATATGCCAAAAGGGTATGACCATAAATATATATATACTAACATTGGGTATAACTTAAAGCCACTAGATATCCAATGTGCAATTGGGATAAAGCAGCTTGAAAAATTACCTTCTTTTATTCAAAAGCGTAAAGAAAATTTTTCAAAAATATATGATATTTTTAAGAAGTATGAAGATAAAATTATTTTACCAAAATCATATTCTAAGTCAAATCCATCTTGGTTTTCATTTCCAATAACAATTAGAGATGATGCAGGATTTACAAGAAAGCAGTTTGTAGATTTCTTAGAAAATAACTGCATTGAAACTAGAATGTTATTTGCAGGGAATATATTGAAACAGCCAGCATATAAAAATATTGATTGCCGTATTATTGGGGAATTAAAAAATACAAATAAAGTTTTAACATCAACTTTCTTTATTGGAGTTTATCCAGGAATTACTGAAAAAATGATAGATTATATAGAAAAAACTGTTGATAAGTTTTTTTATGAATATAATATTTTAGAAGGTAAAAAATAAATGGTAAATGGCGTAGTAATTCTAGGAGCAGGAATAGCAGGTATAGCTGCAAATTATTATGCTGGAAAAGATAATGCTATTATATATGAAAAAGATGATGAATATGGAGGGGTATGCGGAAATTTTAAATTAGATGATTTTTTATTTGATAAATGTATTCACATATCATTTACTAAAAATAAAGAAGTAAGATCAATATTTGATAAAGTTTCGTATAATTCATTCAGTTCAAATCCTAAGAGCATATATAATTATACTTGGTTTAAACATCCAATACAAAATAACATGTATAAACTTCCCGTAGATGATAAAGTTAAAGCAATAATGGATTTTTTAGATAAAGATAATATTGATATTAAAGACGATACGTATAAAAGCTGGTTATATAGTAAATATGGCGCGTATATGACGGAAGAAATATTTCTAAAATATAATAAAAAGTATTGGTGCGAAAAAGCTGAAAACATGGAAACATCATGGATAAAAAATAGAATTTATACGCCTGATTTAAAGGAAATTCTTTATGGAGCTATGAGTGAAAATACACCTAGCACTTATTATGCAAAAGAAATAAGGTATCCAATTAGTGGTGGATATAAAGAGTTTTTAAAACCTATGATTAATGAGTGCAATATAGTATTAAATAGTAAAGCTATATTGATTGATATGAAAAATAAAATAGTTGAATTTAATAATGGAAAAAAGGTTCATTACAATTATTTAATAAACACTATACCATTGCCTGAATTAGTTTCAATAACTAAAGATATTAATGAGGAAATAAAAGATAAATCCAAATCTCTAAAAAATACCTCGGTAGTATTAGTTTCTATTGTTATTAAAGGAAAAATAAATTTTGATGATATTTGGTTTTATATTTATGATGGAGATATTTTGCCAGCAAGAGCATATTTACCAGGTAAAAAATCAATAAATAATATTAAAGATGGTTATAGTACAATACAATTTGAAATATATTATTCTAAATCTAAAGAAATAGGTATTTCTAATGAAGGAATAATGAACAATATTTATAGATTTTTAGAAAAATCAAAGCTTGCATCACAGAAAGATGTAATACTTTCTGATATAAGAAAGTTAGATTATGCAAATATATTATTTGGTAGTGATACGATAAAAAATAAGAACTATATCATTGAGTTTTATGAAAAAAACCACATTTATAGTGCAGGAAGATATGGGCTGTGGGAATATTTTTGGAGTGATGAAAGTTTAATAAGTGGAAAAAACGCAGTAAATAAAATTAATAATACTCTAAAAGATAAAGGGAGATGAAAGTTATATGAATAGCAAGAGTATGATAGTTATAGTGCCTTTAAATGTGGCAAGCTATGAAAAAACTGATGCTGATGCTGAAAACAATGAATATATAAGAGGGTATTTTAAAACTATAGATAAGAAGCGTGAAAATGATCTTTGGATAAAAAATAGAATTAATATTTTTATAAATTATACTTTTAGGAGTTTGATAAAACAAACAAATCAGGATTTTACAGCATGTATAATTTATGATGATAGAACAGAAGAAATTGTAAATTCAGAGGTAAAGAAATATGGGAAATTGCCTAATAACATTATGTTTATAAGTAAGAGTATTGCTGATATATTTATAAAACAAAAGATTTTAGGAAGTGAATATGTATATTTTACACGAATTGATTCAGATGACATGTATCATAAAGAATATATCCAGAAACTTTATGATCATAATATAATACCTGGAACAGTAGCACTCTTAAATCCATGGGGATATATTTATGATTCTTTTAACAATAAATTAGCTGTATATAATGCAAAAGTAAATTCTTGCTACACTTTGATCTATAAAACAGAGGATTATCTAACTGGTAAGGTTCAATCAGTAATTACAGATCAGTTAGATGCTCAAATGGGAGGTGTTTGGAATCTTCCAAGTGGAAAAGAAGATATAGAGGGAATAAATCATATATGGCATATGCATTCAAAAAATATTTTAAGTTGCTTTGAAGAGTGGTTTACAAATAAATGGACAAATTATACAGGTGATCAGATAAATGATATTAATATAATTAAACAAATATTAAATGATTTTAGATAATTAATAATTTAGGAAGTAAATGTATCATGAATAAATGTATCAACAAAAATATTATGACCTATAATAAGAATTCATATATATATTCGGATGAGGTTTGTGAATTTCAAATGATTGGGGGAACACCAGATGGTGAAATAACTCTTCCAAATAAAGAACTTCGTATACCGTGGGATACAAAAGAAGTAGTGGTACAGAAAGACAGCACTATTATAAAAGAAGCTAACGTGAGTAGTATTAATGAAATAGTGAAAGAGAATAAAAAATGTATTGAAGCTTTAATAAAGTACAAAGTATCATTTAATATAAAATTATATGATAAAGATAATGAGTTATATCATATTATATGCTATTTAGATGAATATCCAATGCCTGATAAGCAATTTTTTATTAAAGAATTTATTAGGGTATATTCAATTGTATGCGTAAGAATTTCAATTGATTATAACAATAATGATGAATTATGCGTATGTAGTGATAATCCTAAAGTCGATTTATTGACAACAGCATGTGTCAAAGAAATTAAGTGTAAATTGTGCAAAGAAAAGAAATATATATCATTTTATGATGTAAACTGTGAAGAATATATACGAGTATGTGCTGGAATATTAATTAAGAATAATATGAAGATTTTATGGAAAATAAAGAGTAATAAAAATTAATTGTTTGCTGGTTTAAATGTCTCAGTATCATAAGATGAAGAAAATGTAATAGCAAAGGCAGCGAGGCTTATTAGCAATATAAGTTTTGTTGCTTTTTTAATATAACTATTTAGTTGTTAAATAAATTTATAGTGTTAATACATAAGTTAATAGACAGAATTTTAGAAATTTATTATAATATATTGTACAAAGATGGAGGCTATAAAGATTAGACAAGTGGAGGAAAAAATTATGTATGATAAGATAATGGAATCAGTAGAATTTATTAATTCAAAAATAAACAGAAAGCCTAAGATTGGTGTAATACTTGGATCAGGGCTTGGAGATTTAGTTAACGTTGTAGAAAATAAAGAATATATTTCATATGAAGATATTCCAAACTTTCCAGTGTCTACAGTTAAAGGACATGAAGGAAAATTAGTATTTGGAAAAATAAATGATGTAGAAGTATTATTAATGCAAGGTAGATTTCATTATTATGAAGGATATACAATGAAGGAAGTAACATATCCTGTTTATGTTATGAAACAATTAGGAATAGAAAAAATAATTGTAACAAATGCATGTGGTGGTATAAATACAAGTTTTGAACCAGGAACATTAATGCTAATTAAAGATTTCATAAACTTATTTGGAGATAACTCTTTAATTGGAGTTAATGACGAAAGACTTGGAACAAGATTCCCAGATATGTCAGAGCCATATAAATTAGAGCTTATTGATAAAGCAAAAGAAATAGCAAAAGAGTTAAACGTAGATTGTGCAGAAGGTGTTTACGCTGGCTTTATGGGACCATATTATGAAACTGCTGCTGAAATAAGAATGATTGGAGGCATGGGAGCAGATGCAGTAGGTATGTCAACAGTACCTGAAACAATTGCTGCTAACTATTTAGGTATGGATGTTCTTGGAATAGCTTGCATTACAAATATGGCAACAGGAATACAAAAAGTAAAACATTCTCATGAAAGAGTAGTTGAAACAGCAAAGAAAGCTTCTATTGATTTATGCAGATGGGTAGAAAAGATAATTGTTGAAATATAAATAACATTTAAATATAATTCATAAATAATAATGTAAGGCCACCTTAAATAACTTTATGAAGGTTATTAAGGTGGCTTTACGGTGTTTAAGTAGGCATATTAAATACATTATAATTATTCACATAAAAATAATTTAATATGCATTGATATATTAAAAATTAGTAATTATAAAGAGTTTTAGGATCTATAGAGTTTGTAAAAATTAAGAAAAGTTCAATAATAAAATAGAAAATAAGGTATGTGAATTAGGTTTATTAAAACTCACATACCTTATTTTAATGCAAAAAAATAGTATCTTAATAATAAGATACACAAAACTTATTGACAAATATAATGCTAATGATATAATCTTGTATTACACAATAAGGGTTATAAACATTTATATATAATTATTATAACATATATATTATATAAAGTCAATATATTTTTAAAAATATTTTTAGGAGGGTCTTAATTATGGATAAAGATATTATATTATTTGAAAGCAAATTATTAGATAGCAAGATTTATGATGAAATACTTAAATGTAATGAGAAAACATGCGAGTATGGTTTAAAGCTTACAAATGAAGATGTAAAAGAACTTATTAATACCAGAAAAGTAGCACTTAAGAAAAGTGGAAGGTTAGAATTTAATGGTGAAATAATAGATAAAATCATAATTAATTTTTGTGATTCTCCATATATATCACAGTACAATTACAGCGATACAATAAATGAACTTGTAGAGATTTTTTATAATTACAAAAATGAAACTTTAGATTTAATAGGTGATGATGAATTAATAGAAATAATGAAAGACTATTTTGATAACTATTGCCAAGGCTCAATAGAACTTTTAGAGGGGAAAGTATTATATAAGATTGCGGATAATATAAGAAATGGTGTTAAAGATTATAGAAATATTGAAGATGATAAGTATTTATAAAAAATAAATAGTTATAAGGAGTGGTGCAGTGTGGAGAATGAGAAAAAGATTATTAAACATGAGGCAGTAAAAAGAAATGAATTAAGTGAAGAATATTTTTTAAAGGATCTTTTATCAAGGTGTTATGAAAATAAGTTAATTGATGATAAATTTTTAGAAAAAATATACTGTGAAAGGTTAAAAAATCTACAGATTTTATTGAAATATTATAGTAAAGATAACAGCAGTTCAGTAATGGTAGAAGTGGCTGAAAGTATATTGAAGTGTATTGATTATACAATAGGAATATACTTAAAGCAATTTGAAACTACAGAGGATATACTTGAAAAATTAAAAAATGAATCAATAAAATATATGTTGGAGTCTGGAAATAGGATCATTAAAATGAATGTAGAATATAGCAAAAGTTTATTGAAAAGAATTCAAAGAAATAAACTGAGAGTAGGAAACTATTCATATGATGATACTATTGATTATGGAATTTCAATATTTTTTAAATCTTATGATAACTTCTTTGCAGCACATGAAACTCCAGGTTCTATAGATTATCAACTTTGTGTTGAACTTAAGGATTATGTAGGAATTGAATATATTAAAAATTATTTAGAAAGAATAGATTTGGAAAATAAATTTTGTTATAACTTTGATATTTCTGATATAAAGGAGCTTTTGAAAGGTTATGATAAAAAGAGTGAATTACTTCTTATAAATATATTTGAGCTTGTATTAACTAATTGTCTTGGATTAATTATTTGCAATAAAGATCCTAGAAATCTAAATATTAATGATTATGATAGAGAAAAAATAAAAGATATATTGAGAGAGTCATCTTTACCAGAACTAGAAATAGCATTATTAAAAGCTGCTGAAAAGTGCGCATTAATTTTAAAAATTGAAGATGAAACAACATTAAAGTATATGGATAAATGTGTAGAAAAAATAACATCATATATAGACAATGCTTTGAAAATAGATAAATTAGAAAATATTTTTATATCTTTTAATAAAGATAGTGAAAATGAGATAATTGAATACATAGATAAAGAGAATTTAAGCAATAGTGAATTTAGAAAAGTTACAGAGAAAATTAGAGAATGTTCTTGTTTAGAAGAAAAGATAGTAATTATTAATGATAAAATTAAAAGTCTTTCTGACTTAAACGATATGCTTGATGCAGAGTGCTTATTTGATGAAGAATATGATTTATATTTTTAGAAGATTACCCAAAATGCAAATTGTATTATTATCAAAATATATAGATGAATATAATTTTAGACAAGACTGGCATGATAAATTCAATGAGTATTTGAATAATTTAAATGAAGAAGAAAAAATGAATATAAATAAAATTAAAGCGAGAATAATATTAGAATAATGTTAAATATTTACTTGAAGTGTGAAGAAAAATTAGATTTAATGCTTATATGAAATAATATTTTAAATTATAAATAATGAATTATTTCCTGTTGCAATATATCAAATTGATATATATAATAATGTGCGTATTAGTATGGTGCTTTTAGGTTAAGATTTAGAAGTTAAAAGGGAATGTGGTGTGATTCCACAGCAGCCCCCACTACTGTGATAGAGGATGAAAACCAAAATTATTATACCATTGAGTACAAGCTCGAGAAGGGATTTGGTGAGTAATATGATCCTTAAGTCAGGAAACCTGCCATAACTTAAATAGTGTTCTTCTTTGGGAGGGAGAAAACAAGAAGGAGATAAAATGAATAAATTATTAAAAAAAGTTTCTGTATTACTATTATTTCTTGTTATGTCTATAGGCTTGGTGAGCTGTGGAAATAACAATCAAAAAGGTGTAAATGATGTAAATGCATCAGCTAAATCAGAAATGATATCATATCCTATTAAAATAACAGATTCTTTTGGTAAAGAGATTACACTTGAAAAAGAGCCTCAAAAGGTTATTTCTGTAGCTCCTAATATAACTGAAATCATACATAAACTTGGAGCAGAAGAAAAAATAGCTGGAAGAACAGATTATTGTGATTATCCAGAGCAAGTAAAGAATGTAGAGTCTATTGGAACAGTAAGAAAACCAGACATTGAAAAGATAATTGGACTGGAACCAGATTTAGTTATTGCTTCTACACATTTTGATGAAGAAAATACGGCTAAGCTTGAAGAAGCTGGTCTTAAAGTTATTGCTTTATATGAAGAAAATGATGTAAATGGCGTATATAATATGATTAATATATTAGGAACAGCACTAAATAAGCAGTCAGAATCAAATGAAATAGTAGAAGAAATGAAGTCTTCCATTGATAAAGTTACAGAAGCTGTTTCTGGATTAGAAGAACCAAGTGTATATTATGTTGTTGGATATGGAGAAGGTGGAGATTTCTCAGCACCAGCAAATACATTTGTAGGTCAGCTTATAAAATTAGCCGGTGGAAATAATATAGTGCCAGAATCAGATAATTGGTCATTTTCATTAGAGGTATTATTAGAAAAAGACCCAGATATTATAATAGTAAGATCTGGAGAGAAAGAAAATTTTATCTCTACAGAAGGATACAAAGAATTAACTGCTGTTAAAGAAGATAGAGTGTATGAAATTGATAATAATTTATTAGATCGTCAAGGATATCGTAATTCAGAAGGGGTATTTAAATTAGCTCAAATATTCCATCCAGAAGCACTTAAAGAATAGGAGGGGAATATAGAGTGGAAGCAAAGAAAAAAAAGTATTGTTTTTATGTTGTTTTATTAATTATTTTTTTGCTCCTATGTATATTGATCTCTGCATCTGTTGGATCATCATCTATTACAGTTAGGGAGAGTTTTAAGATTGTATTTTCTAAAATACCACTTATAAACAATTTTATAGATACAGCAGATATAAAAGAAGTATATGAAGTTATTATTTGGAAGGTACGCTTACCTAGGATGTTACAGGCTTCTCTTGTTGGAGGAGCCCTTGCAGTGGTAGGCTGTACCTTCCAAGCAATATTTAGAAATTCTTTAGCAGATCCACATATACTTGGAATTTCATCAGGAGCTTCACTTGGAGCAACTTTGGCTATTTTATCAGGAATAACATTGAATTTTTTTGGTTTAGGAATTACTAGTATTTTTGCATTTGTTGGCGCTATTTTATCAGTTTTTTTAGTATATAAAATTGGCAGTTTAGGTGGAAAGTTTATGGTGACTAATTTGTTATTAACAGGGACAGCTATAGGAACAATGCTAAGTGCATTTATATCTTTGCTTATGATTTATAATAGACAACAATTAGAAAAGGTATATTTATGGCAGCTTGGAAGTTTCAGCTCAGCAAATTGGAATAAGGTTATCTTCTTAACTGTTATTTCAGTATTTTGTGTTGCTATTATATTCATGTTTGGCAGAGATTTAAATGTGATTTTGACTGGTGATGATGTAGCAAGTAGTTTAGGAATAGACATAGTGAGGTTAAAAAATATTTTAATATTAGTGTGCTCGCTTTTAGTAGCATCTAGTGTATCTGTTAGCGGAACAATAGGGTTTGTTGGCTTGATAATTCCCCATTGCATGAAACTTATTGTAGGTTCTGACCATAGGTTTTTAATTTTATTTTCTTATTTTGCTGGAGCTGGCTTTATGGTTATTTGTGATACCATTGCAAGAACTATAGCACAGCCTACAGAAATACCAATAGGAATTATTACTGCTGTGTTTGGAGCACCATACTTTATATATTTACTTTATAGTAATACAAGAAGTGGAAAGTTTTGAGAGGTTAAAAATGAAAGATAAAACTTTATCAGTCAGTAATTTATGCTGGAAGCCTTATAATGAAAGTTACATATTAAATAATATTTCAGGAAGTTTTAGAGAAGGTGGATTTTATGGAATTCTTGGACCTAATGGATGTGGAAAGACTTCTTTTATAAGTCATATTCTTAGATTTTTAGAGATAAAGGAAGGATGTATTTGCTTAGATAATAGAAACATAAATAGTTATTCTAGAAAAGAAATGGCTTCAAATATTTCCTTTGTACCTCAAAATATTAATATAGATGTGAACTTTACAGTTTATGATATTATCTCTATGGGAAGAACTCCGTATCAAAAGAGATTTCAGGACTTATCTAAGAAAGACAAGGAACTTATTGATCATGCTATGAAAGTTACTAATTGCGTTTATTTAAAAGATAAACCATTTTCCAATTTAAGTGGAGGAGAAGCACAGAGAGTATTAGTAGCAAGAGCAATAGCCCAAGATACAAAATACTTAATTTTAGATGAGCCAATTTCGCATTTAGATATAAGATATCAAATTGAATTAATGGAGACCTTAAAAAAATTAAATGAAAAAGAAAACAAGACAATTATTGCAATATTACATGATTTGAGTTTAAGCTCAGCTTATTGCAAAGAAATTGTTTTAATGAAGAATGGCTCTGTTTATGCCAATGGTTTGGTAGAAGAAGTTTTGACAAAAGAAAACTTAAAGGTAGTATATGAAATGGAATTTGAGATTCATAAAGTTAAAAATAAAAAGCAGATGTTTTTTATGCCTGTTATATAGTCTGATTTATATAAAATTCTAATTTCTATAACAATAAATAATGAGTTGAAATATCACATTATTCAGAATAATAAATGAGTAGTGTGATATTTTTTTATTATAAAGTACATCATGTTTTTAGTTTGAGAAATTAATAAACTAAGCTATAATATATATAAATATTATATGAAAAAATAATATAAGAAATAGTAATTGAATTTTTAAAATTGCTAATTTATTACCACTTATTTTTATACAGTAATATAAACTTGTTTCTCCTAGAAATTGGTGTAGATATTGCAAGTAGAGTTATTGATAAAAAACTTAAAGTTTAACAAAAGGAGAAAAGTATGAGTAGAATAGATGAACTTAAGTCTTTGATAAGATTTTATGAAGAGCAGCTTGGGGAAGATGAAGGGGATTTATATGAAGAGTATGAATCTGAACTTGTAGCTGCTATAGATGAATTAAATAGATTAACTAAGGCTTAAGAATATAAATAAAGCTTATTATAATTAATTATGATTAGAAAGTTATTTGATATCTGAAATATGGTGCCAGATAACTTTTTTGCATTATGTTTTAAATTATAATATGATTACAATTTAGACGAGATTGCATAATTCTAATAGTAAGGTGAGTCGATATGCTAAAGAAGTCAAAAAATTAAGAGTTAGTAGCTACTATGGTTCTTAGTCCTATTAAATAAATTATTTTGTAAAAAATGATATAATTGTTTTAAAAGTGATATAAAGTAATATTGGATGAGAGAACAATAAAGTTAATTATGGAGGAATTATATAATGACACAGAATTTAACAGAGGAATTAAAAGTACAGCTAGAAGGAATGCAGATTTTTAAATCATATGAGAATAAAATTAATTCAATACAACAAGAGGTTAATTACTTAAAGAAAGAGATTACAATTCTAGAGAAGGTATGTAAAAAGGAAGATAGAGATGTGGAAGATCTAGAGAAGGGTGGATTACAAGCATTTTATCTTAAGATTCGAGGAAAGTATGAAACTACGATGGATAAAGAAATCTTAGAGGCAGCAACAGCTAAAGTTAAGTTACAAAATAAACAATTTGAATTAGAAGATGCAGAAAGAAAACTTCAAAAATTACAAACAGAACAATATAAATATATATCTTGCGAATTTCAGTATAAAAAGTTATATCAAAGTAAATTAGAGGAATTACTTTCTGTAGAAAACAAAGATAAGGTTACAATTTTAGAATATAAGACTCGAATCAGCAATTCGGAACATAATATAAAAGAATTGAAAGAAGCAATTGATGTAGGAAAAGTAGTTTTAAGTGAATTAGAAAGAGTAAATAACAGCTTAAATAGTGCAAGGGGCTGGGGAGCATGGGATATTATGGGTGGAGGTCTCATGTCAGATATAATAAAACATTCCCAGCTAAATGATGCAAAAAATAAATTAAATAATGTTCAAAGTTTGATGAGAAATTTCAGAACTGAGCTAGCTGATGTTAATATGAACTTAGATATTCACATTGATACAGATGGGTTCATAAAATTTGCCGACTTTTTCTTTGATGGATTATTTGCAGATATTAGTATGCAGAATCACATTAGTAATTCACAAGGGAGTGTTGAATCTTCTAAACGAGAGATAGAGAATGCAATAAGTCAATTAGAAAGGCTACTCACTCAGGAAAGGAATTCAATAAATAAATATGAGAATCAAATTGCTGAAGTGGTAAATAATGCAAAAATATAATAGTGATTAAGTGATTTTTATATATTCCCAAAGTTATTTTGGGGAATTTTTATGGGTATAGATTTTACACAGAAGTAATGAATTTGCACCTAAAATCTTTAAAGTTGATGGACTTGAGATAAATAATCACTTAATCTTATATTTTAATGATAATAAATCTATAAAAAAGGTAGTTTTATTTGGATCAAGAGCAAAGGAAAACTATAAATATAATTCAGATATAGATTTAGGTATACTATGTGATAAAAAGTATAAAGGCACTATAGCAGAGGAATTAGACGAACTTGTTGGAATATATTCTTTAGATATAGTATTTTTAGATAATATGAATGAAGAAATAAAATTACAAATAGAGAAATATGGAATAGAAATTTATAATAATATGATCATGCTGCAATATGGTGGGCAAATGATTATACTCATTCATAAGCAATAGCATGGATAGATGCAGGTTATGAAACTTATTATGTAACTGATACATATAAAGATAATAAAATTACTTTTGTAAGGCACTAAAAAGTTGAAAAGATATTATTGAGTCAGAATTTTCAGATATTTTAGGTATAAGTGTTACTAGGTTAAGAGAATTACTTTTATCAACTAAATATTAATTTGGGCGCAAAGAAATACTATTGGAGACAAGTAGAAGCTGGAAAAGTTAGTGGCTCTGTTAATTTAGATATTCAAGAATTAGTAAATCAAATTAATATATCTTTTACTGTACCATATAAATTGAGTGATGGAACTGAAGTATATATGTCAAAAGTTATAATTGCTATTTCAGGCAATTATTTTGAAAATGCAAAGGAAATAAAGAAGCAAAGTAAAGGAGCTTATTTAATAAAGAATAAGTTCCTTTTTTTGTTCGTTCAGAATGTTTGCTGTGCTGGCAGGCTAAGATAAGCCTGTGTCTCCATCCCGATAAGAAGGGGTGTTCGAATGAAAGTGTGTTACTGGCAACGGTAAGGTATTAAGGAAGCATTAGAGGACACATTCTGGAGGATAAAACTCAGAAGATATTATGCTATGATTAAAATTAGAAAAGAAAATATGTAAATTACTTGAAAATAAATTTGCGGTCAAAATAAATAATAACAAAATAGGTAAGTAAGAAATTAAAAATGTGAAAAGTTAGGTAGTAATACTATATAAATCCAGAAAAAAATGCAAAAAACGACAAATTAGCTTGAAACGTGAAAAAAAAACAATATAATAATTATGTAGAAGTAACATTTATGTATTAATAATTATTGTAGTTTAATTGTTAATTTGCATTCATGTATATACAGAGTAAAGGAGATTTAAGGGATGAAACGAAAAATATCAACTACACTTGCAGTAACTTTGATTGCAAGTCAGATGCAAAGCGTTGCTTTTGCAAAAGATATTAATAACATTAAAGAAACTAATGTTATTAAAGAAGATGTATCACAGACAACTGAAAAAAGTGATAATGATATTTTAACAGAATCGCCAAAAGATGAAGTAGTTGAGAATGTAGATACTAGCAATGATGTCGAAACCACAGAGAAGGATGAAATTTTTAATGATGAAATAACTACAGAAGGTGATGATACTAATAATGGGGGAGAAGTTACAGAGGGGGATGGAACTTCTAGTGATGAAGTAACTAAAGAAGATGATAACACTAGTAATGGTGAAGGAGCTATAGATGCTGAAGATACCACTAGTGGTAGAGAAAATGTAGAAGGTGATAATACTACTAATGATGATGTAATAGCAGAAGGTGATGATACTGTTAATGATGAGGAAATAACTGAAGATGAAGAAGTTATTGATGATACAGTGAAAGATACAGATAGCTATGAAGCAAAAGGTAAACTAGAGTTAGATTTAAACTTTTCTCTTCCTATAAAGTTTACAAATGCTGATGAAACAAATATATCAGTTAAATTAAGAGAGGAAGGTGAAAATGGATTTGAGGAAACTATTAGGCTAGGTTCAGATACTGAGGCTTTGAAAATAGAATCTAAAGGCATAAATTATGAATTAGAAGCTCTAGATTATAAAAGAAAGAAGATAGAAGACTCAGATACAGAGTTAGAATTTTATCATTTAACTTTTGATAGACTTCCATTAGGAACATACTCACTTGAGATATCTGGAGCGGGATATGAAACTGTATTGGTAGATAATATAGAAATACAGGATTCTTCTAAGAGAGTTTTAATTGGAACAAGCGATAAAAAAATAGTTATAGATGATGAAAAGGAAGTGTATTATCCAGGAGCTTTTTTAGCAGGAAATGTTGATGGAAATGATCTTGTAACTGATACTGATTATGAGAGCTTAAAAAATAAAATTAAAAATAAGTCAGAAAATAATATAAAAAATTACATAATGAATAAGATAAAAATTGATGTAGCAAATAGTGATTATGATTTGAATAGGGATGGACAAGTCGATATAACTGATTTAACTTATATTCATCAAAATATGAATAAAGAAAAATCAGATCCAGTAATACTAGATACAGATCTTATCTTAAATCCAGAAACTGTAGATATAGAAGTTGATGGCGCAGAAATATACGGAGATATAAGTGATATATTAAAAAATAATGGTACTGGAGTTTCACTAAAATCTAATGGAGAGGAAATAAGTGAGGACAATCCTATATTATTATCAATGAATTTAGGAGACTCGAAAAGATCAGACACTTATGTTGAAAAGTTAGTTATAGAGGCTCCAAGTAATAATGCACCAAGTGCAGGAAGCATAATTATACCTAAGGGCGATGGAACAAATTTAGAATTTAAATTTAAGAATTCACAGGACAGAAAATCAACAAGAAAAACTTCTGATGGTACTTTGGATGTTATAGAAATAGACTTAAAGGATCAAATTGCTGTAAGTGAAATAACTATAAAAGTTACTGGTGGTAGAGGTAATAAGAATTTAACAGAAATATCAAAAGTTGAATTTTTAAATAATGTTTATACAGAAATACCAAAACCTAAGATGAACGTGCCAGTTATAAATAATTTTAAAAGTACAACGCAAGTAGGTAATGAGTCTATGACGTTAGGCTGGGAGCATGTACCAAATGTAACGGGATATGAAATTAAAGTTGAAAAGCTTGATGATTATGGTAAAAAAGTAGTAAGTACAAGCACCTATAAAACAAGTAAAAATACTTTAAGAATAGAAAAAGTAGATGGATATGCTGTGTATAGAGTAAGCATACAATCAACATCTGGAGATTGGAAAAGTGGATACAAGGATGAGCAAGATGATTATATTGTAGCCTCAACTGGAGATACCAATTTAACAAATAATGAAAATGATAAAGATGGAAAGCCAGATAATGTAGATGCAAACTATAATACACAAGGATGGGACTCTGAAACAGGAAAATTAAGTAGTAATGAAGATGGGGAAAATGGAAGAAGGTTTGGAGCAGACTCTATAGTAGAGCTTCAAGTTATACCTGAGACGGCTCCAGAAGGACCAGAAGGTATAAAAATTGAAGGTGGCTATAAAGCTCTTAATATTAGCTGGGCATCTCATAAAAAAGCTAAAGATTATGATTTATATTATAGAGAAATTGGAACTAAGAAATGGATAAAAGCAAATGATCAAAATAAAGATTATGAAGATAGTGACTTAACTAATGAGATACCAGATGAAGTGGTAGATTTAAAGCCAGATGAAAAGGCAGACAAAGATGAATTAATAAGGGCTACAAATTATACTATAAGTGGGTTAAAAGATACAACTACTTATGAAATAATGATGACAGCAACTAATCATCATGGAACTGGTGGTTTATCTAAAAGTTATATAGGTTCTACTGCTAACTTAGTGATTCCAATAACAACTAACTATAATCTTATCAATTCATCAAATGGAGAAAATGAATTAACAAATCACATAGAAAAGGTTGAATTTCCAAGTGGTAAATCTTACGATGAAGATAGTGTTGTTGATAATGATTACTCTACTGCATGGACATTAGATAATTGGGATTCATCTATCTATAATAAGAGAGGTCCGATAGTTACATTTGATCAAGAGTATACACTTGATACAATAAATTTAATAACTAGATTAGATATAAATTCTCAGCCGTATTCAGCTAATATTGGAATATGGAATGAAGAAACAGAGGTGTGGGAATATAAAACAGCAAAAGTAAATCTAAACAATAAAGTAGTGACTTTAAAATTAGATGAGCCTATAACAGTAAAAAAAGTACAAGTAAATATATCTGTATATCCAACTATAGGGTCTGGTAAAGTAAGTGTATCAGAAATCAAATTCTATAAATATGATAGTTTAGAAAAGGATATAGATAATTTATTTACAGATGATTTAAAATTATCCATACAAGATGATGTTAATCAAGAGATGATAGATGAACTTACAAAAAGAGCTAAGACTATAGATCCTATAAATATGGAATATCATTTTAATCAAAAAGAGATTCTAGAAGACTTGCAAAGAGCACAAGACTTACTTAATGATGTTAAGTTAAGTGATAGAATTTTAAAGCTTGATACTGGAATAACTAATCAAGGGCAAACAATAGGTCAAAGCAATAACTGGCAAGCATTAGGAGTTGCTGTAAAGCCAGGAGATAAAGTAACAGTTTATATTGGCTCAGAGAGAAAAGATACAAAGTTTAATCTTGCAATAACTCAGCATTATGGAGAATCTGGAAGTTATATTACTAATTGGAATCAAAAATTAACAGTTGGTAAGAACGAAATAACAATTCCAAATTCATCTTTTAATATGAATTATGAAAAAGGTGGAAATCTATATATAAATTTTGACTCTGGTTATAATGAAACACAAGAGGTACAAGTACGTGTAAGTGGTGGTACAAGAGTACCACATTTAAATCTGAATAATATGATAGATGATACGACAAAAGAAGCTGAAGTAAAACAAGCTATAAGAACTTATATTAGAGAATTAAAATCTTATGTAAGTACCTTATCAAATAGATATCCAGAATATGCAACTGCACAAGATAATGCAAATAATGTTTATACATATGATCCAGAAACTTCTATTTTAAATAGTACTGAAATAGAAGGGGAAAGAATAACTTTGTCACTTCCAGCAGATCAAATACTTAAAGGAATAGAAGCAGATTTATCTGGAAATGAAGAGGCAGAGGTAAATAGAGTTTATGATACATTACTTGCTTGGGAGCAATTAATGAAGGTTTCTTACGCACAACAAGGTCTACTTGAAAAAGCAATAGATTTAGATGGTAATGGCGAAATAAATAGTAGTGAAAGTGATTACTTTAATGCTAATAGAGCACCTAAAAACCGTATTAATATTAAGTATCAAAGAATGTTTACAGGAGCATTTATGTATGCTTCAGGACACCATGTTGGCATAGGATATGGATCCACTCCTTCAATTATGCAAGGTGTGCCATTTAAATTTGATGTTAATGGAAATTTAGTAAATAAAGATGAAGGAAATTTATTTGGATGGGGTATAAATCATGAAATTGGGCATGTTCATGATAGAACAGGATTGACTTATGCAGAAACTACTAATAACATATTAGCTCTTATAAGCCAAACATTTGATGATGTAGATGCATCTAGACTAGAATTGTCAGATGCTTATAAGAATGTATATGATAAAGTAACATCAGGAAGTGTAGGTCTTGCAAGTGATGGATTAACTAGGCTTGGGATGTTCTGGCAATTACATTTAGCATATGATAATGATTATACTTACAGAATGTTAGATAACAATACTGATAATGATTTTAGTAATGATACATTCTATGCCAAATTATATAGAGAAACAAGAAAAAAAGGAATAGCATTTAATGAATTAGGTCAAGATTTTACAGCTCAAACATTTATAATGAGATCATCAGATGCGGTGGGTAAAGACTTAAGACCGTTCTTTGAAAAATGGGGATTGGTTGCGAGTCCAAAGACTAATGAATACTTAAACAGTAAAGATTATCCAGTTGAAAATAAAGCAATTTACTATTTAAATGATGAAGCAAGAAGAAAAAGATTAGCTGCTATGGAAAATAATAATATGAGCGCAATTACTATGGCAGAAGATACTAAAGTAAATGCAAATTTTGGAACTGACAAAAATGGAGTTCAAATAACTGAAAAAACTTACTTAAATCAAAAAGAAGTTCCATTAAATTTAAGTGTAAACAAGGATGCAGATAAGATACTTGGATATGAAATAATAAGAAAAGAAGCAACAGTAGCAGGAAGTAAAGAGGTTCCAGTTGGATTTATTGAAAGAGATAAAGTAAGTGAAAATGGAGCAACTAAATTTACAGATGTTATAGACTCAGTAAATAATAGAGTTTTTGAATACAAAGTTAGAGCATATGATTATGACTTAAATGTAACAGCTGAAACTGTAATTGGAAATGTAAAAGTAAATCATGATGGAAGTATATCTAAGAACAATTGGGTGTTTGATACAAATACAAGAAGTACTAATGATGTTTCAGATGAAAATACTGGACATGGTCAAGTTCAAGGTGGAGAAATTAATAAAATAAGAGATAATGATGTATCCACAGTATATAATGCATCAAAGGTGACTAATCAAAATGGCGCAGTAGCAAGTGGAGACCCATATGTAACAGTTGATATGGCAAGTACTAAGTCTGTTGTAGGACTCAAATATACTCCAGGACAAATTCCAAAGAAGAAATTCTCTCTAATGAATTTCTTTAAGAGAAATACAGAAATTACATATTCACCAATAAGCAAATATGAAGTTTATGTAAGCAAAGATGGAAAATTATGGACTAAGGCTCATTCAGGAACTTTTGATACTACTAAAGAAAATACAATTTACTTTAATGAGTCTGGAAATAATAATAATACTCAACTATGGGCATATGATGCACAATATGTAAAGTTAGTTGCTAAGGGATCTGAAACTATTTCTATAGCAGAATTAGATATATTAGGACCTACAGGTGATAATATAGAAATAGGAATAGATAATGATGACAAAGTTTATAAAAATGGTTTGGGGAGATTAAGTACAGAATATACGTATGCACCAGGTAAATCTATACCAGCAGGTTCAATAATAATAACTGGTGAATACAAAGGAGATCCATCATTTAATGTTCCTTTAGTATTAAATGAAAAGGATGAAAACTTTGCAATAGAATCGAAGGTTATATTATTGGCTAATTTACCAGAAGATTCAAAACTTGGTGAAGTTGCAGAAGGTAACTGGATATATTGGATAACTCCAGAACAAGAAAATAAGATAATAGATGGAGAGAATAATATAGAAGGAACAGCTGTAAAAGCTGAACTATATAGATACAATAAATTAGATGAATCAGGTAATCCTGTTGGTCAAAGACTAGTAAGTGATACTTTTTTGCTGGATTTACCAGTCTTAGGTAGCTTACCATCAATAGATTTAAATAGTGGAAAGACGAGATCCTTATCTACTTCATATGATAAAGTAGTAGAAATAAATAATGATATTATGAAAAAAGCATACGAGAATAGATAATAATTTTAAAAAGAGGCTATCTCTTTTGAGATAGTCTTTTATTAAGATAAGAAAGGAAAAAAACAGATGAAAAAGATTAAGCTGTCACCAAAAACTGCATTAGTATCAGGTCTAGTAGCAGCATCAACAGCTGGGATTGTTTATGCAACACCTGAAATTCTTGAGAGTAGAAATTCTGATACAACAGATAATTTAAAATTAGTAGTAGAAAAAGTAGATAATGATACTGCTAGGGTATCTATAGATAATATAAAAGAGATACCTAGATCGCTTCAATTTAGCATAAAGCTAGATGGAGTAGAATTAAAAGATGGAGAAAATAGTATACATGATTTAGTTTTAAAAGAAATAGAAACTGTAGTAAATAATAATGAATACCAAAGTAATCCAAATGAAATATTAACAGATTATACATATAATAAAGATAAAAATACAATTGATGTTTTAATAACAGCTGATAATTCAATTCCTAAGAATGCCAATAAAATAGATGTATTTGAGATAGATCTAAAATCTAAATCAAAAGGTATATTTGATTTAGATTTAATTGAAATGGCAGAAAGTATGATAAGCAAAAATAAAGTTGCAAGTAAATACACCATAACTCCAAATGATAATGTAAAGTTTAAGTATTTAAGTGATGCTAATAAAGAATATGTTAGCAATAAGGTAGATTATTCTAAAGAAGAAATATCTATGAACTCTAATCCAATTATAAGCTCAGATGGTAGAACTATTAAGCTTATGGGGGGAGAAAATATTCAGTTAACAGCTGAAAACTTAGGTATAACAATGAATGATCATGACGAAAATGATGCTGTATCGTTAGAAGTTAAGTATGAAGGTAATGTTATAACAGAATTTTCACAAACTACACCAGGAGTATATAATTTAGAAGTTGTAGCAAAAGATAGTTATGGTGAAACATCTGAAGAATTAATAATACAAGTAGGTGTAATTGAAGAAAAAATTACTACAGAGCCAATTATAACTAAAGGTGATAAAGAATTAGAAGATGTTACTTTAAATGCAGGAGATATTTTTAATCCAATGGAAAATGTCAAAGCAAGAGACGGTAAAGGTAATGATCTTAAAGTTAATCTTTCAGTAAATAAAGAACTTGATTTAGATCCAGAGACAACTACTGAATATAAATTAATGTATAGTGCTATAGATAAATATGAGAATAAAGCTGAAAAAACAATAGCTGTAACTGTAAATGCTAATAAAGCTCCAGTTATTTTAGGTGTTAAAGACCATAATTTAATGGTTGGTGATAGCTTTGATCCAAGTGAAGGGGTTACAGTAATAGATGAGGATGAAAATATAGAATTACAGATTGACAGTAATGTAAATATTAATATTCAAGGAGAATATAAAGTTTCATATACTGCAACTGATAGCAAAGGGAGAATTGCTAGAGCACAAAGCAAAGTAGTTGTAATTTCAAATGAAATTGGAATAAATAATCCTCCAGAAATATATGTAACTGATAAGATTATAAAATTAGGAACAGTCTTCAATCCATTGGATGGAGTGACTGCAACTGACAGGGAAGATGGAACTATAACAAATAAGATAAAAGTTATTGAAAATACTGTAAATATAAATGAAGAAGGCCAATATAAAGTTACATATAGAGTTGAAGATAATAATGGTGTTATAACAACAAAAACAATAACTGTGACAGTTAAAGGAGAACTAAATTTAGTTGAAAGTATAACTATAAACAATAAATTCTCTAAAATGTATTTAGAAAATGAAAAAACAGTAACTGCATCTATTAATGGAGATGCAGATGTAAAAGATGTAAGTTGGTCAACAAGTAATTCAAATGTAGCTGAAATAGAGGTGATTGGAAATAGTGCTAAAATCATTGCTAGATCAGAAGGTAAAGCAACAATAACAGTATCAACTAAAGATGGAAGTAATAAAACAGATAGCTTTACAATAAATGTAGTTAGTTTACAAAATGATAGTGAAATGCCTTCATATATTAAAGATATAGTAGATACTAACATCTTATTGCCTATAGCTGGAAACGCTTATGGAACAGAAAATTCCCCAGTAGAATTTGAAATGAGAAATATAACTGTAGATGAGTTAGATGTATTCTTAAAGAGTTTAAATAAATTAAATCCAATTATAAAAAATATATATTCTAAGGGAGACTTCACAGTTTATAACCTAAAACTTACACAAGAAGTTGGATTATTAGATAAGTTAAGAAATATAAAAGATATTGGATTATTTAATAGCAATGTAGATATATACATAGAAATAAAGGTGAATAATTATTTAAGTAATGCAAGTCAATTAAAAGCTAGATTAAATGAGTTAAAATCAGATAATAATTCAGGTAGCAATGGTGGCAATAATGGAAGCTTAAGTGGTGGTAATGGAAATACTGGCGGAAATGATGGAAGCTTAAGTGGTGGTAATGGAAATACTGGCGGAAATGATGGAAGCTTAAGTGGTGGTAATGGAAATGCTGGCGGAAATGATGGAAGCTTAAGTGGTGTCAATGGAAGTACTGGTGGAAATGATGGAAGCTTAAGTGGTGTCAATGGAAGTACTGGTGGAAATAATGAAAGTTTAAGTGATGGTAATGGTTCAGGTATTAACAATGGAACTGAAAGCTTTAATAATAGTATAGAAGCAATCAATAATACAGGAGCTGTAGAAAGTACAAAAACAACTGAGAATTCAAAAGAATTTGATGATGAAGAAGTAGTAGATAATTCAGAATCTAAAACTTCAGAAACAGCAGATGATTCAAAAACATCTAAAGACAAAGGAACAAGCGAAAGATTAGAAGTAAGTGAAAATTTAGAAAAAGTAGATGAAAAGAATACAATTGTTACAGTATTAGGTTATGGTGTTGTAATAGTTGCAGCTATAATTTCAAGTATATTCTTCTTAAAGAATAAAAAATAATTCTTTTAAGCTTAAGCATAGAGCAGCATTTGGTATTTCTATAAAAGAAAAGCTTTGGAATAATGGAATTGGTAAAGTGCTTCTTCAAGAAATAATTGAAAAGGCAAAGCTAATGGGATATGAGCAGATTGAACTTGGAGTATTTGCTGATAATAAGAGAGCTCAGGCTTTATATAAAAAAATGGATTTGAAATTTGGGGATGCTCAAAGAATGCATAATTTATAAAAAATAAAACTTGCTAAGAACATAATTGTATTATTATATCTTAACAAGTTTTTATTTATATAAATGAAAAAATCACATAAAAATATTGACAAAGTATTCATATTAGTGATATTTTTGGTAGGGCACTTTTAAATTAGTTCAGCGAAACTAAGAAAGGAAGATGATATTATTATGTATAATGAAACTTTAAAAGATGAAAATGACTTTACAGAAGTAAATGAAAAAATTCCTTTGGTTAAGGCAATTCCATTAAGTATTCAACATTTGTTTGCAATGTTTGGATCTTCAGTTCTTGTACCACTTTTGTTTAATATTGATCCAACTACTGTATTATTCTTTAATGGTATAGGTACATTACTTTATGCATTTATAACAAAAAGAAAAATTCCAGCATATTTGGGTTCAAGCTTTGCTTTTATATCTCCAGTATTATTATTATATGGACAAGGCTATAATTTTCAAACAATACAGGGAGGCTTTGTATTAGTAGGTGTAGTATTTTCAATTATAGCTATTATTGTAGGGTATGTAGGCATTGGATGGATAAATAAATTATTTCCACCAGCAGCTATGGGTGCAATTATTACACTAATAGGTTTAGAACTTGCTAGCACTGCAGCAGACATGGCTGGTTTTCCAGTTGGAGGAAGTAATTCACCTACATTAAATATATCATGGGTTATTGTATCAATGGTAACACTAGTAACTGTAATATTATGCAATGTTCTTTTAAGAGGATTCTTAAAAGTTATTCCACTGTTAATCGGAGTAATAGTAGGATATATTACATCATGTTTTATGGGAATAGTTGATTTTTCACTAGTAAGCAATGCAAGCTTATTTGTACTTCCAGACATAAAAATTGCACATTTCAACATAAATGCTATGCTTACAATATTACCTGCAACTTTTGTTGTAGTAGCAGAACATGTAGGCCACTTAAAGGTGACAAGTAGTATAGTAGGAAAGGATTTTTTGAAAGATCCAGGTCTTCATAGATCATTGCTTGGAGATGGACTATCAACTATTGTTTCAGGAATGTTTGGTTCAGTGCCAACTACAACTTACGGAGAAAATATAGGAGTTATGGCATTAACAAAGATATATAGTGTTTATATAATATGTGGAGCAGGATTAATATCAATAATTTTAGGATTTTCTGGTAAGATGTCAGCACTTATAAGAACAATTCCTACACCAGTTGTTGGCGGAGTTAGTTTCTTGTTGTTTGGTACAATAGCAGTATCAGGATTAAGAACATTCATAGAAGAAAAAGTGGATTTCTCTAAATCAAGAAATTTAATACTTTCATCAGTAATATTTATTGTTGGTTTAAGTGGAATTAAGCTTACAATGGGGAATTTTGAAATTAAAGGAATGGGATTAGCTACAGTTGTGGCAATTATTTTAAATCTTAGCTTTATTATATTTGATAAGCTTGGATTAATGAATGAAAAAGAATAAGGAATTTATAGTAAAAACTGCTTACTAAACTTAGTGGCAGTTTTTTTAATTTCAGATAAAGACTATGATATATATTGATATTATAGTCTTTTTTGTTATCTAAAGAAACATTAAATTATCTTTGGCAGAATTCTTAAGAAACCTTAATATTTTTCTTGAATATATCTTAACTATTTATCTTTATACTAAAGAAAAATAAATGTTGGAGATGAGTTATATGAAATATAAAAACAGTTTAAAGTTAATCATAATAGTTATGTTAATGGTATTTATTGGAAGCTTAACGATATATTATCTGCCAGAAATAAAAAATATAGCTGATTGTGAGAATTTTCAAAAGACTTTGAGTAATCATTATGAAGAAGCAAAATATATTTATTTTTTAGTATGTTTTTTACAACCTATAATGTTACCAATACCAGAACCAGTTACAATAATGGCAGGAAGCTCAGTCCTTGGAGCTTTTAATGGAGCAGTAATAGGTGGATGTGGAACTATAATGGGGATAAT